>NZ_BAAANN010000048.1:0-54505 GCF_039529815.1 Amycolatopsis minnesotensis | reverse complement strand
ACCGGATCATCGACGAACCCATGACCGGCCTGCCCGTCGACCTCGGTCGGGAAAACTACCGGCCGCCGAGTGCGATGCGGAAGTACCTCCACGTCACGCATCGGACGTGCAGTATGCCGGGGTGCAATCGGCCTGCCCAGTACACCGACCTCGACCACGCACAGGCTTGGAAAGACGGCGGCGGCACTGACAAAGTGAATCTCCGGCCGCTGTGCCGGGTCCACCACGTGCTGCGCGGCGAACCGGGCTGGACCTTCCTTCACCACCAACGGCACCGGCACCCTGACCGTCACCACCCCGAACGGCCGCAGCTACACCGAAGAACACCAGGTCAGTCCGTGCAGACGATGCCGGGGGCGGGCAGGGTGCGGTCGGTCAGGTAGCGGTTGGCCGCGTCCCGGATGCACTGCGAGACCATGAACATGCTGTAGTCGTCGCCTTCGCGGCTGAGCACGACGCTGCCGGGTAGCTGGCGCGCCATGGCGTAGCCCGCCGAATGCGGCGCGTAGGACTGGTGCGTCGACTGCAGGACCAGCGCGGGCGGCGAGCCCTGCACGGGGTCACCGGCGTGTACCGGCCGTGGCGGGGTCGGCCAGCCGATGCAACCCGCCATCGCGAGCGCGGAGGACACCGCGCCGCCCAGGTGCGGCGACTTTTCGGCGAGCTGCCGCTGCACCTGCGCAAGCTGGCGGTGGGAGTGGATCTGCCTCGGGGTGTCCGCGCAGGCCTGCGCGCGTTCCTGCACCACGTCGGTCGTCTTGTCGGCGGGACCCGCGAACGAGCTGGCGTCACCGGCTTGGGCCTTCGCGATCGTCTTGGCGAGCACCGGCCAGGCGACCTCGGCGAGGGTGAGGCGGTCCTGAGTGGCCGCCTGGATGTCCTCACCGGTCAGCGGGGCGCGGGTGGTGCCAGCGGGGATGGGGGTGCGGTTCGCGCCGTCGACGAGCGCGTCGTATTCGGCAGCCACGTCGTGTCCTTTTAGGACGCAGTCGGGCGCGTTCGTGCACCAGGCGGCGAAGCGGTTGAAGGAGTCTTCGGCGGCTCCCGCTTCCTGAAGTGACCAGGCGGCAGGGGACACCGTGTCGTCGACGGCGGTGTCCAGGACCATGGTTCGCAACCGGCCGGGGAACAGCTTGGCGTAGGTGCGGCCGAGCAGATCGCTGTACTGGATCCCGTACCAGTTGAGCTGCCGCTCGCCGAGTGCGGCGCGCACGGCGTCGAAGTCGCGCGCGGTGCTCGACTGGTCCATCTTCGCCACGAGGGAACCGTTGCGGCGCAAGCAGTTCTGCCCGAGCTTGCGGTTGTGGGCGACGAGTTCGGCGAAGGCGTTCCGGTCATCGGGGAAGTAGCTCAGGCCGGCGGGCTTCAGCGGTTCCGCGCAGGTGACGGGTGTGCTGTGGCCGACGCCGCGAGGGTCGACGGCGAGGACGTCGAACCGCTCGGTGAGCGCGCCGCCGAACTGCGGCAGCCTCCGCATCGCGAACCCGAGCTGCTCGATGGACGACCGGCCGAGCCCGTTGTTGAGCAGCAGGGTGCCGACGCGGTGCGCCGGGTCGCTCGCCGGTCTGAGGGTCATCGCGAGGGTGAGCTGCGAACCGTGCGGTTGCGACCAGTCCACCGGGACCTGCATCGTGCCGCACCGCATACCGGCGAAGTCGGGATCGGTGCACGCCTGCCAGTCGATCCGGGGTGCCGGTGCCGGTGCCGGTGCCGCCGTCGCGGGCACGGCACCGGCCGCGACCGTGGCCAGTGCGATCGCGAGCACCCATCGCCCTCTTCGGGAAGATCGTCTCATGATGTTACTCCAAGTCATTTTAGTTATCCTATATAACACATTGGCATGAGCCTGCCACGCCGTCAAGGCTCGCGGCCGGATGCTCTGACAGGCGCTACCGTTGGTTAGCCCTTGTAACGGAAGGAGTGGTGTCATGGCAGGCGCCGGAACATCGCCCCGTGAGCGCTACCGGACCCAGCTGCGCGCGGAGATCAAGGAGCACGCGTGGGAGCAGATCGCCACGGCGGGTGCGTCGGCGCTGTCGCTGAAGGCGATCGCCAAGCAGCTCGGGATGAGCGGTCCCGCGCTGTACCGCTACTACGCCAGCCGCGACGACCTGATCACCGAGCTGATCCGGGACGCCTACCGCAGCCTCGCCGACGCGCTCGCCGCAGGCGCGGAGGACGGCGGCCTCGCCGGTCTCGGCCACGCGCTGCGCGGCTGGGCGCTCGCGGAACCCCATCGGTACCACCTGCTCTACGGCACGCCCGTGCCCGGCTATCACGCCCCGCAGGACACCGCCGCGATCACCTCGCAGATCATGGGCACGCTGCTCGACGCCTGCCGCCCGCATGCGAAGAACGCGCCGGACACCGCGTTCGACGAGCACCTGGCCGGGCACCGGCTGATCGACGGGGAGCAGGACGCGACCGCCGCCACCGTGCACCGCGCCCTGTCGGTCTGGACCCGCCTGCACGGCGTGCTTTCACTCGAACTCGCCGGGCACTTCACCGGAATGGACTTCGACCCGGTCCGCCTGTACGAAGCCGAACTGGACAGCCTGCTGGCTCCGTAGCACGACGGCCGCTCCGGTCAGCTCTGCCGTGTTCCGGGTGGCCGCAGCACTACGAGCGCGAGCACCGCGCCCACCGCCTGCAACGCCGCGGCGACGACGAGACCGGCGGTGTATCCCGCGGCCAGCGCGGGGCCTCTGTCCACACCGGACAGCACAAGGTCCTGCTGGACCAGCGTGAGCACCAGCCCGATGAAGGCCACCCCGAACGCGCTGGCCAGTTCCCGCGAGGCGGCGAGCACGCCGGACGCGATGCCCGCGTCCTCCGCGTCGACGAGTTCGAGCGCGTAGGTGGTGATGGGCGTGGTGAACGCCGAACCCGCGCCGGCCAAGAGCAGCCCCGGCACCCGGGGGCCGACGGCGTGCTGGTCGTTCGCGATCGCCAGCGCGACCAGCCCGGCGGCGAGCACGGCAAGACCGAGGAACACCGTGCGGTGCGGTCCCAGCGCACGGGTGACCGCGGGCACGAACGGGGTGGTGCCGATGACCGCGGCCGCCACCAGTACCAGCGGCACGCCCGCGGCGGCCGGACTCGCGCCGAGAAACTCCTGATGTACCAACGGGGTGAAGAACACCACGCCGCTGATACCGAGTCCCCACAACAGGACCAGCGCGTTCGCTCCGGCGAAACCCCGGCTTCCGAGCAGCCGTGCGGGAATCAGTGGTGTGTCCGCGCGGCGTTCGACCAGCGCGGAGGCGACCAGCCCCAGTGCGCCCGCCGCACCCAGTGCCAGCGCGATCGCGGTTCCGGCCGACGTCAGCACCGAGGCCATCAGCAGGACCAGGCTCAGGGTCACCAGTACCGCGCCGAGCAGGCGCACCCGCGCCCCGTGCCGGGTCTCCTCCGGCGGTGTCCGGCTCGCCAGCACGATCGCGGCCGCGGCCACGAACGGAAGATTGCTCAGGAAGATCCAGCTCCAGTGCAGGTACTGGGCCAGCGCGCCGCCCAGCCACGGCCCGAGTGCGAGGGCAGTGGCCAGCGCGGCGGTCCAGATCGTCACCGCGACCGCGCGCCGGTCGGCAGGCAGCGCGGTCCGGACCAGGCTGAGGGTTCCCGGCACCAGGAACGCGGCAGCGACCCCTTGCGCCACCCGCGCGATGAGCAGCAACTCGGCGGATCTCGCGACGCCGCCGAGCACCGCGCCCGCGGCGAAAAGGGCGCAGCCCGCCAGCAGCAGGCGTCGCCGGCCGAAGCGGTCGAGCAGCGCGCCTGCGGTGAGCAGCAAACCGGCGTAGGGAAGGATGTACGCGATGCTGATCCACTGCAGGGTCGCCAGGCTCAGGCCGAGTTCCCTGCCGATCGACGGCGCCGCGGCCGCGATGATCGTGTTGTCCAATGTGGTCACGAACGCGATGAGCGCGACCACCGCCAGTACCGGACCGGTCCGCCGCACCCGGCTCGCGGTGGCTACCGTCGACATCGGTCGTCCACAACGGACATCATCGGCCTCATCGGGGAAAGGACGCGGCTTCACAGCGGGATGTTGCCGTGCTTCTTGGCCGGCAGGGTCTGCTTCTTGTTCCGCAGGCTCCGGAACGCCCGTGCGATTTCGAGCCGGGTCCGCGACGGCTGGATGACCATGTCGACGTAACCGCGTTCGGCCGCGAGGTACGGGCCGGCGTGCCGCTGGCGGTACTCCTCGGTCAGCCGGTGTTCGGCCGCGCCGCGCTCGCTCTCCGGCAACGCGGCCAGTTCGCGCCGGTGCAGTACGCGGACCGCGCCCTCGGCGCCCATCACCGCGATCTCCGCGGTGGGCCAGGCGAGGTTGAAGTCGGCACCGAGGTGCTTCGAACCCATCACCGCGTACCCGCCGCCGTAAGCCTTCCTGGTCACCAGCGTCACCATCGGCACGGTCGCCTCGGAATAGGCGTAGATCAGCTTCGCGCCCCGTCGGATGATGCCCGCCCGCTCCTGCGCCAGGCCGGGCAGGTAGCCGGGGACGTCGGCCAGGGTGAGCAGCGGGATGGAGAAGGCGTCGCAGAACCGGACGAACCTGGCCGCCTTCTCCGAAGCGTCGATGTCGATCACCCCGGCGTGGTGGCGCGGCTGGTTCGCCACGATGCCGGCGGTACGGCCTTCGATCCTGGCGAACGCGCAGATCATGTTGGGTGCGAAGGCGCTGTGGATTTCGGTGAACTCGCCGTCGTCCACGATCCGCGCGATCAGGTCGGTCATGTCGTAGGTCTGGTTGCCCGAGTCCGGGATGAGCCGGTCGAGTTCGAGATCGGCGGCGGTCAGGCCGGGGCTGGAGGTGTCGCCGAACTCCGGGGCGGGGTCGAGGTTGTTCGACGGCAGGAAGCCGAGCAGGGTCTGCACCCAGTCGATCGCGTCGTGCTCGTCGGTCGCGCGGTGGTGGGCGTTGCCGGAGACCTCGCTGCTGGTGGCCGGCCCGCCGAGATCCGCCGCGGTGACCCGCGCACCGGTCACCGCGCGCACCACGTCCGGCCCGGTGACGAACATGTGCGAGGTTTCGTCGACCATCACGGTGAAGTCGGTGATGGCGGGGGAGTACACCGCCCCGCCCGCGCACGGCCCCATGATCATCGAGATCTGCGGGATCACGCCGGACGCGTGTGCGTTGCGACGCCCCAGTTCCGCGTAGTGGGCGAGGGAGACCACGCCCTCCTGGATGCGCGCGCCACCGGAGTCGTTGATACCGACGATCGGGCAGCCGATGGTCATCGCCAGGTCCATCACCTTCAGCACCTTTTCGCCGAAGACCTCTCCCATGCTGCCGCCGAACACGCTGAAGTCCTGGGAGAACAGGCAGATCTGGCGACCGTCCACGGTCGCGTGCCCGGTCACCACCCCGTCCCCGTACGGCCTGCTGGCGTCCATGCCGAACTCCGCGCAGCGGTGCCTCGCGAACTGGTCGAGCTCCACAAAGGACCCGGGGTCGGCGAGCAGTTCGATCCGTTCGCGTGCGGTCAGCTTGCCCTTGGCGTGCTGCCGGTCCAGCGCGCGCTTCTCCGCGATCCGCTCCACTTCGTCGCGGCGGGCGGTGAGATCGTAGATCCGCTCGGCCGTGCCGGGGATGCCCGGTGCGCCGCCCGCGGCCGGCCGATCGGTCTCCAGGGACACGTCCTGTCACCTCCGTGTGCGGACCGGGAAGCAGAGTGGGCCGGAACGGGCCCGGCGGGCAATACCGGGCTCCGGGCTCAGGGAGAACTGTCGGGCCCGCTCATGAAACTCGCACGGGAAAAGCGGAAAAGTCAAGTCTGTGCGCCGCCGGGAAAATCTGCTCGGGGCATCCGCAACGCGCCTTCCGGTCATGCTCATGCGGGTAACAAGAATCGGCTCGCCTGATGCCGCGCGGTCGGGGAAAGTTGTTACGCCGTCAACATTCGATCCAGTGAAACCGTATTCGGACGGTGCTTCGGCGGCCACCACTGCCTGAGATGCTAAAATGCCGCCGCACTTTTGCTCACGCGGATGAGGCTTCCCCGTTCCTGTCCGGTTTGTCATGAGGACGCGCTTGACAACCCGTCACGCACGCACCAATCCTTATTTTCGGCATAAGCGCTCGATTAACTGCGCCGCGTCCGCCGGCAAACAGCGGACACGATTTGTCAGAAAATAACCCCAGCACCGTTTGCCCGTCGACCTGGAGCCTGACTGTGGTGCGAAATCCGAGCTTCGCGCGAGCGGGCTGGCGGCACGTGCGCCGGGTGCTGGACTCGCGGGTGGTCAGCGCGCTGACCGTGCCGCACGGGGTGGACCGGTACCTCGGGCTGGTCAACCCGATGTGGTCGGTGCGGGAGGTGCGGGCCGTGGTCGCCGGGGTCGCGCACCACACCGCGGACAGCGTCACCCTGACCCTGCGGCCCAACGCGAACTGGCGGGGCGCTCGCGCCGGGCAGCACGTGCGGCTCGCGGTGGAGATCGACGGCGTCCGCCGCACCCGCTGCTTCTCGGTGGCCAGTTCGGCCGACCGCGCGGACGGCACCATCGAGATCACCGCGAAGGTGAACCCGGCGGGCACGGTTTCGCGGTACCTCAAGGAAGCGGCGCGACCCGGCCTGATGGTGGCGCTTTCCCAGGCGGAGGGCGAGTTCGTGCTGCCGGAGGTGCTGCCGGAGCACGTCCTGCTGATCAGCGGCGGCAGCGGGATCACCCCGGTGATGTCGCTGGTGCGCACGCTGACCGACCGGTGCTATCCGGGCCGGATCACGTTCCTGCACTACACCCGCGCCGCGGGCGATGTCGTGTACCGGGCCGAACTCGCCGCCGCCGCGAGCTCCCGCCTCGACGTGGTGTTCTCGTGCACCGCGGAACCGGGCGCGGGCAGGCTGGACGGCCGGTTCCGCCGGGAGCACCTGCTCGAAGTGGCCCCCGGGTACGCGGACGCGATGACCTACGTGTGCGGACCGGGTCCGCTGCTGGACGCGGTCCGCGCGATGTGGGTGGAGGAGGGCATCGAAGACCGGTTGCTGGCCGAGCGGTTCACCGCCGCCGCGATCGGTGCGGACGTCCGGGACGCGGGCGGCGAACTGCGGTTCACGCGCAGCGGGATCACCACGCCGAACGACGGGCGCACGGTGCTCGAACAGGCCGAGGGGGCTGGCCTGAGCCCGCAGTTCGGCTGCCGGATGGGGGTGTGCCACTCCTGTTCGAGCGTCAAGACGAGCGGCTCGGTCCGCAACGTGCTCGACGGCGCGCTCACCACCGAGACCGGCGCGTGGATCCAGCTGTGCGTGACAGCGCCGTGCGGCGACGTCGAAGTGGACATCTGACCGGACGAAAACTGGGAAGGGAGAGGGTCAATGGCGACCCGCATTCCGCGGCTCACCCCCGAGCAGTTCGCGGCACTCGGCAGGGAACTCGACGCGCTGCGGCGGGAGCTGGCCGGTGACCTGGGGGAGCAGGACGCGGCCTACATCCGGCGCGTCGTCACCGCGCAGCAGCGGTTCGAGGTCGCCGGACGGGCGCTGCTGTGGGCAGGCTGGTTCCCGCCCGCCTGGCTCGCGGGCACGGCGGCGCTGTCGATCTCGAAGATCCTGGACAACATGGAGATCGGCCACAACGTCATGCACGGCCAGTACGACTGGATGGGCGATCCCGCGCTGAACTCGAAGATGTTCGAGTGGGACACCGTCTGCCCGGCCGAGCAGTGGCGGCACACCCACAACTACGTGCACCACACGTTCACGAACATCCTCGGCAAGGACCGCGACATCGGCTACGGCCTGCTGCGCATGATCGACGCGCAGCGGTGGCGGCCGTACTACCTCGGCAACCCCGTGTACGCGTTCGTGCTGATGCTCGCCTTCGAGTGGGGTGTGATGCTGCACGACCTGGAGATCGAGAAGCTCCGGACCGGGCGGAAGAGCTGGGCGGAGACCAAGGGCCTTCGCCGCCGGATGTGGCACAAGGGCGTCAAGCAGGCGCTCAAGGACTACGTGCTGTTCCCGGTGCTGAGCGGTCCCGGCGCGCTGGCGACGCTGACCGGGAACGCGACCGCGAACCTGGTGCGCAACCTGTGGGCGTTCAGCATCATCTTCTGCGGGCACTTCCCGGAGGGGGTCGCGGACTTCACCGAGCAGGAGTGCGAGGAAGAGACGCGCGGGCAGTGGTACTACCGGCAGATGCTCGGTTCGAGCAACATCGAGGGCGGGAAGCTGTTCCACCTCGTGGCGGGCAACCTGAGCTTCCAGATCGAACACCACCTGTTCCCGGACATCCCGGCGCGCCGCTACCAGGAGATCGCGCCGAGGGTCAGGGAGATCAGCGATCGCTACGGGCTGCGGTACAACACCGGCCCGCTGTCCCGGCAGGTCGGCAGCGTGTGGAAGAAGATCTTCCGCCTCGCGCTGCCGCCGTCGCGCAAGACCGCACCGGCCGGGCGCCGCGGGCAGCGGGTGGCGCCCGAGGCCGCGAGGGTCGCGTGATGAAAGCAGGGAACGCGCCGGAGGGAGAAGGGCAGTGGCGCGACTGGCTCGCCGCCCGGTTGTCCGCGCTGCTGGGCAGGACGGTCGCCGAGCACGAGTTCGGCCACCCGTTGCAGCAGTTCGGCGTGTCCTCCCGCGCCGCGACCACGCTGGCCGCGGAGATCGGCGCGCTGCTCGGCCGCGACCTGCCGAGCACGCTGGTCTGGACCGCGCCCACGATCACCGAGCTGGCAAGGGTGCTGGCCACCGGTACCGAAGTCCCGGACACCGCTACCGGTGTCGAGGCGCCCGACCCCGGTGAGCCGGTGGCGATCGTCGGGATGGCCTGCCGGTTCCCCGGAGCGTCCACTGTGGACGAGTACTGGTCGATGCTCGCGGAGGGCCGCTCGGCCGTCGGCGAGGTCCCGGCCGGGCGCTGGGAGCAGTTCTCGGCCGAGGCGGAAGGCTACGACGTGCCACGGCACGGCGGGTTCCTCGACGATGTCGCCGGCTTCGACGCCGAGTTCTTCGGGATCGCCCCGCGCGAGGCGGAGCTGATGGACCCGCAGCAGCGGCTGCTGCTCGAAGTGACCTGGGAGGCGCTGTCGGCCGCGGGAATCCCGCCGGAATCGTTGCGCGGCACCGACTGCGGCGTGTTCGTCGGCCTGTCCTCGACCGAGTACGCGCAGCTGACGATGACCGACCTCGGCCAGGTCGACGCCTGGTCGAGCACCGGCGCCGCGGCCTCGATCGTGGCCAACCGGGTGTCCTACGCGCTGGGTGCGCACGGCCCCAGCGTCACCGTCGACACGGCGTGCTCCTCCTCGCTGGTCGCGGTGCACCAGGCCATCGGCGCGCTCGCCTCCGGTGAAGCCGCCACGGCGGTGGTCGGCGGTGTCAACCTGTTGCTGTCCCCGGTCATCACGGCGAACTTCCGGATGGTGAACGCACTGGCGGAGGACGGGCGCTGCAAGCCGTTCGACGCCGGCGCGGACGGCATCACCCGTGGCGAGGGCTGCGGCGTCGTGGTCCTCAAGCGGCTCGGCGACGCGCGCCGGTCGGGCGACCGGATCCTGGCTGTCATCCGCGGCAGCGGGGTCAACTCCGACGGCCGTTCCAACGGGATCACGGCCCCGAACCCCGTTGCCCAGCAACGGCTTCTCGCCAGGGTCTACGCGAAGGCCGGCGTGCATCCGCGCACCGTCGACTACGTCGAGGCGCACGGCACCGGAACGCTGCTCGGCGATCCGATCGAGGCGGGCGCGCTGGCCGCGGTGCTCGGCGCGGGGCGGGCCGAAGACCGTCCGCTGCTGCTCGGCTCGGTCAAGAGCAACCTCGGTCACCTCGAAGGCGCGGCTGGTATCGCCGGGCTCATCAAGGTCGTCTCCGCGCTGTGGCGCTCGCAGATCCCGAAGAGCTTGAACTTCACCACTCCCAACCCGCACATCGACTTCGCGGCGGGGCGGCTCGGCGTCGTCACGGGCACCACCGAGTGGCCCCGGTATCCCGGCCTCGCCCGTGCCGGGGTGTCGTCGTTCGGCTTCGGCGGCACCAACGCGCACGTGGTGCTGGAGGAGTGGCCGCGCGCCGGGCATTCCCGCCGCTTTCCGGGTTCCCGCAAGGAAGTCGTCGCGCTGTCGGCGGCCTCACCCGAGCGTCTGCGGTCCCGCGCCCGCGCGCTCGCGGACTGGCTCGACGACGGCGTTGACCTGACCGATCTCGCGTCGGCGCTGGTGCACGGCGAAGATCCGGCGCGGGCACGCGTCGCCATCCCCGCCGGGGACCACGACGAGCTGCGGGCGCGGTTGCGCGCCTTCGCCGAGCGCCAGCACGTCCAGGCCAAGGCGATCGACGGGATCACCGAACCGGTGTTCGTGTTCACCGGCTACGGCTCCGGGTGGCCCGCGATGGGCAGGCGGCTACTGGCCGAGGAGCCCGCGTTCGCCGATGCCGTGCGGGATCTGGACGGCGTGTTCGCGGAGATCGCAGGCGCCCCGCTGTCGTCGCTGCTCGACGGCGAGGGGAGCGACGACACCCTGGGCACCCGGCAGCTCGCCCTCTTCGGCATCCAGGTCGCGCTCGCCGGACTGTGGCGGGCCCACGGGGTGCGCCCCTCGGCCGTCATCGGTCACTCGATGGGCGAGGTGGCGGCGGCGGTCGCGGTGGGCGCACTGTCCACAGCGGACGGTGTGCGGGTGATGGTGCACCGGGCCGCGTTGCTGGAAGACCTGGAAGCCGAAGGCGCCGGCGCGATGGCCGTGGTGGAACTGTCCCCGGCGGAGCTGGCCGAACTCGGTCCGCGGTTCCCCGAGGTGACCGTCGCCGTGCACGCCTCGCCGTCGCAGTGCACGATCAGCGGTCCCGCGGACCAGGTCGCCGGGCTCGCGGCGCACGTGCACGACCTCGGCAGGCTGAGCAAAGTGCTGCCGGTCCACGGGGCGGGTCATTCGGTTGCGGTGGAACGGAAGCTGGCGGAATTCCGCGAAGCCCTGGAGCCGCTGCCCCCCGGGGAATCGAGCACGACCTGGTACTCCACGGTGCTGGACGATCCCCGGCAGCGGCCCGCCTTCGACATCGGGTACTGGGCCGCGAACCTGCGCAGGCCGGTGCGCTTCACCCAGGCACTCGCCTGCGCGATGCGCGACGGCCACCGCGCCTTCGTGGAGATCTCACCGCACCCGATCGCGAGCGCGGCGGTCGAGCAGACGGCCGATTCGCTCGGGTACACCGATCTCGCGACGATCGCGACCCTGCACCGCGATCCGGACGGCACCACGGACGGATTCGCCGCCGCGCTCGCCGAGACGCACGCGCTCGGGCATCCGGACGTGCTGTCGCGGCGGTACCCGGAGCGGGTGGTGATCGATCTTCCGCCCCTGGTGTGGCAGCACAAGCGGTACTGGGTGGCACCGGGCGCCGCGACCGCGCGGCGCGGGCACCCTTTCCTCGGTGACCGGGTCGAGCTACCGGAGACCGACCGGTCCCTGTGGCGGGGCGAGGTCGGCACCACCCCGCATCCCTGGCTGGCGGAGTGCACCGCGCACGGCGTCCCGGTCCTGCCCGGCGCCGGTTTCGCCGAGCTGATGCTGGCCGCGGCGAAGGAACTCCTGCCCCGGCGGAAAGAGCTGGAACTGCGCGAGGTCGTGCTGCACCGGATCCTGCCCTTGGCCGGGCGCACCGAGGTGTCGGTGTCCGCGGTCCCCGAGCGGGGGCAGGTTGTGCGGCTGTCGGTGTTCGCCCGCTCGGGCGGCGGCTGGGCACTGCACGCGGAAGCCACCGCGGCGACCACCACGCGGCTCCCATCGTCCCGTGTGGAGCCCGCCGATCTGACCGTCGACATCGAGTTTCCCCGTGGCGCGGCCGGTTCCGGTTTCGTGCTGCCGCCGGTGCTGGGTGACGCGTGCGTGCGCGCGGTGGCCGCCGCCGCGGGTGATGGCGTGTGGCTGGCCACCCGGTTCGCCGGAGTACGGCTGTACGGCGATCTCCGCCGCGCCGCCAAAGCCACCGTCTCGATGCACCCCGGCTCGGCGGGTGAGCGGACCGGCTCCGTCCGGGTGCTCGACCGCGACGAAACCGTGCTGGCCGAGTTCGATCGCGTCACCGTGATCCCGCTGAACCGCCGCGATGTGCCGTTCACCCCCGAAAGACTTGCCTACCAGGCCGAATGGGTACCGCGCGAGCTGGTGTCCACTGTGGTCACTGGGTGCCGGGATTGGGTTGTGCTGCACGCGGACGACAAGGACACCCGGCGCGAGCTGACCGCGATCGCGGGTCGGCTCGGTGAGCTGGGGCACGGCGTGCTGCCCGTCCCGCTGACGCGGCGCGATGAGCTGGTGATCCACGACGGTATCGGCGGCGTGGTGCTGCTTCCCGGAATCCCCGCCTCACCCGCCGGTCTCGGCGACGCACGCGAGCTGACCCTCGCCGTCGCCGAGATCGTGCGCACCCTGACCGGCCTCGACCGCACCCCGCCCCGGTTGTGGCTGGCCACAAGGGGTGCCGCGGTGGTGCACCCCGGCGAGACCGGGCACCCCGGTCTCGCCGCGGTGCGCGGGCTGATCCGCGTGCTGGCCTTCGAACACCCGGAGCTGCGGGCGAGCTGGGTCGATTTCGGCCGCACCGCCGATCTGGTCCGGGAACTGGTTGCGGACCAGGCCGAGGACGAGTCGGCGTGGCGGGACGGCCACCGGTTCACCAGGACACTGACCAGGGCCGCGCTGTCCACTTCGGACGAAGCGCCGCCGGTGGTGCGCGACGGCGCGTACCTGATCACCGGTGGCCTCGGCGGTCTCGGGCTCGCCGCGGCCCGATGGCTCGCCGAACGCGGCGCCACCAGGATCGTGCTGTCCGGGCGACGGGAACCATCCGCGACGGCGAGGGCGGCCATCGACGGCATCCGGGAATCCGGCACGCAGATCGAGGTGGTGACCGGCGACATCGCCGAACCAGGGGTCGCCGAGCTGATGGTGCGCGCCGCCACCGCCGACGGCACGCCCCTGCGAGGTGCCCTGCACGCCGCCGGGGTGCTCGCCGACGGCGCGGTGCTGTCGATGGGCGCGGACGAGGTGGCCACGGCGTGGCGGGCCAAGACCGAGGGCGCGCTCCGCTTGCACGAGGCGTGCGCGGGCCTGCACCCGGATTGGTGGCTGGCGTATTCCTCGGCCGCCGCCCTGTTCGGTTCACCCGGCCAAGCCGCCTACGCGACCGCCAACGCCTGGCTCGACGCGTTCACCGCGTGGCGGCGTGGCCACGGGCTGCCCGCCACCACGATCCAATGGGGAGCGTGGGCCGAAGTCGGCGGCGCCGCGGACAGCCACAACCCGATCCTCGAACCGATGCCACCCGAGGAGGGGCTGACCGCGCTCGCGGCCGTGCTCGCCTCCGCCCGCGGGGCCACGGCCATCACGCGGCTGGACATCGGGGCCGTCCTGGACCTGTTCCCCCGCCTGGCCGAACGGCCGTTCTTCGCGGAACTGGCCACCCGATCGCCCGCCGGTCCCGGGCCGTGGTCCGGCGTCGACGCCCTGCGCGCGCTCGCCGCCGACGACCCGGACCGGGCGCACGCCGTCGTCCGCGGCCACCTCCTGTCCGTGGTCGCCGAGATGATGGGGCTGGACGCGACCCTTCTCGACCCGCGAGCCCCGCTGACTTCCCTCGGGCTGGACTCGCTGCTGGCCATGCGCGCACGCGCGACCATCGAGCGCGACTTCGGGTCGACCGTCCCGCTGCCCCTGCTGCTGCGCGGGGCGAGCCTGGACGACCTGTCCGAGCACCTCGCGGGCGGATTCCGCCCGGCAGGCGCGGCCGTACCGGCACCGGGCAGGCGGCTGGGCGGACCGGGCACCCGTGACCTGGCCGAGCGCTGGATGGCGTTGCGCTGGCGCCAGGTTCTCGGCGACCACGAGTTCTCGGTGGACGTGCCGTTCCCCGAAACCGGGGACGGCGAACGATTGCGCGCCGCCGTTTCGGCGGAGCTTGGCCGCGAAGTCACGACGACGGACCTGTTCTCGGTGCCCACCATCGCCGGGATGGCGAACGTGGTGCGCGCCGAACTGGAAGGGCACGGCGACGGGCCGGTGCGCCTGCTGCGCGGCGACGGGACCAGCCCGGCGCTGTTCCTCTTCCACGCGGCGGGCAGCCCGACCGCGGTGTACCGGCCGCTGGTCCGGCTGCTGGACGCCGACGTGACCTGCTACGGCATGGAACGCCTCGACGAGCTGGATTCCGTGCCGGACAAGGCCGCGCGGTACGTGGAGCTGATCCGCGAACACCAGCCGCACGGGCCGTACCGGCTCGGCGGCTGGTCCTTCGGCGGCCTGCTCGCCTTCGAGGTGGCGCGGCAGCTCACCGGAGCCGGCGCCGAGATCGAACTGCTCACCCTGATCGACACCATCCTTCCCCTGCGCTCGGCCGAGCACTCCCCGGACGAGGTGCTCCAGGCGAGGCTGCACCGGTTCATCGACTACATCGAGCAGACCTACCAGGTCGACCTCGGGCTGCCCCGCCACGAACTCGCCGCGCTCGGGGAGGACGAACGGAACGAGGTCGTGCTGGGGCGGCTGGCCGAACGGGTCGCGGGCATGGGCAAGGCGGTGCTCGAACACCAGCAAACGTCCTATCTGGACGCGAGGATCGCGGAAAACTACACCCCGGCTGGCTATCCCGGCCCGGTGCTGCTGTTCCGCGCCAAGGACCCGCATCCGCTGACCACCACGCTCGACCCCCGCTACCTGCGCACCGACGACGCACTCGGCTGGGACGAGTTCTGCCCGGCGCTCGAAATCGTGCGGGTGCACGGCGACCACATCAGCGTGATCGACCCGCCCCACGTCGCGGTGATCGCGGACCGGCTTTCCGCACTGCTTCCAGGCCCGAGGAGATGAGAACGAAATGACCCGAACTCGCAGACCCGTGCCGATCGTCGCGGCGGTCGTCGCGCTGGCGGCAGGTGCGCTCATGTCGATCGGCGCGGCCACCGCGGCGCCGTCCCCGTCTCCGAAGCAGGCCGCGGTCGCCGACGACGGCGCCAAGGTGGTCGCGGAGAAGCAGATCGACACGCGCACCCTCGACCTCGAGATCCAGTCACCGGCGCTGGGCGCGAACGCGAAGGTGCGGTTGCTGCTGCCGAAGGGCTGGATGAGGGGTTCGTCGCAGACCTGGCCCGCGCTGTGGCTGCTGCACGGGTGCTGCGCTGTCGAGGACTACGAGTCCTGGACCAGGTACACCGATGTCGCGAAGTTCACCGAGGACAAACCGGCGATCGTCGTCATGCCGAGCGCGGGCAAGATCGGCATGTACAGCGAATGGTGGAACTACGGCCTGTCCGCCAAGCCGGACTGGCGGGCGTTCCACATGACCGAGGTCTGGCAGATCCTGCAACGGGGATACGGCACGGGCGCGAAGAGTTCCGTCGCCGGCCTGTCGATGGGCGGCTACGGCGCCATGGAGTACGCCACCCGGTATCCGGGCAGGTTCGGCGCCGCCGCTTCGTACAGCGGCGCGGTCGACGTGCTGGCCCCCGGTATCCCCGAGGTCACCCAGCTCAACATGATCGCGCAGGGATTCCCCATCTGGGGTGTGCTGTGGGGCGATCCGTGGTCGCAGCGGGCGCGGTGGGAGGACCACGATCCGGCCTTCAAGACGGACAAGCTGCGCGGTACCAAGCTGTACGTCTCCGCGGGCAACGGCGACACCGGGCCGCTGGACGATCCCGCGGGTCCACCGGCCGCGGGCGGGCTGCTCGAAAGCGTCGCGTTGTCGAATTCCCGGGGCTTCACCGACAAGCTCACGCAGAACGGGGTTCCGGTCACGGTCGACTGGTACGGCGCCGGCACGCACACCTGGCCGTACTGGCAGTTCGCCCTGCACCGCTCCTGGCCGATCCTGGCCAGCGGCATGGGCATCTGAGACCCAGCACCGAATCGAGGGAGGAAGCTCATGACGACGACCCCGGAACAGCAGCGGAGCCACGGTTCCGCGCACACCCTGGACGAGTCACTGCCGTCGGCGCTGGCGCGATGGGCCGCGCTGCAGGGCGACGAGCGCGCGGTCGCCTTCGTCGACTACCGGACCAGTCAGGCCGGAGCCATCACCTCGATGACCTGGCGTGAGCTGAACGACCGGGTCGACGCCGTCGCGGCGTGGTGCCAGCGGCACGCGAACCGGGGAGATCGCGCGGCCGTGCTGGTCCCGCAGTCGGTGGACTACGTGGCCGCCTTCCTCGGCGTGCTGCGCGCCGGGCTGGTCGCGGTGCCCATGTACGAGCCGAACCCGTTGCCGGGCCACGCGGAACGTCTCGTCACGGTGCTCACCGACTGCGCGCCGACGCTCGTGCTGACCACCCGCGACCACGCGGACGCGGTGGAGGGCTTCCTCACCGAACACGAGATGTCCGTGCCGAGGTTGCTCGCCGTCGACGTGCTTCCCCTGCTGTCCGAAAAGGACTACGAACCACCACGGCTGGCGGCGGACGACCTCGCGTACCTGCAGTACACCTCGGGTTCGACGCGGAACCCGGCCGGGGTGATGATCACGCACGGCAACGTGATGGCCAACGCCAGGCAGGGCGTCGAGGCGTACCAGGGCGAACGGGGCCGCAGCACGGTGGTGAGCTGGCTGCCGCTGTTCCACGACATGGGGCTGGTGGTCGGCATCGCCTCCCCGATCGCGGGAGGCTTTCCCGCCGTGCTGATGGATCCGATCGCGTTCCTGGCTCAGCCGACCAGGTGGCTCCAGGTGCTGTCCACGGTGGACGGTGCCGCGATCACCGCCGCGCCCAACTTCGCCTACGGCTACGTCGCCGCGCGCACCAAGGAACAGGACAAGGAGTCGCTGCGCCTCGACCACGTCGTCACCTTCGGCGACGGCAGCGAACCGGTAGTTCCGTCCACGCTGGACACCTTCTACAGTGCGTTCGCCCGCTGCGGCGCCGAACCGAGGATGCACCGCCACACCTACGGGCTGGCCGAGGCCGTGGTGATGGTCTCGGTGTCCCCGGCCGGCGCCCCGCCCCGGCGGCAGGGCTTCGACCGGGTCAGCTTGGCCGCGGGCCGCGCCGTCGAAGTGGCGCAGGGCGCCGAGTCGAGCTCCACGCTGGTGTCCGCAGGGCAGCCGGTCGGGCAGCGGCTGAGGATCGCCGACCCGCGCACCGCGACCGTCCTGCCCGACGGGCGGGTCGGCGAGATCTGGTCCAGCGGGCCGAACGTGGGCACGGGATACTGGCGAAGGGAAGAAGAATCGGCGCACGTGTTCGAGGCAAGGCTGTCCGATGAGGACGGTCGTGCGGTCGAACCCCATCCCGGGCGGCCGGGCTGGCTGCGCACCGGTGACCTCGGCGTGGTGGTCGGCGGCGACCTGTTCATCACCGGCCGGATCAAGGACCTGATCATCGTGGACGGGCGCAACCACTACCCGCAGGACGTCGAACACACCGTGGAACAGGCACATCCGGCGATCCGGCGCCATGCCGCCGCCGCATTCTCCGTGCCGGGAGAGCACGGCGAACAGGCCGTGGTGGTGGCCGAGCGGGCCAGGCAGGTGCCGTCGGAAGAACTGGACCGGGCCGAGGTGGCGGCCGCGGTCAGGGCAGCCGTCTCCGCGCACCACGGACTCGCCCTGCGCGACGTACTGGTGGTCGAACCCGGTGAGCTGTCCCGCACCTCCAGCGGCAAGATCCGGCGATCCGGCTGCCGCACGCGGTACGTGGACGGTTCGTTCGGCACCCTCGGCTGAATCCGATCATGGACTCCGCCGGCGGCACCGAAACCGCGACAACGTCCACATCGGACCCGACGACCCCGCCGTTCGCGCGGCTCCCGGTATCGGGCATCGCGGCCGCCGTCGGCGTGGTGCTGCTGGCGGTCAGCGCCAAGTTCGGCTACTTCGGGGACGAGCTGTACTTCCTCGCCTCGGCGAAGCACCACCCGGCATGGGGGTACGCGGACAATCCGTGGCTGCTGCCCGAACTGGCCAGGCTGGCCGACGCGGTGTTCCCCGGATCGGTGCTCGGCCTGCGGCTGCTGCCCCTGCTGCTCACCTCGGCCGGGGTGGTGCTGGCGGCGCTGATCGTCAGGGAGTTCGGCGGCGGCACCAGGGCGCAGGTCCTGACCGCGGGCGCCTACGCGCTGTCCTGGCAGCTGCTCGCCTCCGGGCACGTGCTCGCCACGTCCACTGTGGACCCGTTCTGCTGGGTGCTGGTCAGCTGGCTGGTGGCGCGCTGGGTGCGGACCAGGTCCGATCGGCTGCTGCTCTTCGCCGGGCTGGCCACCGCGGTCGCCATGCAGGGCAAGTTCCTGATCTTCGTGCTGTGGCTCGCGCTGGTCGCGGGCGCGCTCATCGCCGGGCCGAGAACGCTGCCCGCCCGGCCCGCGCTGTGGGCGGGCGGCGCGGTCACCGTGCTGGCCACCACGCCGACCCTGATCTGGCAGGCGCGGCACGGCTGGCCGTATCTGCTGATGCAGTCGGTGGTCACCGAGCAGAACGACCGGCTGCTCGGGGGAGCGCTCGCGACCGTTCCGCTGGCGGTGCTGATGGCCGGGCTCCTGCCCGGTGCTTTCCTTGCCTGCCACGGGTTGTTCCAGTTGCTGCGCGCGCCGGAGCTGCGCGCCTACCGGCTCTTCGGCTGGGCCACCGTACTGGCCACCGCGTTCTTCCTGGTCACCGCGGACCGGTACTACTACCTGGCCGGGCTGTACGCGGTCCTGTTCGCGGCCGCCGCGGTCCGGATCGAACGGCGGCCTCCCGCGCGCTGGTGGCGCTGGGTGCCCACCTGGCCGGTGTACCTGCTCGCCGTCCCGCTGGCGGTCTACCTCGCACTGCCCGTGCGGCCCGCGACCGGGTTCACCGGGATCACCATGCTGGACCACGTTTCCGGCGGCAGCTACGGCTGGCCGGAACTCGTGGACACCGCGGCGGCGGCCTATCGCGAACTGCCGCCGCGGACGCGTGCGGACACCGTCGTGATGGGCGACTCCTACTGGCAGGCCGGCGCGCTGGACGTCTACGGGCCGGAACGCGGGCTGCCACCGGCGTACGGGCCCGAACGCGGATACTGGTACGCGGGCGCGCCACCGGACACCACGAAGCAGGTGCTCTACGTCGGCGGGGAGGCGAGCGGGCTCGGCCGGTTCTTCGGGGAGGTCAGGCAGGCGGGCGTGGTGCGGCTTGGCGTCGGCGTGCCCATCGCCAACGAGGGCGTGCCGGTCTGGGTGTGCACCCGCCCGCTGGCCCCGTGGCCCGCACTCTGGGATCGGATGCACCGGCCGTGACCCGTGGAGGTGGTGCGTTCCGAAACACGCGACCTCACATGACCGGCTGGCGTCGCGCGAGGCGCTGCTCGAACGAACCGACAGGGGTGTGTCGCATACGGCCGTAGGACGACTGGCCAAGTGTCCGCTCGCTGGTGATCAGCACCGGACATTCGGGATTTCCGGGCAGCGGCGGCCGGACGTGCCGTCACGGTTCAGCTCGGGGCCGTGCAGCTCAACCACGAGTTCGGCGGTCAGGTTTGCCAGGTGACGGGGAGGGTGGTGGGGCGGATGAACATGGAGTCGGTGTCGAAGGGGATTTCGTAGTCGGGCACGGCGAGTTCGAGGGTGGGGAATCGTTGGAACAGGCGTTGGTAGGCGATGGTGAGGATCATGCGGGCTTGGTTGGCGCCGATGCAGTAGTGCGGGCCGGCGCCGAAGGTGGGGTCGGCGTTTTCGTCGCGGTGGATGTCGAATTTGGCGGGGTTGTGGTAGTGGCCGGGGTCCCAGGTGGCGCCGAGCATGGTGGCGCAGACCGCGTCCCCTCGGTGGATGGTGATGCCGTGCAGGTCCACGTCTTCGAGGGCGATGCGGGGGAGGCCGAGGACACCGTTGTGGTGGTAGCGAAGGACTTCTTCGGCCGCGCGGGGCCACAGTTCGGGGTTCTTCCGGCAGTCGCGTAGCTGGTTTCCGTGCAGCAGCAGGGTGAGCGGGCCGGTTGCCATGGGGGAGACGAGCGATTCGACGCCGGTGACCATGAGGTAGGAGGCGGTGCCGTGCAGTTCGTCGGCACTGATGGTGCCGTGCTCGTGGGCGGTGAGCAGCGCGCCGATGGGGTCGTCGCGGTGCTCGGGTGGGTCGTGGCGCCGGGAGTCGATGATCTGGCTGGTGAATCCGGCGATGGCGGTGGTCGCGTCGGTCATGGTGGCCGGGTTGTCGACGAAGGTGGTCTGGATGGCGAAGTTGTCCACGAACGCGGCGCGGAGGTCGGGGTCGACGTGCAGCAGGGCGCAGGCGATCGCCGGGGGCAGTGGTGCGGCGAACGTGTCGACGAGATCGGCGGGGTTCGGTGCGGCGGCCAGTGTGTCGAGGGCGTCGTCGACCAGGCCGGTGACGACCGGGACGTAGCGTTCGGTGGCGGTGCGGGTGTAGTAGGGCGCGACGATCCGGCGGATGCGGGTGTGCTCGGGTGGGTCGAGGTTGAAGATCGATCCGGGGACGGCGGTGAAGTCTTCCCCGACGAGGCGGGGCGCGCCCGCGAACGCGAGGTCGCGGGAGAAGCGCCGGTCGGCCAGCACGGCCGCGATGTCGTCTTTGCGGGTGATCATCCAGGCGCGGACGCCGGAGGGCAGCAGCACCGGGCACACCGGGTGGTGCTTGCGGGCCCAGTGCACCAGCGGGGGTGGCGTGCCCAGCGGGCCACGCGGGAACGGGTAGCGCAGTGGCAGTTCGGTGTCGCGCACGGGCGTGGTGTTCATCGCGGGGTGCCTTCCGTGCGTGGCGATTCGGTGGCGGGAGTGGCGATCGCGAAGCCCTGGTGGGGGCACAGGCCGATGGCGTCGGTGGCGCCGGAGAGCAGCGGGTCGGCCAACGGGATGTGGCGGTGGTAGAGCACCAGGGAGGAGGACTTCCCGAAGATGCCGGGTGCGTCGGCGAGCAGCGGCAGTTCGGCGAGTGCGTAGCGGGCGGCGATCGCCAGCTGGTCCGCGGTCGGCGGGGTGCGCTCGGCCACGTCGCCGGGCACCGAGCGCAGGGCTTGCTCGGCGACGGCGTGGCACGCGGCGCGCAGCGCCGGCTCGCGCTGGTAGCCCGCGCGGGCGGTGCGCAGCAGGTACCGGTAGCGGCGACGGCCGCACAGACTGGTGGTGGTGTGCAGGTGCTGCTCACCCGGACCGGCGCTGGCGAGTGCGCGCCGGGCGGGTACCCGCAACTTGACCACCGCCCGCCGGGCCCGGCGCACCGCCTGCAGGGGCGGGATTCCGGCGGCGACGAGGGTGTAGGCCGATTCGTAGCTGGGGATGACCACGTCGATCGCGGTGAACGCGCGCGCGGCCCAGCCGATCAGAGCCTCGACCCGGCGGGGCGAGAAGTAGCTGTTCCACACCGACAAGCCGATCACCGCGTGTTCGGCCTGATCCCAGACCCGGGCACAGCGCTCGGTGTAGGGCGAGACATGGAACTCCTGAGACATGCGGGTTCTCCTTTCGCTGGCATGAGGGCACGCCTGCGCGGCGGTAGGCGCGACCGGAGCGGGGGCGCTACCGTCGAACCGACGCAGCACCGGATCCGGGGACCGGACGGGAGACGAGCGGCATGGCCGAATTCGACGCGTTGGGTGACACCTACGAGCGCTCCGCGGTGGAACTGCCCTTCCGCGAACACCTTGAGCACCACTCGATACGCCAGGCTGTCGGCGACGTCGCCGGTCTGCGTGTGCTCGACCTCGGCTGCGGCTCGGGCCTCTACACCCGTCGCCTCGCCGCCTGGGGCGCCACCCGGGTCCTCGGCATCGACGTCTCCGAGGGCATGCTCGACACCGCCCGCGCCCACCCGCGGACCCCGCCGCCGGTGAGCTACCGGCAGCACGACGCCACCCACCCCGGCCCGGACGGGGATCCCGAGCTGGCCGACCGGTTCGATCTGGTCTTCTCGGTCTACGTGCTCTGCTACGCCACGACTCACGACGAACTGGCCGGGTTCTTCACCACCGCCCACCGCGCACTCGCCCCCGGCGGCCGCCTGATCGCGATGACGCTCAACCCCGGCTACGGACGCGGCCGCGACTACTACGCCGGCTACGGCTTCACCCTCACCCAGCCCGAGGACCGCGAAGGCGCCCCCGTCACCCTGCACGCCCAGCTTCCCAGCGGAGACGCGTTCGACGTCACCGCCCGCTGGTGGTCGAGCCACGCCTACCAGCACGCGGCCACCACAGCCGGATTCGCCCACCTGTCGTGGACCCACCCCACCGTCTCCGCCGACGGCATCGAACGGCACGGCTCCGACTACTGGGCGGCCTACCTCGCCGCGCCCCAAGCTGTGATCCTGCACGCAGTGAAGAGTGACCCGGTCCGCCACGACTGAAACATAAAGTAACAAGAGAGTTACCTAAAGTGGTGTAGCTGTGGTGACGGGCTCCAAGCGAGCGTGGAAGGCGCGCGTCGCGGGCGTGCGGATCGTAGAGGCTTAATCACAGGACGGTTGTTCTACGGTCGCGTGAGGCGCCCCTGTTGTTCGACATCGAATTGTGTGTCAAAGACGATTCGGCTACCTGTGTTACCGGCGTTCGCCAGAGGTCACGCTGTGCTTTGTGGCGGTGCGCTAATAGGGTCAACATACCTCGGTTGATCTTCACCCGGGTTTCGGTTCGGTTCGGCGTGGGGATATGTAATGGCGGCCAGGACGCGGAAACAGTGGTCGACGGGAATTTCGACCTCGTGCTGGCCGTGCATTTGCTGCCCAAAAGCCGACGCCATCCGGCCAAAGTCCTATTTGGACGCGGCGCGCACGGTGATCGGCATCGCGACCGTGTAGCAGGAGGAGCGTGCAGTCACCGTGTTCACCCTCGATCCGCTTGACGAGAGGTACTTCCTGCCCGGCGCCGAGCACGTCACGATTGGCTTGAGCCCGTGGAACGGGCGATACAAGCCGCGTTACATCGAGGCCCTGACCACCTGGGCCCGCCAGGCCTTCGGCAAGGTCGACGTCTTCGTGCCGGGCTATCAGGCCGCGCACACGCTGGTCGCGGCCGGGTTCCCGGTCAGCGAGGCGGTGCGCCGCACCCGCCGCACGATCAACAAGCTACGCAACCCGGCCCTGCGCGCCTTGACCGCGGCAGGGGAACCTGAACCGGAGAAGCACGTCCTGACCTGGACCCAGCTGCACAGCCGGCCCGAGTACCAGCGCGGTCTGGCCCGGGTGCACGAGGCCTACGAACACAACCCCGCGGTACGGGGCGCCTGCCGGTCGACCGCCCGCGCCGCGATCGACCGGATGGACTCCGAGCCGGAGATCACCGACGAGCGGATCGACCTCGCGGTCGGCTACGCGCTGGCCGAGCTGCCCCTGGTCCTCGACGGGCCCGAGGTGTACCAGGTCGAGTCCACGATGTTCGTCTACCACAAGGAAATGGAGCTGCTGGACCCGTTCCTGCGCCCCGGTGCCCCGGTGCGGCCCGCACCGGGGCAGGGCTACGCCGTCGTCACCGACCGGGAGGAAAACGATCATGAACGCCGCCGAGCCGACCCTGCCGCTGCGGTACCCGTTCCCGCTCGGTGAACTCGGCGGCCTCCCGCCACTGATCCGCTGGGCGCAGAAGCACGCCCCGGTGTGCCCGGTCCGGCTGCCCTCCGGTGACCGCATCTGGATGCTCACCCGCCGCGATGACATCGCCAAGGTCTTCGCCGACGGCCGGTTCTCCCGCCACCTCGACGCGAACTCACCACGCGTGGCGGGCCAGGACATCACCACCGTGGAACGGGGCCTGTTCCACCTCGACCCGCCCGATCACACCCGCGTCAAACGCGTCGTGTCCCGGTTCTTCACCCGCCGCACCGTCACCGACTACCGCGACCACGTCACCACAGAGGCCACCCGGTTGCTCGAGGCCATGACCGAGGGCCCCAACCCGGCCGATCTGGTCGCCGCCTACGCACAACCCCTGCAGTTCCAGGTGATGCGGCAGGTCCTGGGCGTCCCCGAAGAGCTGTGGGCCGAGCACGAACGGATCTTCCGCTCGATGGCCTCCCTGACCTCCGGGCCCGACGAGGTCGCCGAGGAAACCGCGAACATCCGCCAGCTCGTCACCCGCATCCTCACCGTCCGCACCGCCTCGCCCCACCACGACGATCCGATCGGCGCGCTGATCGCCGCGAGGCAAGCAGGCGAGATCAGCGAGGACGAGATGATCGGCACGGTGTTCGTGCTGCTGTTCACCGGCACCGACGCGGTCATCGCCCCGACCGCCGAGGGCGCGCTGATCCTCATGGAACACCGCAACCAGCTCGACCGCTGCCTGGCCGACCCCGGACTCTGGCCGAAAGCAGCCGAAGAAGTCCTGCGCTACTACCACAACGGAGTCCTCGGCTTCCCCATCGTGGCCACCGAGGACGTGGAGCTGCACGACACCCTGATCAAAGCAGGCGACGGGGTCGCCGCCTCCATGCAGGCAGCCACCTGGGACACCAGCCACGTGCGGAACCCGGAAAAGTTCCGCATCGCCCGCAAGGAAACCGCCGAAGCCACCTTCGGCGCCGGACCGCACTACTGCCTCGGCTCCCAACTCGCCCGCATGTACATCTCCACCGCACTGCAAACCCTCTTCGAACACCTCCCCACCCTCTACCTCGCGATCAACGCCAAAGAAATCCCCTGGCGCAACGACATCACCTTCACCCGCCCAACCCAGATACCCGTCACCTGGTGAACACCGGTAAGACTGGTGCCGGAGGTGGGCTCGAGCCCGAGCTGTGCTCTCGTTTTGCTGATGCCGCATCGGCTGCTGGATGCGCAGTCCTTCCCCGCCGCGGTTCCGGTGTTTCGCGCATGGCGACGAACGAAGCCCGACGCCTACCTCACGCGGCAGGTGACCCCGCGCGGGCAATCGCTGCCCGTGGTCAACATGGACCGGCTCGGGCAGCTTTTACCGGGACGCCGAGCCGAGCGGCGACGTCGTGTTGTCGGGAACTGTTCCGGTACGACCTCGACCGTGGGCCGGAGCGGACATGAAGGTCGTGCAGCGCATACCGCGGCGGCACCCGTCGATCCCCGTGACCATGGACACCTACACCACCGTGCTGCCCGAGGTCGCGCTCGCCGCGGCTGAGCCCACCGCCAAGGTCATCCCACGGCCGGCGCCGCGACAGCTCGGGCACGTCTCCGACCATTGTGGACGATGAGAAAACGGAAGAACTGGTTCCAGAAACCGCAAAACCCCAGGTCATTGAAACCAATGACCTGGGGTTTGAGAGTGCGCCATCAGGGACTCGAACCCCGAACCCGCTGGTTAAGAGCCAGCTGCTCTGCCAATTGAGCTAATGGCGCGTGTTTTCCGCGTCGGTTTCCCTCGGCGATGGAGAAACAATAGCAGGCTTCCCGGGGGGCGTTCACCGGGGGGTGTCTTGCGGGGATCGCGCCCGCGCGCGGGGTGCCGTGAGGCACACTGTAGCCGGACACTGGGGAGTCTTCACACGAAACGGACGGTTCGGATGCGTGATCGGGGTAGCGCTGGGTCACTGACGGTAGCGGGGCGCGTCAAGGTGCTGGTTGTCGCGCTCGCCGCCGGGCTGGTGGCGGCGGCTTGCAGCAGCGGGGGTGCGACGCAGCCGGCTCAGCCAGGGCACGAGGGCCAGGCCCAGCCGCCCAGCAGTGCGCCGCCGAAGCCCGCGGTGCTCACGTTGGCGCCCGCACCGGGAGCGGTCGGGGTGCCGCCGGGTGAGCCGGTGTCGGTCACCGTGGCGGATGGCAAGGTCGACGCGGTCAAGGTCACCGGTGCTGACGGCACGCCGGTGGCGGGCAAGGCGAAGCCGGACGGTTCGGGGTGGGAGTCCGAGGAGCCGCTCGGCTACGGCAAGAGCTACACGGTCACGGCGTCCGCGACCGGGACCGACGGCGTGCCGAAGAACGCGACCTCGACGTTCACCACCGTCGGGAAGCCCGCGAAGCAGACCACGGTGTCGCTCAACGTCGAGGAGGGGGAGACCGTCGGCGTCGGGCTGCCGCTGATCTTCACCTTCGGCACGAAGATCGCCGACCGCGCGGCGGCGGAGAAAGCGCTGAAGATCACCACCGAGCCGAAGACCGAGGGCGCGTTCCGCTGGTTCGGGGACAGCTCGGTGATCTGGCGTCCGAAGGACTACTGGAAGCCGGGCACGAAGGTGTCGGTGCAGGCCGGGATCTACGGCCGCGACCTCGGCAAGGGGTTGTTCGGCAAGGAGGACCGCGCGGCGAACGTCACGATCGGCGACAAGCTGGTGGCGGTGGCCGACGGCGGCACCTTCCAGATGAAGGTGTCGGTGAACGACCAGGAGGCCCGCACCATGCCCATTTCGATGGGCAAGCGTTCGAGCGCCACTCCGGCAGGCACTTACACGGTGATGAGCGAGCACGTCGGGTACACAATGGACTCGAGCACGTACGGGGTCGCCACGGACAGCAAGGCCGGTTACCGCACGTTCGTGAAGTACGCGGTCCGCATGTCGAACAGCGGCATCTTCTACCACTCCGCGCCGTGGTCGGTCGGCTCGCAGGGCAAGCGCAACGTCAGCCACGGCTGCATCAACCTCTCGACGGACAACGCCAAGTGGCTCATGGACACCTCGAAGAAGGGTGACCTGATCACCGTCGCCAACAGCGGTGGCGCCGCGCTGCAGCCCACCGACGGCTGGAGCGTCTGGCAACTAAACTGGCCAGCCTGGACCGCTTCCTGACTTCCAGACCCAAGCCCACCTCTCGCGAAGCAGGCACCTCAACCCGCCGCCCCAGCGCCGGGAGTGCCGCCATTCGCTGGTCCAAGGCCAACGCGGGGCGCTCGTCAAGGTGACGAGCACGCACCGCGGGGGTCCGGACTCGGCCCCTGGGAGAAATGACGAAACCCCACCCCGCGGCGAAAGTCGAAGACTGAGCAGGGTGGGGCCGATGGGGTGAGTGACGGGACTTGAACCCGCGACTTCCTGGACCACAACCAGGTGCTCTACCAACTGAGCTACACCCACCATGCGAGTGACCCGGAGATCAGCTCGGCTGGCTAATCGTAGCGTGCCCGTTCAACGGGCTGCTATCGGGTTATGGATTCGGGGGTTTGAGCACGTCAGCGGCGACGGCCTTGGCCTGGTCGGTGCTGGGCCCTGGCGGCGCGACGAAGGCGGTGCGCCGGTAGTAGGCGAGTTCGCCGATGGACTCCTTGATGTCCGCGAGCGCCCGGTGCGCGAGGCCCTTTTCGGGCTTGGCGTAGTAGATGCGCGGGTACCAGCGCCGGATGAGCTCCTTGACGGACGAGACGTCGACCATGCGGTAGTGCAGGTGGGCGTCGAGCGCGGGCATGTCGCGCGTGATGAAGCCGCGGTCGGTGGCGATCGAGTTGCCCGCGAGCGGTGCGGTGTTCGGCTCGGGGATGTGTTCGCGCACGTAGGCGAGGACCTGCTCCTCGGCCTCGGCGAGGGTGACGGTGGAGCGCCGTACCTCTTCGGTGAGCCCGGATTTGGCGTGCATCTCGCGGACGATGTCGGGCATGCTGGCGAGTTTTTCGTCGTCGGCGTGGATGACGAGGTCGAGGCCGGCACCGAGGATGTTCAGCTCGGCGTCGGTTACCAGCACGGCGATTTCGATCAGCGCGTCTTTGGCGAGGTCGAGCCCCGTCATCTCGCAGTCGATCCAGACTAGGCGGTCGGTCACCGGCAAACCCTAACCCGACACGGCGAGTGAAGGCGGGCAACCTGCGGAATTGTCACTTACGCTTCGCGGCGGCGGGTGTCCTTCGAGTGAGCGGAGCGTGCAGTGGCTGAAGGGTCTCCGGCGGCGGAAATCGCGGCCGGCTATGTCAGTGAAGGTGCGGCGGTCGAGCTGGGTGCCGTGGTGATCGACGGTGTCGCGGACGCGAGTGCCGCGGTGCGCCTGCCGTTGGCGACGCTGAACCGGCACGGCCTGGTGGCGGGCGCGACGGGCACCGGGAAGACGAAGACGCTGCAGCTGATCTCGGAGCAGTTGTCGGCGGCGGGCGTGCCGGTGGTGCTGGCCGACGTGAAGGGTGACCTTTCGGGACTGGCGGCCGCGGGGGAGGCGGGCGACAAGCTGGCCAAGCGCGCCGAGGAACTCGGGGACGACTGGCAGCCGTCGGCGTTCCCGGCGCAGTTCCTCTCACTCGGCACCGGCGGCAAGGGCGTGCCGATCAGGGCGACGATCACGAGTTTCGGGCCGGTGCTGTTGTCGAAGGTGCTGGGGCTGAACGAAACGCAGGAGTCGACGCTCGGCCTGATCTTCCACTGGGCCGACCAGCGCGGGCTGGCGCTGCTGGACACGAAGGACCTCCGCTCGGTCATCACCCACCTGACCAGCGACGAGGGCAAGGCCGACCTGAAGGGGATCGGTGGCGTCTCGGCGGCGACCGCGGGCGTGATCCTCCGCGCGCTGTCCAATTTGGAGGCTCAGGGTGGCGAGGACTTCTTCGGTGAGCCCGAGCTCGACGTCGCGGACCTGATGCGCGAGGTCGACGGCAAGGGCGTGGTCAGCCTGCTGGAGCTGGACAACCTGCAGTCGAAGCCCGCGTTGTTCTCGACGTTCCTGATGTGGCTGCTGGCGGAGCTGTTCGAGGAGCTGCCGGAGGCGGGCGACCTCGACAAGCCGAAGCTGGTGTTCTTCTTCGATGAGGCGCACCTGCTGTTCAGCGACGCCTCGAAGGCGTTCCTGGAGCGGATCGAGCAGACGGTGAAGCTGATCCGGTCGAAGGGCGTCGGGGTGTTCTTCTGCACGCAACTGCCGACCGACGTGCCGAACAGCGTGCTTTCGCAGCTCGGCGCGCGCGTGCAGCACGCGATCCGCGCGTTCACGCCGGAGGACCAGAAGGCGCTGGCGAAGACCGTCAAGACGTATCCGACGACGAAGCACTACGAGCTGGACCAGGCCCTGACTTCGCTGGGGATCGGCGAGGCGATCGTGACGGTGCTTTCGGAGCGGGGTGCGCCGACGCCGGTGGCGTGGACGAGGCTCCGCGCGCCGCGGTCGAAGATGGGGTCGATCGGGGACGACGCCGTGGTCGCCTCGGCGCAGTCGTCGGAGCTGAACGGGAAGTACGCCGAGACGATCGACCGCGAGTCGGCGTACGAGAAGCTGGCGGCGAAGGTGAACGCGGGCCAGGCGCCGCCGCCTGAAGAAACAGCGGCGCCGCAGCCGAAGCAGGAGGCCGACGGGCCGGGGTTCGTCGAGCAGGCGATGAAGAACCCGGCGCTGAAGTCGTTCATGCGGTCCGCGGCGAGCGCGCTGGGCCGGGAGGTCACCAGGGGCCTGTTCGGCAACCGGCGGCGGTGACCGCCGCGCTCAGCCGGTGATCCGGTCCGCGATGGCCTTCGCGTCGTTGACCGGGATCGCGAACCCGATGCCGATGTTGCCCGCGTCCTCGCTCCGCGCGGGGTTGTAGAGCGCCGAGTTGATGCCGATCACCTGGCCGGCCGTGGTGACGAGCGCGCCGCCGGAGTTGCCGTGGTTGATCGCCGCATCGGTCTGGATCGCGGTGTAGCTCGGCGCGGCGCTCGATTCGTCGCTCGTCTGGCGGGCCCGCGGATCGGTTTGCCGCTGGGCGAAATCCGAGAGCCTGCGGTTCGTCGCGCTGACGATGCCCTCGGTGACGGTGTTCTGCAGCCCGCCGGGCGAGCCGATCGCGAGCACCTCCTGGCCGACCTTCACCGTGCTCGAATCGCCGAGCCGCGCGGCGGTCAGCCCGCTCGCGCCCTGTGCCTGGAGCACCGCGATATCGGCCTTCGCGTCGGAGCCGAGCACGGTCGCCTGGTACTGCTTCCCGTCCGAGAGCGTGACCGTCACCGGGCCCTCGGCACCAGCGACGACGTGCGCGTTCGTGATGATCCTGCCGTCGGCGCTGATGATCACCCCGGAACCGAGCAGTTCGCCCTGGCTGGTCCGGGTGGTCACCTGGACGACGCTCGGGAGCACCTTCGCCGCGGCGCTCGTGGCGTCCGTGCTCTGCGCGGCGGTGGGTTGCGCGCTGACGCTCGTCGTCGCGCTCGCACTGCTGTCCAGCCCGGCGACGGCCGCGCCCGTGACGCCGCCGACGAGCGCGGCGGCGAGCGTGGTGGAGCCGATGATCAGCGCGAGCCTGCTGCCCTTCTTCTTCGGCGGCGGGGGCTGGAAGAGCGGGTTCGAGTAGGGATAGGGCTGCTGGTGCGGCTGGTACCCACCGGCGGGGCCCTGCCGGAACTCGTTCTCGGTCATGACTCCACGGTCGTGCCCGCGCTTGTGAACAGGCTGTGGATATCCCCGCGAAAACGCTGAGAAGAATCTACTGAGAGCCCGCCGAGAAGAACGACGGCACGTCGATGGCACCACCCGCGGCCTCGAACTCCGCGTGCACCGCGACCCGCAGTTCGGCGTCGGCGAGGTAGTCGGCGGCGGTGCGGCCGATCCCCATCGCGCCGTCCACCACCGCGAGGTCACCGTCGGCCGACCCGGCCGCGGCGGCGAACTCCTTGGTGTGCAGGGCAACGGTATCCGCGGAGACCTTGATCATCGGGTGCATCGCGGGCATCCGGTAGGACAGGTTCCCCAGGTCGGTCGACCCGGTGAGGAACTCCGGCACGATGCCGGGCGGCAGCGCCGTCCGGCCCCGCGCGGCCTGGCTTTCCGCCCAGCGCGCGGCGAGCGCGGTGTTGAACCGGATCGGCAGGTACGCGGGCAGCCCGTCCCAGGTCAGCTCCACGCCGCAGCCGTGCATCGCGGCCGCGCCCTCGGCGATCCTGGTCATCCGCTCGGCGAGGTCGCGCAACGTGTCCGGATGCGCCGAGCGCACGTAGAACAGCAGCGCGGCGCGCTCCGGGATCACGTTCGGCCTCGCTCCGCCGTCGGTGAACACGCCGTGCACCCGATCGCTGGAGGGCAGTTGCTGCCGGAGCGCGGCCACGCCCTGGTAGGCGGCGACGGCGGCGTCGAGCGCGTTGCGGCCCATGAACGGCTGAGCCGCCGCGTGCGCGCCGACACCGTGGAAGACCATTTCGAGCTGGCGCCGCCCGAGGAACGGGTGCATCGCGACGTCGTGGCTGAACGGGTGGAGCATGAGCACCACGTCGACGTCGTCGAACACGCCCGCCCGTGCGAGGGTTTCCTTACCGCCACCGCCTTCCTCGGCCGGGGTGCCGATCAGCGAGACCCGGCCGCCGAGGCGTTCGGCGACCGCGGCCGCGCCGAGGAACCCGCCCGCGGCGGTGGTGCAGATGATGTTGTGGCCGCAGCCGTGCCCGATCCCCGGCAGCGCGTCGTACTCGGCCAGGATCCCGACGTGCGGGCCGCCGTTGTCCGGCGTGCCCGCCACCAGCGCGGTGTCGAGACCGCCGATGCCGACTTCGGCCTGCTGCCCGTGCGCGCGCAGCAGTTCGGCCAGCGCGTTCACCGAACGGTGCTCGGCGAACCCTTCCTCGGGATGCGCGTGCAGGTCACGGCTGAGCGCGACGAGTGCCGCCGCGCATTCGTCGACGGTGGCGGAGACCTGCTGGGCCGTCTCGGCGTCCGCCCCGGCGTGCGGTGAGGTGAGCGGTTCGGCGGCGGCGACCGCGGCCGCCGTCGACTCGGTGAGCGCGCGGAGGTACGAGTCGTCCGGCGTGGTGGGTTCGGAGGTCACCGCCGCATCGTAGGCACCGGCACCGTCATTCGCGTATCGCCTTCGGAAGTGGCGGCCACGCAATGGTGTCGTCGACGGCGAGGCGGCGGGCCAGATCCGCCCACCCCCCCGGCCGCACGGTGTCCGCGCGGGCGTCCGGGTCGAGGCCCGCGGCCCGCAGCACGCGATGGGGATTGCGGTAGGGCAGCACCCGCCCCGCCGACTGGCGCAGCGGTGCCGACGGCGCCCGGTACGAGGCGTCCAGGAGTGTCCACAGTGCACGGTCGAAGCGCCTGCCGCCGGTCGCGGCGCGTTCGACCACCAGGTGCGCGGAGTCGACGCGCGGCGCGGGGGAGAAGCACCTGGCCGGTACCCGGTTCCGCAGCCGGATGGTGAACCTCGCTGCCCACCACGCCAGTTCGGCGGTGCGCGGGACGGCCGCGCTGACCCGTTTCGCGAACCCCCATTCGACCACCAGCGCGGCCCGGTCGAGCGCGGTGCGGTGCGGGGTGAGCAGGCGGCGAAGCACCGTCGTGGAGATCGCGTACGGAATGCTCGCGATCACCGAAAAGCGTTGCGCGGGAAGGGGAAACGTGCGGATGTCCGCGGTGACGACGCGGAGCCGCGCGGCGCCGTCGGTCCTGGCGCGCAGGCGGCGGACGAACTCGGGATCGCGTTCCACCGCGATCACCTCGGCGCCCGTTCTGGTCAACGGGACCGTGATGGCGCCTTGGCCCGCGCCCAGTTCGAGCACGAGGTCGCCGTCACCGACGGGACAGGATTCGATGAGGCCGTCGACGATGCGGCGGTCGGCGAGGAAGTGCACGCCGGAGGGATTGCGGCGGGACCCTTTCGAGGGCATGGGAAAGCTCCACGTCATGAGGAGGAAAGGAGAAGACTCATGACGCAGCGGCGCACATGCCGTGGAAGGGAGCGCCTACCGGTGAAGAGACCGGAGGCGGGTGACTACGCCGGTGCTAACCAGGCGAAGGGTGCGAGGTGGCCGCTGCGTTCAGGCGCGACCGGTGCGAAACCGGGCGAACACCGTGCAGCGGAAGCACAAAGTTCCCATGCCGCGAAGCTAGCAGTCGTGGCAATCGCTTTTCCCGATCCGGTTTTGTCGGTGCCCCGCGCTAGCGTCGCCGAGTCAGGAGTTCGCGAGCAGCGAGGGGGAGCATTCCCGTGCACACCAACACCGTCTTGGCCGAGATCGTGCGCACCGAGGTGCCGGTCGCCGGGTCGTTCGACCACTCCGCTTCCGTGCGGTTCCTCGAGGATTCACGCCCGCCGCGCGTGCGGACGCGGCCGACGAGGGTGGCGCGCTACCGGGGGTGCTCCGCGAGCCGAGCGCGGTGGACGCGCTGGAGAAGCCGTGCGAGCTGCCGGGGGATCGGGCCGTTCTCGGCGCAGCTGATCCTGGTGCGCGGGGCGGGCCATCCGGACGTGTTCCCCCGTGACGAGCGCAGGCTCGCCGACGAGATGCGCCACCGGTACGGCGTTCCGGCGGCCACGGTCGGCCTCGGGGAAGGAAGGGGAAGCACAGGGCCAAACACGCGGTAGACCCGTCGTGTGGTGAGGTGGCGGGGTGGAGCTGCCGAACACCGATGGACTGTCCGGGCTGTTCACCGCGCAACCCGATCCGGCGGGGCCGGTACCGCTGATCACCGGCGGTGTCGCGCTGCTGCTGGTGCTGTCCGGGTCGCCGTGGCGGCTGGCGCGCAACGGGATCACCATCGTGCACGAGGCCGGGCACGCGCTGGTGGCGCTGCTGGCCGGGCGGCGGCTGCAGGGCATCCGGCTGCACTCGGACACCTCGGGGGTCACGGTCTCGCGGGGCAGGCCGAGCGGGCCGGGCATGGTGCTCACCTCGTTGGCGGGCTACCCGGCTCCGGCGCTGCTCGGGCTCGCGTTCGCCGGGCTGCTGGCCGCGAACCGGACCAGCGCGCTGCTGGTGATCGCGGCGGTGCTGCTGCTCGGGGTGCTGGTGATGGTCCGCAACGCCTACGGCGTGCTGTCGGTGCTGGTCGCGGCCGGTCTGCTGGCCCTGATCGGGCTGGTGGCCCCGCCCGGCCTGCAGTCGTGGCTGGTCTACCTGCTGACCTGGTTCTTCCTGTTCGGCGGTGTGCGGCCGGTGTTCGAGCTGCAGGTCAAGCGCCGCCAGGGCGCCGCGCGCGACTCGGACGCCGACCAGCTGGCCCGGCTCACCGGCGTGCCCGCGCTGCTGTGGGTGTCGATCCTGTTCCTGCTCGTCGCCGGCTGCCTGGTGCTCGGCGGGCTGCTGCTCGTCGAGCCCGCGGTCAAGTAGCTCCTGCGCGGTGCGGCACACTGGTGACCTGGTGTTCCGCGCTGACGAAGGGTGAGATGGTGGCCGACGAGGTGGCGAAGGCGGTCGAGGAGTGCGCTCGCGCGGCGAAGGCGGCCGCGCCATCGCTGGCGGCAGCGCCCGAGGAGCGGATCGACTCCGCGCTGCTCGCCATGGCGAACCGGCTGCTCGACGGGCGCGCCGCGGTACTCGAAGCGAACGAAGCGGATGTCGCGAAGGCGCGCGCGGAGGGGATGAGCGCCGGTCTGCTGGACCGGCTGACCATCACCGAGGAGCGCCTCACCGGCATGGCGGATCAACTGCGGCTGCTCGCCGGCGCGCCGCACCAGGAGCGCAGCGTCCCGGTGTCCACTTTGGACGACGGGCTGCGCCTGGTCGAGCGGCGGCGCCCGGTCGGCGTGATCGGGGCGAACTACGAGGCGCGGCCCAATGTCACCGTGGATGTCGCCTCCCAGCTCGTGAAATCGCGCAACGGTGGCGTGCTGCGCACCGGTTCGGCCGCGCTCGGCTCCGCGCAGCGCCTGCTCGAAGTGGTGATCGCGCCCGCGCTCGCCGAAGCCGGGATCGAGCCCGACGTCGTGCAGCTCGTGCCCCGCGTGGAGCGCGAGGCCGCCGCCGCGCTGGTGAGCCTGCCGGAGCTGGTGCCGCTGGTGATCCTGCGCGGCAGCGGTGACAGCACGCGTTCGCTCGCCCTGGCGGCCGCACGGCACGGGGTGCGCACGCTCGCCCACGCCGACGGCGGTGGCGTGCTCTACATCGACGAGGGCGCGGACTCCGAGAAGGTCGGCGCGCTGGTGTCGGCGAGCCTGGACCGGCTCGGCGTGTGCAACCGCCTGAACCTGCTGCTGGTGCACTCGGCCGTGCACGACACCCTGTGGCCGGTGATCGCCGAGGCGCTCGACGGCCGCGGCGTGACCCCGTCCCTCGCGCCCCACGAGCACCCCATCGGCTACGAATGGGCGCTGGACTCCGAGCGCGAAGCCACTGTCACCGTCGCCGTCGTCGACGGCCTGCCCGAGGCCGTCCGGATCGCGAACGAACAGACCTCCGGGCTCGCCGCCGGGATCGCGACCGAGGACGAGACCGCGGCCGAAGCCTTCCTCGACGGCTACACCGGCACCGGCGTCTTCTGGAACGCGCCGACGCGCCTGCTAGACGGCTTCAAGCTGCTCGCCGTGCCGGAGACCGGGATCAACCTCGATCGCGTCCCCGGCCCGCGCGGCCCGGTGACCTACACCGATCTCTACGTGCGCCAGTACGCGGTGGTGCCGGACAGGCGTTGACCTGCAGGGGAGCCGATCGGGACTAGATGGAACGTCAGGGTGTTCCTGCGGACACTCTTGCGGGTCAACCGAACTCTGTGTCGCACGGCTTGGTGTGCAGCCGTCCGTGCTAGGGCTTGCTGGGGCTGCCGCGGCGGTGCGCTTCGACGGTGAGGTGGCAGCCGGTATCGACCCGTACTGAGGTGTTTTTGCCGGTGCCGAAGTTCAGCAGCGCGCCGTCGGATTTGCGGTAGACCACGTCGTGGTTGCTGGGGGCGTCCTTGAAGACCTTGGGGGCGGGGTTGAAGCCGTAGGTCGCGGCGATCTGCCCGACGAGTTCCTGCGCGCGCGGCCACTGCGCGTCGGGCAGATTCCCCGGCGAGTCCCATCGGGGCAGGCGGCGTATCTCGCCGTCGGCGTCGAGCCCGGGGTAGCCGTTGCCGCATCCGGAGCCGCTCAGGTCATCGCCTTGTTTCCAGGCTCGGCCGAGCTCAGCGGTGAGCCTTTCGCGGATGGTGGTGAGCATGGTGGTGTAGATCTCCTGGGCTTGTTCGATGTCGGGTCGTTGCATGAGCTCGCGGTAGGCGTCGGACACGCTGGGTCCTTCCCCGCCGCACCCGGCCAGCAACCCCGCCACGGCGAAGGCGCCAGCAAGGGCGACGATTGGTGAGGGTGCTCGGCGAGTGTGGTGTGGGGGCATGGTGGGTTTCTACTTCAGTCCGGGTGTGTACGGGAGTTCGGTGGATGTGGTGTCGAAGTCGCGCTGGTCTGGGATGCCGGCGACGACGGCGGAGATGTTGTGCTGGCTGGTGGTGCCCGGCCGCAGGTACTCCTTCACGCTGGAATGCCCGGTCGAGCTGTCCAGTTCCTGTCCGTCGGACCGTACGACGTGCTCGGTGGACAGCCGCCGCATGCCCTCGATGGTCTCGGGAGGCCCGCCGAACACACCCGCCTTTGCGACCGGATCATCGTGGTTCTTGAGCACGTAGGACTGGCCGGGTGGGACGTGCAGGTCGCCGAGGTTGTGTGTGTCGATTCCGGGGGACCCGGCGAAGATCGCCGCGTCGACATCGGCGTGGCGCAACGCGAGCCCGGTGGTGGTGGAACCGTAGGAATGCCCGATCGCGATCTGCCGCGCCGGGTCGTCGCCCCGGGCGGCGTCCAGACCCTGCAAGAACGGCGTCAGTTTTCCCGCACCGGCCTCAGCCTTGCCCGTTGTCACCACATCAGCGGATTGAGGGGCGTCGTAGCCCATCCACGTCACAGCTGCGGACTCTTCTTCTTTCCCCGATCGCCACGCCATTTCGCTGGCGTCCCTGCGGATCCGGTCCATCTGGTCGTCGTAATCGTTGAGATCGCCTTGCACGGTCGAGCCGAAACCGCCGGTGAATGTGGCGATGTTGCGGGCGGTGTCGACGTTCCCGGACGCGACCGCGGCCTTGACGTGGTCGCCGCTGCCGTCGAGCACGAGCAGCTGACGGCCACCGGGTTTGTCGATCACCTCCTTGACTTTGCCCAGCTCGGCCAGCTTGCCGTCGATCTTGTCGCGCTGGTCCTCCAACTCGTGGTACTCGTCCATTTGCCGTGGATCGGACTCCTTCATGCCGTCCAGCCGGTGTTGAAGGTCATCGCGCTGACGCCGCAGATCCGCTTGTTGGCGACCCAGCACGGCCCGGTTCGCGGTGTCCCGATCGGCGCCTGGCAGGCCGTCCAGGGCTCCGACCCTCTCCGGATTTCCCTGGATGTAGAACGACTTTCCCGCGCCCGACAGGGTGGCCCACCATGCCGCGTTCTGGGCGGGGGTGCCGTTCGCGGGCGGGTCGGGCAGGGTAAGGCCGATCTCCTGAAGTCCTTGCGCGGCGGCCGAGGCGACGGTTCCTTGGTGGAAGTCGATGGCCTCGGCGGCGGTGGCACGGAAGAACAGGGAGTCCAGGTCGTTGTCGATGTCCTCGGCGGTGCGGATGACCTGCTGGAGGTCGGCGACAACTTGATCATGTGCTCGGGCACGGTCTTCGGGGTGCATCTCCGGCGGGGGGTCCTGACCGGCGAAGGTGTCGGTGAGGTTGCCGTCGTCGCCGACGGTGAAGCCGTACTTGCGGCCCAGCTCTTCTGCTGACTCGATCGCGTCCTTCAGCGGCGGGATCGCATCGGATGCCTGCGCCAACCCCTTGCCGACACCGGTGACAGCCACGGTCAGTGACTCCAGCACGGTCATGAGTTGCTTGTGCGTGCCATGGGCGGCGTCGGCGGCGGGGCCGGACCAGGAGGCCATGGGCATGAGCCGGTTGTAGTCGTCACCGGAATGGATCAGCACCTGGCTGCGCTGCCGGATGAGGTCGGCGACCTCGTGCAGCACTTCGGGCTTCCACTGTTTGATGTCGGCGATGGTGACCATCAGGCCGGACCGCCCGGCGCGTCGCCACCCGGGATCGCCCCGGCCGCGGCGTGATCACCGGCGACGTAGGCGTCCGCGGCGGTCGCGAACGCGGACGCGTGTTGTTCGGCCCCGTCGCAGAACTGGGTGTAGGTCTGACTCCAGCTGTCGGAGAACGTGGTGGCGTTGCTCGTGCACTTCGCCCCCGGTAAGGCAGTTGCGATCTTGGCGACCGGCTTGCCGCAGTCTGCCCCGCGTAGCGCGCCGACCGCCGCGTGGCCATCCTTCGCCGCCGTTCTCAACGCTTCCGGCGCGGTGATGAAACCCATTCAAGCCCTCCCCGGCTCGTAACAGTGGGTCTGGTCATCGTGCGTGCCCATGACCTGGCACATCGTGACCGTTCACCCCATCGTGACACCCGCACTACGAATCGCGCACGCTGGGGCTTACTCAACCCGCCGTGAGCAGGACTACTCACGGCAGCCGCGCATGGCGCCTGTCATGTCCCCGTGATCAGCGGAACGACGCCAGCAGGTCCAGCAGGTACACCGCGACCGCGCCGATCCCGACGCAGAAACCCGCGCCCCGCAAGAGCTTGCTGGCCATCGGCCGCTTCCAGGTGACGAGCACGCGTTTGCAGGACGTGCAGCGCTGGTTGCCGTGCCAGGCCGCGCCGCAGTGCCGGCAGCCGCCCATTCTCAGGCTCGCCTGCTCTTCGTGCCTGGCGGCGTGGTCGAGCGCGGCCGAGCATCCGGTGAGCACGAACGCGAGGAGCAGGAGCGAAACCAGCCATGTCGTGCTCACGAACGCCTCCTGGCCGTTGACCGGGAAACGTTCAATACTAATCGTGATCGCGAAAAATCGGGAAGCAGCTGGTGCGGTACGCCCGAATGCCGTAGCGGCAGTATGTCCTAAGTGGACAGACTGGCGGCGGAGCCCGGTCGCTTCGCGTGCCGGCGGATCGCGAACAGCGCGCCCAGTGCGAGCGCGGCGGTCACCCCGGTGAACGTCATGGCCGCCGCGGGCAGCCCGAACAGCGCGGACGCGGCGCCGACCAGGATCACCGGCACCGAGATGCCGATGTAGGCGATCACGGTGAACGCCGAGACGGTTTCGGCGCGCCGGTCGGCTGGGCAGTGCTCGGTGATCGCGGCCATCCCCGCGCGGAAGCTCAGGCCCTGCCCGGCCCCGATCACGAACGCGCTCACCGCGAGCACGGGGAGGGATTCGGTGCCGACGGCGGTGGCGAGCCCGGCGAGGCCGAGCACCAGCACCAGACAGCCGGACGGCAACGCCGATCCGGCGCGCCAGCGGTACGACGCGAGCTGGCTCAGCGTCGACCCGGCGAACATCGCGAACACCAGCAGCCCGGCGAGGGTGTGCGCGGGCTGGTGCAGGACCGTGGTGAGGAAGGCGGGCGCGACCGCGGTCAGGAGCCCGAACACCGAGAACGCGGCGAACACCGCGATCGCCGACGGCACGAACGCGGCGCGGACGACGGCGGGCACCGCGGGCCGCTGCGGGCGGAGCGCGGCGCGCAGCGGCCCCGGCGTGACGGTTTCCGGGATCCGCCACACCAGCACGGCTGCGGGCACCAGCAGCACGAGGTGCACCGCGAACGGGAGGTGCAGCGGCGACGGCGCGTGGTCGGCGAGCAGACCGGCCAGCAGCGGGCCGCAGCCGAGGCCGAGCATGTTGACCGCGGTGGCGACCAGGGTGGCCTTCGCGCGGTGCGCGGGCCCGGCGAGCTCGGCCATCGCCACCGTGGCCACGGCGGTGACCAGCCCGGCGGAGAACCCGGACAGGACCCGCCCCGCGAACAGCACGGGCAGCGAAGGCCCGGCCAGGAACACCAGCCCGCTGACCGCCGAGACGGCGATCGCGGCGAGCAGCAGCGGGCGGCGGCCCACCACGTCGGACGCCCTGCCGAGCAGGAGAAGCGTGGCGAGGACGCCGACCGCGTACACCGCGTAGACGACCGTGGTGAGCAGCGTGTCGAAGCCGAGTTCGTGCTGGTAGAGCGGGTAAAGCGGGGTGGGCAGGGTGGTGCCGGTCATGGTCGCGGCGAACGCGTACCCCACGGCTCCGACCGCGGCGGACGGCCGGAGCCCGCGTGCCGTGGCCGGATTCGCCGTGACTGTCATGGAGGACTCCTTCGTGATCGGCTGCGCAGCCAGTGTGGATCAGCACCGGTCAGTGATGCCAACACATAATTCCGCCGACATTCATTGGTACAGTCACTGAATGGAGCTGCGTCAGCTCACCCATTTCCTCGCCGTGGCCGAGCGGCGGCACTTCACGAAGGCCGCCCAGCACCTGCACCTGACCCAGTCGAGCCTGTCCTCGTCCATCAGGGCGCTGGAACGCGAGCTGGGCGGGGACCTGTTCGTCCGCAGCACCCGCCGCGTCGAGCTGACAGAGGCTGGCCGCGCGCTGCTGCCCGACGCCCGCCGCGCGGTGGAGGCCGCCGAGGCGGGCCGTGACGCGGTCGCCGGGGTGCACGGGCTGCTGCGCGGCACGCTCACCGTCGGCGCGATCCAGACGCTCGGCATGGTGGACCTGCCCGCGTTGCTGACCCGCTACCACCGGCGGCATCCCGCGGTCGGGCTGCGGGTACGCCACAGCAGCGTGCGGGGGCTGGTGCACGCGACGATCACCGGCGAGCTCGACCTCGCCTTCGTCGACCGGCCGCTCGGCCAGGACGCCGACCGGGTGCGCGCCTACCCGCTCGCCGCCGAGTCGCTGGTGCTGGCGGTGGCCGCGAACGATCCGCTGGCCCATCGCGGCAAGGTGCGGATCGCCGAGCTCGGTGACGCCGACTTCGTCGAATACCGGGCCGATTCGGCGCTGAGGGCGAGCATCGACGCGGCGAGCCGCGAAGCGGGCCTGCGCCGCCGGATCTGCTGCGAGGTCGACGTGATCACCGATCAGGTCGAGCTGGTGGCCAACGGGCTCGGCGTGGCGCTGCTGCCGCCGCTGGCACTGCGCACGGCGGGGGAGCGGGTGGTCGGGGTGCCGACCGAGCCCGCGATCGGCAGGGAGCAGCTCGTGGTCCTCGCCCGCGATCGCGAGCCGTCGCGGGCCGCGGTCGCGCTGCTGGACCTGCTGCCTTCGCTCAGGGCCGCCAGGAGCTGACGTACTGCGGGTGGTCGGCGTACGGCGCGGCGAGCAGCCGCAGGGTCAGGCACCAGTTCGCCCCTGGATCGTCACTGGGCACGTGGCAGGTCTGGCACCAGTAGTCGCCGCCGTGCACCGGGAAGCCGGGCACCCGCTCGTGGACGGTGGTGCGGTGCTCGTGGCAGATCCGCCGCGCCGACTCCAGCTCGTCGACCATGCGGTGCACCGCGTCCAGTTCGACGCCGTTGAGGCTGCGGATGCGTGCTTCCACGAGCACGCTCCCTTCCTCGCGCACGATCGCCTCGCCCGATTTCCGCTTGGTGACGGCGCGCATGAGGAGGGTCTGGCGTTCCGTTATCCGCGTGTTCAGGAACGCGACCAGGTCATCCATTCGACGTCCTCCCGTGCCGGGTACGGCCGATTCCACGGCAGCCGTGACGGCGGACTCGTCCTTAGGGGAAGACGCGGCGGTGGCGTGTTTCGTTACGCCACGCGGTGGCCGGGCGGAAGCGGGGCCACCGCGTGGCAGTGCGTGGTGGCTCAGCCGACCGACACCGAGCACAGGGCGGGCAGCCCCAGCTCGCCCTTGGCTTCCCGCAGGGTCTTGCCGTCGACGACGATCTTGCAGGTGGTGGTGGCGTCGGTGGCGCTCTGCACGGGGGTGCCGGAAACGGTGAAGCTGTGGGAGCCGCCCTTGAAACCGGCCTTCAGCCGCCATTCCGCGCCGGGCTGGACGACCTCGTCCTTGCTGTCGAGGATGTCACCGGCCTTGACCGTGACCGGCTTGTTCGTGGTCACCACGAATTCCACGGTCTGTCCACCTTGGACATCCTTGCCGAACTGCAGCCTGCTGGCACCGACCTCGTCCACCGCGTTCTTGAACAGGGCGGCCCACACGATGCAGACGACCAGACCCGCCAGCGAAAGGACGATACCCGCGATCGCGATTCCCGGGTTGCTCGCCGCTCCCTTGCGGGTACGGGAGAAACCGACCGAGGCGAGCACCAACCCGATGATCACCAACGGCCAGGCGACGACCCCGACGATCGGGATGAAGGAGAACACCAACCCCACCAGGCCGAGTACGAAACCGGCCGTGCCGAGCCCGTTCTTGGGCTGGCTGACCGGCGCGTCCTGGCGTGGCGGATGCTGCGGAATCGTGCTCATCGGTGACCTTTCGCGAGTGAAGCGCGGCGCTCCCCATTTCCCGCCCGGTGGGAATACCGGGCGGGACGGCACCGCACGCGTAGCCTTTCGCTGTGCGTGCGGACGCCGTTACCGTCACTTGGGGTACTGCCGACCCAATCGTTACCTTCGGCTCGCGGCCACCGGTCAGGATGCCGCGGCGTCCACCGCGGCGACGGCGTCGAGCAGGTCCTCGACCACCGGGTCGGCCACCGATTCCTGGATGCACCGCCACAGCTCCAGGTTCGCCATCGCCCACCGCGAATAGGTTGCGGCGGCGTCGGGGTTGTAGAAGTAGTACCCGTCGTCGTGGATCCCGGTCTGCTCACCGACGATCTTGTCGGCGAGCGCGCGCAGGCTCAGCCCGTTCTCTTCGAGATAGCGGTGCGCGAGCATGACGGGCGTGATGGGCAGCGCTTTGAACAGCGTGTCGGCGTCGCTGAGCGCCTGCGCCTCCACCGAGATGTCGCGGTGGCGCGTGCACATTTCCGCTTCGTCGACGATTTCGTCGATCCACTTCGCGGTTTCGGCGTCCACCCCGGCCTCGGCGAGCACGTCCATCCGGAGGCTGCGTCCCGCCGATGCGGGCGAATTGCGCCGGATGAGGTAGTTCACGTCGTGGACCAGTGCGGCGGTCTTCACCACCGACACGTCCGCGCCGTTGACCGCGGCGAAGTCCGCCGCCTTCGACCTGACGAAATTGACGTGGTGCCAACCGTGGAAGGGCAGCCGATCGGCGTACCGGAGGCAAAGATCCCGTACGCGTCGTTCTACCGCGGAGTACGCCGCGTTCCCCACCGTGGGAAAAGCGGTGATGACCTGGTGTTCAGTCGTGGTTACGTGGACATTCTGGTGGGCATGCATCGACCTCTCCGATCCCAGCCGTGCGACACAGGCGGGTGCAGAGATGGTAAACGCAGGCCGGGGCGGCCCGTCAGATCCGCTGGGTCAGCTCCCCCAAGCGGGTCTCCACCGGAACGTGTCGATGACTCACCCCCGTCGACGGGTCGTAGGAAAGGCTCCAGTCGTATACCGGCCGCGATTTGATCAAGAACGTCATGGTCCCGTCGAGCGCTTTCGGGATCCGGTGGAATTCACTCGCGAGCAGCACGCCCGATTCGCCCGCCGCGCACTGTTCGCTGCGCTGCAGCACGGTCGACGTGACGAGCCCGGCACCGGGGTCGATTTCGGCGTCGTACCGTTCGTGCAGGTAGCCGCCGTTGAGCAGTGCGGTGCAGAAGTGGTACCGGTGGTTGTGCACGGAATCGGCGTATCCCGCACGCCAGTCCTTCTGCGGTTTGTACTCGTGCAGCCAGAACGAGAAGTCCGCGTCCGGGTCGACGTAGAGGCACCACGCGAAATGGGTGGTGGTCTCGCGCGACCTGCCGGCGACCGCGGCCGCTTCGCTCGGGGAGAGATCGGTGAGGTGCGAGCGCAACCGTGTCTTCAGGCCTGCGGTGTCGACCCAGTTCCGAAAGGGCGCGTAGGTGAGTTGCCACCTTTCCCGTTGCGCGCCGGTGTGCCTGATGTCCTCGGCGAGGCTGCCGAGAACGGATGTATGCCTGCGCACGAGCATCAGCCCTCCAGTTCGGCGGCGGTAGAGAATTCCTGGCGAAAGCCGTGGAACCTCTCCTCCAGGTCTTGGAACTGCTTCGGCGAAAGGGTTGCGCCGGTGATCTTGTGGAAGATCGCCGAGAACTCCTCCCTCGTGGTGTCCGGTGTGATGAGAAAGTGGCGCGCGGTCCGCGCGCGGCAGATGCGCAGGAATTCGGCGCGTTCCATGTTGTAGATGAACGACCCTTCGGAAAATCGCAGTGTGCGCGGGTAGAGCTGGGGAGCCCCGCCGACGTCGCTGTAGAGCGTGATCCAGACGCTTTCGTCGAACATCTCCATCCGGTCCACCGGCGGGTCGGTGACCACCGTGATGTCGGCGCGGGTGCAGCGGCTGCGCGCGAGGTAGAGCCCGACGAGCCCCATCCAGATCTCGTCGTGCAGCCGGCGGGAGATCGCTTCGGCGTCGGCCTCCGCGCCGGCCCGGCGGAGCAGGTAGCGCGCCCTGCCGCTGATCGTGGTCGCGTCCTTGGGGTCGGCGATCACCGCGCGCAGTTCCCATTCCGCCTGCGAAACGAGCAGGCGTGCCGCCGCGTACCGGCCGGAGAACCCGCGGAAGAAGACCTGCCTCGTCGCGTGGAGGTCTTCCATCAGCAGGTGGTTGAACGCGGGGTCGGGGTCGGTGGTCGCCTCGAAGACGTTGGTGGGGAAGAACTCCTTGTTCAGGGACCGGTATTCGTCGCTGAGCTCCCGCAGTGCGCGCCTGCTCTCCTCGATCACCGGGGACACCATGGCGCGCTGCGACGCGGTCGCGGTGATCAGCGTCTGGCCGAAGCCGACTATCGCGGAGATCATCGTGCCGGTCCCGAGTGAGGTGACGAGGGTTTTGCCGCCACCGGGGTCCATGACGCTGGCGAGTGCGAGGCTGCCGCCCGACACCACCACCAGGATCAGGAGCAGTAGTCCCGTTCTGGTCCAGAAGAGCTCTTGGAGCGGGTTACTGCGGAGCCCCTTGGCATCCGCCGTCACCAGGTCACCTCCTGATCGTGACACCTCGGCATGGCATCACGACATGATCCAATACACAGAGTGTCTGTTTGAGTGCGGCTAGTTACCTTACGCCCTCGGGGTTGCTGTGAAAATAAGGAATTCGGGGGAAAGTACCTACCCGAAAATGACTCCGGACAGTATTCGTCGGCTGGGTGCCGCGTCCGGGATGGCCCATTCAGCGGCGTCGGCGCCGACGTCCGGACGGCGTGGGTGACCGTTCTTCTCCGCTGGGTGTTTTCGCTTCTGCGTCAGGAACTTGTGGTGCCGCCGCGGCATCGCCGGGAACGTCTTCCGGATTTCCGGGCCCCGCGTCATCGGTGAGCCCGAGCATTTCCGCGGCGAGGTGTTGCGAACTGGCGAACTTCCCGGCCGGCCGCGCGCTCGCCCTGCGCAGTGCCGACGGCCGGAGCCGGTGGTAGCCGCGGACCGAAACCGGCCGCCTGCTCCGCAGCTCGAACCGGTCGTCCCCGTCGAGCTCGGCGGCGAGCTCCTTGTCCACCAGGATCGTGCCGGGCCTCGCCACGGAGGTGAGCCTGCTCGCCAGGTTCACCACGGAGCCGTAGACGTCCCCGAACCGGCTCAGGATGCGCCCGGAGGCCAGCCCGGCGCGCACCGCGGGCAGCCCGTCGTCCTCGGCGGTCCGCTCGGTCAGCGCGAGCGCGATCTCGGCGCCGTCGGCGGCCGAGTCCGCGACGAAGAGCACCTCGTCGCCGATCATCTTGACCACCCGGCCGCGGTGCTCGGCGATCACCTCGGTCGCGAGCGCTTCGAAGCGCTCCAGCACGTCGCTCAGCTCGGTGTCGTCGATCTGCCGGGTCAGCCGCGTGTACCCGACCATGTCGACGAACCCGACCACCTCCGTGCGCGCTTCGAGGTCTTCGTCCGGCGCTGCCAGCGCACGCCCCGCGTACGCGGCGAGGTGGCGGCGCCACACGAAGTTCTGCACCTGCTCCAGTTCGGGGAGCACCCGGTCGACGAGCCGCGCGATCTGCCGTTCGTCCGCGCCGTCGGCGGCGTTCTCGGTGATCAGCGTCCAGAGCATGTGCACCTGCCACTCGGCGAGCCGGGACAGGTGCTGCCCGAGCGCACGCGTCACCGACACCTCGACGCTGGGCTCCACCAGCCCGGACTGGACGAGCTGGTCGGCGATGCGCATGGCGTCGACGTCGGCGTCGGTGAAGACCACTTCGTCGTCACCGACGGTGGCGAAGCCCAGCGCGCGCCACAGCCGCCGCGAGCGGTCCTCGGGGACGCCCGCCTTCGCCGCGACTTCGAGCCGGGTGTACTTGCGCTTCCCGCCGAGCAGGATCCGCTCGAGCCGCTGCTGGAGCGCGCTCGTGTCGGCGTCTTCCGGCAGCACCTCAGGTGGTGTGCACGATGAGCACGTCGACGCCCGACTTCCTGGCGACCTCCGACGGCACCGAGCCGAGGATGCGCCCGGCGAGGGTGTTGAGCCCGCGGTTGCCGACGACGAGCAGGTCGGCCGACCGCTCGACGACGGTGTCCCGCAGCGCCTCGACCGGCGCGCCGACCACCGGCGCGGTTTCGATCTTGCTCGCGCCCGCCTTCACGGCGCGGTCGCGCGCGCTCTGCAGGGTGTCTTCGGCCGGCGCCGAGCCGACGACCTGGTACGCCTCGTCGCGGAGCACGTCCTGCGCCTTCTCGACGTCGTGCTTGCTCGCCGGGTAGTACGCGCAGACGATCACGAGCGTGGCACCGGAGTCGCTCGCGACACTCGCGGCCCTGTCCACCGCGGCGAACGACGACTCCGACCCATCGGTCCCTACGACGACGGTCTGGTAGGCGGCCATCGAAATCCTCCAGCAAGGTGTCTGACCTGGTGGTCGCAGGAGTTCACGCGGGCGGGGAACCGGTGGTCCGCGCCCGCGCGTGGTCGCCTGCGACCCGGTTGGAGCTAGAGGTTACTCGCCAGTCGGTTTCGATGCCGAGGTGCCGTTGGACCGGTTCCCCGAGCGCTGACCCGGCGACGGCGACGGGGTCTTCTGGGCCGTCTTCGGCGCCGTCTTGGCCTTGGCCGGTGCCTGCTGCGGCTGCACCGCGGTGACACCGGTCTTCTCCTGCGGCAGCGGTTCGACGGCGGGCGCGGCGTCGCCGAGCGCCGCCGTCGCTTCGGCCAGCACGCCGCGTGCCGAGGCGATCTGCTCGGCGATCGCCGAGCGCAGCGAACGCAGCGCTTCGACGCGTTCGGCGGCCTGGTTGATCCGGCGGTTCGACTCCTCGGTGGCTTCGCGAACCCGCCGGTGCGCCTCGTCGGACGCCTCCGCGATGCGCGCGTTGGCCTCGGTCGTCGACTCCTGCTTGCGCCGGTTCGCGTCGGCGACGGACTCGCGGCGCCTGCGTTCGATCTCGTCGGTGGCGGTGGCCTGCTCCTCGGCGACCTTCTTCCGGATCGCCGCGGCCTCTTCGGTGGCCTCGCGGACCCGGCGCTCGGCTTCCGCCTTGCTGGTGGCCTCCTGCTCGGCGAGGATGCGCATGGCCTCGGTCCGCCGGGACGCCATCGCGATCTCGAAGTCTTCCTCGACCTGCGTGCGGCGCTGCTCGGACTCGCGGTCGAGCCGGTCGCGCTCCTCCTTGGCCGCGGTGGTGATCGCCTCGGCCTCGGCGCGCGCGGTCTCCAGCACCTTGCGGTGCTCGGCTTCCATCTCCTTGCGGCGCGCGTCCAGTTCGGTCAGGAGCTGCTCGTACCGCGCGCGCATGGCGCTGGCGTCGGTCTCCGCCTTGGCGCGGATGTGCCCGGCCTCGGCTTCGGCGCGGGCGCGCGTGTCGGCCGCTTCGTCCTGCGCGAGCCGCAGCATGCGCTGCAGCCGCTCGGAAAGGCCTTCGAGGCTCGTCGGCGGCTGGGCCAGCCGGTCGACCTGGCCGCGGAGGTCGTCGATTTCGGTGCGGGAGAGTTCGAGCTGCCTCGCCAGGTCGCCCGCCTGCGCGATCGCGGCGTCGCGGTCGGCGGTGAGGAGCTTCAGGTCGGCGTCCAACCGCTCCAGATGCTCGTCGACCTGCCCCCGGTTGTAGCCGCGCTTCGTCAGGTCGAAGCCGGCGCCCAGCGGTACTAGCTCCCGTTCGTCGCCAAGGCTCATGCCGAAAGCCTAGCCGTTCGGTCCGGCACGGTCATGTCTGCATCGTGACCATCCTGTCGACCTCGCCGGGAACATCGCGTGCTAGCTCCCACGACCGGGTGAGTGTGCGGTCACGGGTGGTCACCGAAACGTCTTGACGTGCTGGCGGGGAGATCGAGCAACGTTCGGGGGCGGTTCGGGCAGGAACGGCGCCGAGCGCTTTTCGCGGTATCGCCACCGGGCAAGAATTCGCGAGTCGGTTCGATCGAAACACGCACCACGGCAGGAGGCCCGCGATGGCGCTCGACGACGGCGTGTCGGCTACGCCGGGGACGCGGACGGCGTGCGACCGGTTCGAAGCGGCCTCGGCGACGGCGGCCGCGAGGCTGGGCGCGGTCGGCGCGGAGCTGGCTGCGCTGCGGAGCACCTGGAGGGGGAGGGCCGCGCCGAAGTTCGGCAAGGCGATGGACGAATGGGAGCGGCAGGCCGAGATCGTCGTCGCCGAGCTCGACCACATGGTGGCGGTGCTCGGCAGGGGCTCGACGGGCCCGGTGGTCACCTCGGACCCGTGCGGCGTGTCCTCGTGCTGACCGTTTCGTCCCGTCCCGAAAGGAAGATCGCGGTGCCGGCCGATCGACTCCGCTTCCCGATGGCCGAGCAGGTGCGGGATTCGGTCGCGAGCGTCACCGACGAGATTCGCGCGATCCTCGCCGACCTCGATCGCGAGGCGCGCGCGGGCATGGGGGAGTGGAGCGGCGAGGCGCGCGCGGCGTACGAGGAGAGCAAGGCGAGCTGGGACGCCGCGGCGGCCGGGATGCCGGAGTGCCTCCGCCGGGCGCAGGAGGCGCTGTCGGAGATCTCGGCGGGATGCCAGCAGGCGGAGAGCACCGGCGTCACGATGTGGGCAGGCGACGGCGGCTGAGCGGGTGGCGCGGTGGCGGCGGGCGACGGTTCAGGGAGGCCGCCCGCCGGCACCGCACTACTCCATTCGAGTGAACTGTGAATCTCCAACCTCATTCACGACCTGGGAAAACCCGGCGACTTCACGGCTTCGGTGGCGATCTGGAGGCCCCGTAGAGACATCGTGAAGTCAGCCCTCGCACACTTGTCGCCAGACGGTGCTGGTGACATTGAGTGCGGGAGGTACCAGATGGAACGCGTGCGAGTCGCGGTGCAGGCGTCGGACCCGATCACGCTGGCCGGGATCACCAGCTACCTCAAGTCGAGGCCGGAGATGCTCGTGGTGCCCCAGTCCGAGCTGGGCGACACCGACGTGCTCGTGGTGGCGATCGACAAGGTCACCTCGGAGACGGTCGCGCTGCTGCGCGGCGGCACCGGCGCGGTGGTGCCGAAGGTGCTGGTGACCTCCGAGCTCAAGGAGTCGGACCTGCTCACCGCGGTCGAGTGCCGCGTGGTCGCGGTGCTGCCGAGGGCGGCGGCCACCGGTGACCGCCTCGTCTCCAGCGTCGTCGCGGCCGCCGAGGGCGGTGGCGTGATGCCGAGCGACCTGCTCGGTGAGCTGCTCAAGCACGTCCAGCGGCTCCAGCGCGAGGTGCTCGCCCCGCGCGGGATCGACCCGTCCGGCCTGAGCGCGCGCGAGGTCGACGTGCTGCGGCTGATGGCCGACGGCTGGGACACCGCCGAGATCGCCGACAAGCTCTGCTACTCCGAGCGCACCGTGAAGAACGTGATCTACGCGCTGACCAGCAGGCTCAAGCTGCGCAACCGCCCGCACGCGGTGGCCTACGCGCTGCGCGCCGGGATGATCTGACCCGGCCGTGGCCCGCGAAGGCGCGGTGCGGCAAGATCGGCACGGGGGCTGAGGAAAGCCGACGACGTAGGGGAACTCGATGCGATTCACCCGACCGTGCCAGACCGCTCTCGCCGCTTCCGCCGTGGCGGTGCTCGTGCTCGGCGGGTGTTCGGCGTCGGGACAGGACCAGATCAAGCTCAGCGTCGCGACCTTCGGCGAATTCGGCTACGAGTCGCTGTACGCCGAGTACGAGGCGCAGCACCCCGGGATCAAGATCGAACCGAGGGTGACCGATTTCGACGCCCACCACAAAGGACTGGTCACCCAGCTCGCCGCGAGCAGGGGCGCCGCCGACGTGGTCGCGATCGAAGAGCAGTACATGCCCCGGTTCCGCCAGACCCCGGACAAGTTCACCGACCTGGCGACGCTCGGCGCGAACGACCTGCGCGGCCAGTGGGCGCCGTGGAAGTGGGACCAGGGGCTCGCCGGGAAGCGGGTGCTCGGGCTCGGCACCGACATGGGCAGCCTCGCGATGTGCTACCGCAAGGACCTCTTCGCCGCCGCCGGGCTGCCGACCGACCGCGAAGAGGTCGCGAAGCTCTGGCCGACCTGGGAAGCCTTCGCCGGCGTTTCGGCGAGGTTCAGCGAGAAGTCGCCCAAGGTCGCCTTCGCGGACTCCGCGGGCACCATCTACACCGCGATGCTGAACCAGTCCGACGAGAACTACTTCGCCAGGGCCGACGACTCCTTCATCGCCGACCGCAACCCGGCCGTCAAGCACGCGTTCGAACTCGCGGGCGGGATCGGCGCGCAGGGCCGCACCGCGAAGGTCACCACGTTCACGCAGCCGTGGAACGTCGCGATCAAGCAGGGCAGCTTCGCGACGATGACCTGCCCCGCGTGGATGCTGACGCAGATCCAGGAGGCCGGCGGCACCGGGCTGGCCGGGAAGTGGGACGTGACGAGCGTGCCAGGCGGCGGTGGCAACTGGGGCGGCTCGTACCTCACCGTGCCGGCGCAGAGCGCGCACCAGCGCGAGGCGTACGACCTCGCGCGCTGGCTCACCGCGCCCGAGCAGGAGAAGAAGCTGTTCGAGCGCAAGAACATCCTGCCGAGCGAGCCCGCGGTGTACGCGGACCCCTCGGTGCTCGCGCACACGGACGGCTACTTCAGCGGCGCGCCCGTCGGCAAGCTGTTCGCGACCGCGGCGGACCACGTCCGGCCGAACTACCGCGGTCTCGCCGACGCCGACGCGCGGCCGCCGTTCGGGCAGGCGCTCGGGCGCGTCGAGGAGGGCAAGCAGAGCATCGGCGAGGCATGGGAGCAGGCGGTGACCGAAGCCCGCGCCGCCGTGTCCGCGCACTGACCGCGTGGCAGGGCGCTGGCGGGCGATCGGCGCGCGGTTCGACGCCCGGGTAACCCCGTTCCTGTTCATCGCGCCGTTCTTCGTGCTGTTCGCGGTGTTCGGGCTCTACCCGCTGGTGCGCCTGCTCTGGATGTCGCTGCACCACTGGCAGCTCATCGGCGGCGACGAGGGGTATGTGGGGCTCGCGAACTACGCCAGGCTGTTCGGCGACCCCAACTTCTACAACGCGTTGTTCAACACCGCCAGCATCTTCCTGCTGTCCACGGTGCCGCAGCTGTTCTCCGCGCTCGCGATCGCGGCGCTGCTCAACCGGCCGCTGCGGGCGGCGAGCGCGTGGCGCGCGGTGATGATGCTGCCGAACGTGGTGTCGGTGGTGGCGGTCGCGCTCGTGTTCGGTCAGCTCTTCGGCCGCGACTTCGGGGTGGTGAACTGGGTTCTCGGCCTCTTCGGCGCGGACCCGGTGTCGTGGGAGTCGCACCGCTGGTCCTCGCACCTCGTGATCGCGCTGATCGTGATGTGGCGCTGGACCGGCTACAACGCGCTGCTGTACCTCGCCGCGATGCGGTCCGTGCCGGTGGAGCTGTACGAGGCCGCGGAGCTGGACGGCGCGTCGAGGTGGCGCACGTTCTGGGCGGTCACCGTGCCCTCGATCCGGCCCACGATCATCTTCACCGTGGTGGTGGCCACCATCGGCGGGCTGCAGCTGTTCGCCGAACCGCAGCTGTTCGACAGCTCGGGGACGAAGGGGGTCGGCGGCAACGAGCGCCAGTTCCAGACCGTCACGATGTACTTGTACGAGAAGGGGATCGGGTTGCTCGACGCCGGGTACGCGGCGACGATCTCGTGGGTGCTGTTCGTGGTGTGCGCGGTCTGCGCGCTGCTGAACTTCTCCCTCGTCCGCCGGATCGCGGGGCGCGACTGATGGCGCGCGCACGCCGCGGGGCGGGGCCGGTGGTGTACGCGCTGCTCGTCGCGGTGACGGTGGCTTCGGTTTTCCCGCTGTACTGGTCTTTCGTGGTGTCCTCACGCGACAGTTCGGCGATCGGGGAGAAGACGCCGCCGCTCGTTCCCGGCGGGCACCTCTTCGAGAACGTCAAGGCGGTGTTCGACAAGTCCGACTTCTGGCTCGCGCTCGGCAACTCGCTCATCGTCTCCACCACCGTGATGGTGTCGACGGTCGTGCTCGCGAGCTTCGCCGGGTTCGCGTTCGCGCGGCTGCGGTTCCCCGGCCGGAACTCGCTGTTCCTGGTGGTGCTCGGCACCGCGATGGTGCCATCGCAGCTCGGCGTCATCCCGCTGTACCTCGTGGTCAGCGATTTCGGCTGGTACGGCAGGCTCGAAGCGGTCATCGTGCCCGCGCTGGTCAACGCGTTCGCGGTGTTCTGGATGCGCCAGGCCTGCGAAGAAGCGGTCCCGCTGGAACTGGTGGACGCCGCGCGCGTGGACGGCTGCTCGATGCTGCGCACCTTCTGGCACGTCGCGGTGCCCGCCATCCGGTCGCAGGCGGTGGTGCTGGCGATGCTGTCGTTCATGACCGCGTGGAACGACTTCTTCTGGCCGCTGATCGTGCTGGACCCGAACGAGAGCCCGACCGTCCAGGTCGCACTGTCCAAATTGGCCAGTGGCTACTACACGGACTACTCGCTGATGCTCACCGGCGCCACGATCGGTGTGGTCCCGGTGATCGCGCTCTTCCTGGTACTGGCCAGGCGGGTGGTCGGCGGCATCATGCGAGGCGGCCCGCTGGGGCTGCGCTGACCGATGGCCGATGGGATCGAAGGGAAGGTGTGCCCGTGTGCCGTGAGCGCGGCGAAGAGGATCCTCACTCTTGGGTACGTCGCGGTCAGCCGGAGGTGGCGGCGACGAGTTCGTCGCGGCCACCGGCGCCGGTCTTGCGGAACACGGCCTTCAGGTGGTCGTTGACCGTGTGCACGGACAGCCCGAGCGACCGCGCGATCTGCTTCGGCGCCCCTGCCTCGTGGAGCTGCGCGATGACCTGGTGTTCGCGCGCGGTGATGCCGTACCAGGCGCAGAACGACGGGAGAAGCTGCTCCGCGGTGGCGGCCTGCACGACGATCGCGACGTCCCCGCTGCCGTCCAGCGGCTGGCCGTGGCAGGCGACCCACCGGCCGTGGCTCGCGGGCGGCCCGCAGATCAGCGGCGGGCCGGTGCGCGGGTCGGCGGCGTGCCTGCGCGTCTGCAGCGACAGCCCGGCGCAGTAGGCGGCGCCGGTGAAGTCCGGCGCGGTCTGGTGGTCCCGCAACTGCTTGCGCCACCACGAAACCTGCGGTGTCGCGGCCCGCACCCGGTGATCGGCGCCGACCACGAGCACCCCCGGCGCGAGCCTCGGCACCGCCGGGATCAGCGGACCCGAGGTGACGTGCTCGCGCAGCACGGTCAGCAACGGCCGCGTCAGCCGTGCCGCACCGGACACGTCGTCGTGGTCGAACGGGCTGCCGCCCTCCGCCCGCACCAGTTCGAGCGCGCCCCACACGCCCTTGGCGTCCCGCAGGGCGAGCGTCAGCGCGCTGCCGACCCCGTGCTCGGCCAGCAGTCGCCGGGCGGTGAGGTCGCGACGGCCGTCACCGGTGCCGAGGACTCCGGCGGGGACCGGCCGCTTGGTGAGTTCGGGCAGCGTCAGCGGGTAGTCGCCCGCGTAGGCGCTGTGCAGCAGGGCCAGCCCGAGCGCGGGGTCGTAGCCGTGCCAGAAGCTGAACGACCCCGCGCCGAACAGCGCCGCCGGGCTCGTGCCCACCAGGCGCAGCGCGTCGTGCGCCACCACGGGCGCGATCGCTCGGGAGAGCAGCTCGCCGAGGCCGTCCGCGCCCTGCCTGGCCGCCGCGGGCAGCTCGCGCAGCGACCGTTCGCCGGATCGGGTCACCTGCCCGAGTCTTCTCCGCAGCCGCTCCGGCGGCAATGGATCACCCCCGTACGGACCCCGCGAGGATGGCGGCGACCTCGGACGCGTGGCGGGGGAAGCCGAAACCGGCGTGGCTGCACGGCAGGGAGTGCACCTCGAACGGGTTGTCCGGGGTGTGCGCGTCGGCCTGCTTGATCAGCAGGTCCTGCATCGCGGGCGGCATCGCCTGGTCCTCGGTCAGCCGCAGGTAGGTGTGCGGGATCCGCCCCCAGGTGCCCGCGTCGATGACGTCGGTGCCGAAGTCGGTGATCTCGTCCGGCTCGAACCCGTTGAGCATCGCGAGGAACTGCTGGTCGGTGCCGTCGGCGAGGAGCGCCTTCTTCATCGCGGCGAGCACATCGGCGTCCGCGCTGCGCCAGTTCCACCTGGTGACGCCGAGCGCGGCGGGATCGCCGACCATGAGCGACCCGAAGCCGCCCAGTTCGGTCGCGGCGAACTCGGGCATCGCCAGGTATTCGGGCACCGTCCGGTCCACGCAGCACCACGCCGAGATGTAGACGAGCCGGTCGAGCAGCTCGGGCACCGCGTTGCCGACCGCGGTCAGCACCAGACCCCCGCGGCTGGCGCCGACGAGGACCACCGGGCCGTGTTCGCGAACGCGTCGGACCACGGCGATCACGTGTGCGACGAGGTCCGCGTGGGTCACCGTCGCCATGGTCGACGGTGCGCTGGCGAAGGCCGCGATGTCTTGTGGCGCTTGGTATGCGCCGGTGAAACCGGCTCCGGAGCCGTGGCCGGGGAGATCGACGGCGAGGGTGCGGTGGCCCAGTAGGGCTAGTTCTCGTTGGATCGACGTCCAGGTTCTGGCGTTGCCGTTGGAGCCGTGGACGAAGACGAAGGTTGGAGTCATGTCGTCTATGGTCGGTTGTTTGGGGTTTTTCGGAGATCCCTAAATTTGGGGGGGGGCGCGGGTTTGGTGGCGGTCGCGTGTTTGGTGGGCGCTCGCGTGTTTGGTGGGCGCGGTGCGGGTTTCAAGCGCGCCTGCGGCGCGCCGTGGGGAACTGTCGCCTCGCGGTGCGGGTCGCGTCGTTGGT
>NZ_BAAANN010000047.1:0-58161 GCF_039529815.1 Amycolatopsis minnesotensis | reverse complement strand
ATCCCGCCGCCACCGCCGCCACCGCCCGCGGCACCGGCGGCGCCCGCGGTGCCGACGGCACCGGCCGCCGCGCCCGCGGTCGCCGCGCTCGCCTTGGCCGCGCCCGCGGCCGCGAGGTAGCCGAGCACCCCGCCGCCGAGCACGATCGGGGCGATGATCAGGCGCAGCGCGCCGTTGACGTCGGCCAGTTCGGCGGCCAGCGCGCGGCACCGGTCGCATTCGTCGAGATGCGTCTCGACCTGGGCGCGCTCCCGTTTGGACAGCCCGTCGCGGGTCCACGCGCCGAGCCGGTCGGCGGTCGCGCGGCAGCGCTCCGCCGAGGTCTCGGCCAGGTGCACCTGCAGATACGCCTGGCGCAGCCCTTCACGGGCGCGGTAGGCGAGCGCCGAGACGCCGTTCGCGGTCAGCCCGAGCAGCGGCGCGACCTCGGCCGGTGACTGCCGTTCGATCTCGGTGTGCCACAGCACGGCCTGCCAGCGCTCCGGCAGCCGTGCGAACGCCTTCGCCGCCATCGTCCGCTCGAGCCCGGCGACCGCGGTGTCCGAGAACGGCACGGTCAGCGCTTCGCCGGCGGTGCCGCCCGTCCTGGACAGGTCCGACATGTCCTCGTTGAGGTCGATCTTGCGGTCCTTGCGCGTCTTGTCGTACGCGGTGTGCCGCAGCGCGGTGAGCAGGTAGGCGCGGAACGCGCTGTCCGGGCCCTTGCCGGCGCGCAGCGTGTCGAGCACCTTCGCGAAGGCGTCGGACACCAGGTCGTCGGCCTCGGCGGTGGACCTCGAAAGCTGGCGGGCGAGGTTGTACGCGGCCGTGACGTGTCGCTCGTACAGGGTCCCGTAGGCGGCGATGGCGCCGGCTCGCACGGACGCGATGAGCTCGGCGTCGCTCTGGCCGGTCGGGTCGGCGGGAACGCTGGACACGGGTCTCCTCTGTCTGGCAGGTGCGCGCGGCGTCTCCCTCGCCGCACATACCTTTGACTTCGCGCGAGCAACAGTGTGACGGACGATGAGTGTGACGTCACGTCACGGGTACTGCGATGACCCGGAGGGCGCAACAGGTTCACCCGCCTTCGTTCACCGAGTTGCCGAAACCCCGTCACGATCAACTAGGAGTGCCGTCCCTACCCCGGAAGCGTTCGGTGGAGGAAGGGATGGGGCCTTGTCGTCGTCGGGGTCGTCGGGCTCTACTGAGTCTTCGTCGGATATGCCCGTCGTCGGTGCGCCGCGGCACCCGGAGCAGCAGGAGCGGGATCGCGAACTGCGCTCGCTCCGGGCGCGCTGGCGCACCGCGAGCCTGTCGTCCGGCTGGCGCTTCCCCAGTGACTGGGGACTGCCCGAGGTCGACGCGGTGTGCGCGGCGGTGCTGAAGGGGGCTTCGGCCGAGGTGTCACTGGCCGGGCTGGCCAGGGCGAGGGCGGCCAGCGGCGCCGGGCTCGCCGAAACGCTGGCGGATCTCGCGGCGCTGCACGCGGTGCTGTCGAACGAGGGCAGCTTCGTGGTACCGGACGTGGACGCCACCCCGTCGAGGTTGCTCAGGGTGACCGCGGTGGCGTGGGCGGACGTGGCGATGGACCGGCTTTCCACCGTCGAGGTCATCGATCCGCTGACCGGCTTGCCGACGGCCGCCTACCTGCGGACCCGGCTCGGCGAGATCTACCGCCAGGCCGAGCGGGACGGCGTCGGCGCCAACGAGGGGCACCTGCTGCTCGCGGTCGCCGTCGACCTGTCCGGCGTCACCGGCTGGCAGCGCCTGACCAGCATGATCCTGGCCGCGGAGGCGTTGCGCGCGGTGTTCGACGGCGGCGAGAGCGTCGCCTGCATCGGGCCGTCGTCGGTCGCCGTGCTGGTGCCGAAGGACGGCCGGATCTCGGCGCGCGCGGTGCTGCTGAGGCGCGAGCTGAACGAGCGGCTGGCGGTCGACGCACAGCTCGCCGAGGTCGGTCAGCCCCGGATCAAGGTCATCCGGCTGCCCTCGACCCATGACGCCGCGTGCGAACTCGTCAACGACCTCGGCCGGGGTTGACCGGACCCTTGCACACGGGTGGCGCGTCCCGTGATTTCCTAGTCAGGTGAGCCGGTCCGTCCCCACCTCCGTCAACGACACCGAAGACGGTGAACCCGCCGCGCGGAGCGCGCCGCACCGCCTCGCGTTGCGCGTGTCGCTTTCGCGGCTGTCCGTGCGGCCGCGGTCGGTGCTGCTGCTGGCCGCGGTGCCGCTGCTGGCCATCGTCGCCGGCGTCGTCGCGTGGCTGCTGGACTGGCGGCTCGGGGTGGACAGCGCGGTGTACCGCGCCGGCGCGCTCACCCTGCTGCACGGCGACCCGCTCTACGACTCGAACACGCTCGCCACCGAACCGTGGTGGGCGCTGCTGCCGTTCACCTACCCGCCGTCGGCCGCGTTGTTCTTCGTGCCGATGGCGCTCGTGCCGATCCAGGTCGCGTGGGGCATCCTCACCGCCGTTTCGGTGCTGGCGATGGCGCTCGTGGTGCGGATCGCGATCGGCTCGCTGCCGCCGCCGAAGGACGGCGGCGCCCGCTGGTGGGCCTCGCCCGCCCGCGCGACGCTGGTCTTCTCGGTGGTGTTCCTCGGCCTGGAGCCGGTGTGGCGGACGATCTTCCTCGGCCAGATCAACCTGATCCTGATGGCCATGGTCGTGCTCGACGTGCTGGTCATCACCACGCGCGGCTCGCGGTGGGGCGGGGTGCTGGTCGGCATCGCCTCGGCGGTGAAGCTGACCCCGCTGCCGTTCATCGCGCACCTGCTGTTCACCGGCAAGGTCAAGGACGCCTTCCGCGCGCTGGGCACCTTCGTCGCCTTCCAGGGCCTGATGTTCGCGATCATCCCCGAGCAGACGCTGCGCTTCTGGACGCAGACGCTGAAGGACACCGGCCGGATCGGGCCGCTGCACTGGGCGGGCAACCAGTCGCTCAACGGCATGCTCACCCGCATCACCGATCTCGCGCCGTGGGCGTCGACGGCCGCGATCGGCCTCGCGCTCGTGCTCGCGGTACCCGCGATCTGGCTGATGCTGCGCTTCCACCGCAAGGGCCAGGCGCTCGCCGCGCTGCTGGTGACCGCGTTCTGGGTGCTGCTCGCGTCGCCGGTTTCCTGGTCGCACCACTGGGTGTGGGCGGTGCCGCTGATCGTGCTGCTGATCTCGCGGCTGCCGCAGACCACCCCGGCGACAGCGTGGCGGCGGTGGATCGGCGCGATCGCGGTGATCGCCGTGTTCGTCAGCTGCGTGCTGCTCGCCATGCCGAACGGCCGCAACATCGAGCTGCACTGGGTGTTCTGGCAGAACGTGCTCGGCAACGCCTACCTGCTGATGCCGCTCGTGCTCGCCGCCGTGCTCACCGCGCGCTGGATCGTCCTGCGCGGGCGCCGCGCGGCCGTGCCAACGAGAGCATCCGGGCCTCCTGGGCCACCGTCGGACGAGCATGTCGACGCGACCCCGGCGACCTGACCGCCGCGCCTGGTCGCTGGCGGCGGGCGCGCTGGTCGTCCTCGCGTTCGCGGGCGGGCTCGTCGTCTGGTTCACCGGTGCCCACCTCGGCGCGGACAGCGGCGTCTACCGCGCGGGCGCGCTGACCTTCCTGCGCGGCGAAGAGCTGTACAGCGCGCAGCGCCTGCCGACGCTGCCTTCGTGGGTGGCGCTGCCGTTCACCTACTCGCCGGCCGCGGCGCTGCTCTTCGTGCCCCTCGCGCTCATTCCCGAAGGGCTGACCTGGGGTTTCCTCGCCGCCGTCTCGGTGCTCTCCCTCGCCGTCGTGGTGCGCGTGTGCGCCCGGTCGGTGCGGGACTCCCGGCTCGCCTCGGTACCGGTGCTGATCGGCGTCACGGTGCTCGCGCTCGGCTTCGAACCGGTGTGGAAGACGATCCAGCTCGGCCAGATCAACCTGGTCCTGCTGGCGGTCGTCGTGCTGGACGTGCTGGTGGTTTCCGCGCGCGGTTCGCGGTGGGGCGGGGCGCTGATCGGCGTCGCGGCCGCGGTCAAGCTGACCCCGCTGATCTTCGTGCCGCACCTGTTCCTCACCGGGCGCTGGCGCGACGGCGTGCGCGCGCTCGCGACGTTCGCCGCGCTGCAGGGCGTGATGTTCGCGCTGATGCCGGGCGACGCCGCGCGCTACTGGACGGTCGCCGCGTTCGACCCGCACCGCATCGGCGGCGTCCAGTGGATCTTCAACCAGTCGCTCAACGGCGCGGTGACCAGGGCGTCGGCCGAAGCGCCCTGGTCGCAAACGCTTGCGCTGGCGATCGCCGCGGTGCTCGCGATCCCGGCGGCCTGGCTCGTCCGGCGCCTCGCCCGGCGCGGTGAGGCGCTCGCCGCGCTGGCGGTCACCGCGTTCCTCGGGCTGGTCGCGTCGCCGGTTTCGTGGTCGCACCACTGGGTGTGGTCGGTGCCGCTGGTGGTACTGCTGCTGGCGAAGGGCCGCGTGTGGCAGGGCGCGCTCGTGGCGGTGTTCTACCTCAGCGCGCTGATCATGTTCGTCCCGAACGGCGGGGACACCGAGTTCCACTGGAACCCCGGGCTCGCGGTGCTCGGCAACGCCTACGTGGTCACCGCGGTCGTGGGCCTGCTCGCCGCCGTGGCCGTCGAGCTGCGGCGCGACCGTGTGACGGAGCCCGCGCTCGCGCCACACCCGCAGGGCGACACCGCGGCCTCCGGCTAGTCTGCTCGCGCTATGGATACTCGAACCGGTCTCCCCGTGGTGGGCATGGTTGGCGGCGGCCAGCTGGCCAGGATGACGCACCAGTCCGCGATCGCGTTAGGACAGTCGCTGCGCGTGCTGGCCGCAGGCGAAAACGACTCCGCCGGGCTCGTCGCCGGTGAAGTGGTCTACGGCCACCACACCGATCTCGACGCGCTGCGCTCCTTCGCCAAGCACGTCGACGTGCTGACCTTCGACCACGAGCACGTGCCGGGCGAGCACCTGCGCGCGCTCGTCGCCGACGGGGTCGTGGTGCGCCCCGGCCCGGAGGCGCTGCTGCACGCGCAGGACAAGCTCGTGATGCGCGGGCGCCTGTCCGAGCTGGGTTTCCCCGGACCGCCGTTCGCCGAGGTCACTTCCCCGGACGACGTGCTGAAGTTCGGCGAGGAGCACGGCTGGCCCGTGGTGCTCAAGGCCGCGCGCGGTGGGTACGACGGCCGCGGCGTGTGGATGCTCGACGCCGCCGAACAGGCGCGCGAACTCGTCGGCGAACTGATCGCCGCGGGCACCCCGCTGCTCGTCGAGACGAAGGTCGCGATGCGGCGCGAGCTTTCCGCGCTGGTGGCGCGCTCGCCGTTCGGGCAGGGCGCCGCGTGGCCGGTGGTGGAAACCGTGCAGCGCGACGGCATCAACACCGAGGTCCTCGCGCCCGCGCCCGGCCTGTCCGCGGATCTCATGCACGAGGCGCAGGACCTCGCCCTGCGCGCGGCGGCGGAACTCGGCGTCGTCGGCGTGCTGGCCGTCGAGCTGTTCGAGACCGAGGACGGGCTCGTGGTCAACGAGCTCGCGATGCGCCCGCACAACTCGGGGCACTGGACCATGGACGGCGCGCGGACCTCCCAGTTCGAGCAGCACCTTCGCGCGGTGCTCGACTACCCGCTCGGCGCGACCGACCTGATGGCGCCGGTGTGCGTGATGGCGAACGTGCTCGGCGCGCCCGCCACCCCGGACATGAGTCCCGACGAGCGCCTGCACCACCTGTTCGCCCGCTACCCGGAAGCGCGCGTGCACCTCTACGGCAAGGGCGAGCGCCCCGGCCGCAAGCTCGGGCACGTCAACTTCACCGGCAGCGGTGTCGAACGGCTGCGCGAGCGCGCGACGCTCGCGGCGCACTGGCTCTCGCACGCCGAATGGCGCGACGGGCACGAAATCCACTGAATCCGCTTTGGACTGTCTGGAAAGGACGGCGATGTCGCCGAAGGTTGGCCTGATCATGGGCAGCGACTCCGACTGGCCGGTGCTGGAAGCCGCGGCGAAGGCGCTCGACGAGTTCGAGGTGCCCTACGAGGTCGGCGTGTACTCGGCGCACCGCACGCCGCAGCGCATGCTGGACTACGCGACGTCCGCGGCGGAGCGGGGCCTTTCGGTGATCATCGCGGGCGCGGGCGGCGCGGCGCACCTGCCCGGCATGGTGGCCTCGGCGACGGTGCTGCCGGTGATCGGCGTGCCGGTGCCGCTGAAGTACCTGGACGGCATGGACTCGCTGCTGTCGATCGTGCAGATGCCCGCCGGCGTGCCCGTCGCGACCGTCTCCGTCGGCGGCGCGCGCAACGCCGGGCTGCTCGCGGTGCGGATCCTCGCCGCGGCCGACGAATCCCTGCGCACCGAGATGGCCCGGTTCCAGTCCGATCTCGCGCAGCTCGTACTGGACAAGGACGCCGCACTCCGGGCACGGGTGACCGAGTAGCGCTTTTCCGTGCCCTGAAGGTCGCCTTCGGGGAATCTGACGCCGCGAAGGGCACCTTCAGGGCACGCGGTGGGCCGGGAGGCGAGGAAGTGCGCCAGCGGGCCGCTTCGCAGGTCCCTGATGGCCACCATGACGGCACTGGACGCCCGAAACTCGGCCTTCACGACAGCGCCCCGACAGCGCCCCGACAGCAGGGCCTGGGGGACGGCACTTTCGCGGGCGGGGCCGCATCATGCCTGTCCGGCGGCCATCTCGGATGCCGTCATCGTGGGTTTCACGGCACCTGGTGCCCTCATGGGGCCATCAGGGGCATCGATTCGCGAGTAGCCCGCCGGGCGAAGAGCGCGGTGGGTCCCTGAAGGTCGCCTTCGGGGAATCTGACGCCGCGATCTCTCCCCTCGCGGCGGTCAGGATCGCGAGGAATATGCCCTGAAGGTCGCCTTCGGGGACATAGACGCCGTGAAGGCGACCTTCAGGGCATGCGGCGGGCCGGGGAGACGAGGCAGGTGCCGTCATGGGGGCCATCAGGGGACATCCGCTCGCGAACACGCCGCCCGCGAAGGAAATGACAGCCTCCGCATGGTGGCGAGCCGTCAGAGCTGGTCCCGCAGGGTCCGCTTCAGGATCTTGCCCGCGGCGGAGACCGGGATCTGGTCGACGAACCGCAGCTCGCGAAGTCGCTTGTACGGCACCAGCTTCTCGTTCACCTCGGCCATCAGCCCCGCCTCGGTGATCTCGTCGTGGCCGGGCGCGCGCACGACGAACGCCACCGCCAGCTCGCCGAACTCCGCGCTCGGCCGCCCGATCACCGCGGCGCCGCGGACCTCCGGCCTGCCGATCAGCAGTTCCTCCAGCTCGCGCGGATAGACGTTGTACCCCTTGTAGATCAGCATGTCCTTGATTCTGTCCACAATGGACAACATGCCGTCGGTGTCGAGCACGCCGACGTCGCCGGTGTGCAGCCAGCCGTCCCGCAGCGCGTTGGCTGTCTCTTGTGGACGGTTGAGGTACCCGGTCATCACCTGCGGCCCGCGGACGCACACTTCGCCGCGTTCACCGGCGGGCACCGGATCACCGTGCTCGTCCGCGATCTTCACCTCGGTGTCGAACAGCGGCACGCCGACCGAGCCGACCTTGCGGAGCCCGGAGCGGAACACCGGCCCCGACACCGCGCCCATGGTGACCTCGGTCAGCCCGTAGCCCTCGGCGATCACCGCGTCCGGGCAGCGCCTCGCCAGCGTGCTGATCACGTCGTGCGCCAGCGGCGCGGCGCCGCTGGTGATCGCCCGCACCGAGGACAGGTCGCGCGAGGGCCACGAAGGGTCGGCGATCAGCGCCGCGAACAGCGCGGGCGCGCCACCGATCGACGTCACGCGAAGCCGTTCGCACGCGGCGAGGTAGCCACCGGGGTCGAGCCGGTCGTGGAGGACGACCGTGGTTCCGGTGAGCAGCGGGATGTTCAGCGCGCCGATCGTGCCCATCGCGTGGAACCACGGCGTCAGGTTGATCGCGGTCCCGGTGCCCAGCCGGACCGGCCACTCCTCCGCGCTGCCGACCTGGTCGAGCACCACGTCGCCGCGCTCGTCCTTCGAGGGCAGCGAGCCGGTCTGGCAGCAGGCGAACTGCAGCGCGTTCACCACCACGTTCCGGTGCGGCAGGCAGACGCCCTTCGACCGGCCGGTGGTGCCGCCGGTGTAGGCGAGGTGCGCCAGCGTGGTGTGCGGGTCGAACTCGGCACCCGGCGCGGTGTCGGGTGCTTCGGCGTGGAACGCGGCGAACTCGAAGTGCCCGGGAAGGGGCGTTCCGTCCGGATCGGACATCACCACCAGCTCGACGCGGGTGCGGTCGAGCCGGGCGGCGATCGCGTCCGCGGCCCGTGCCGACGCGATCGCGGCGACCGCTCCGCAGTCGGCGAGCTGCGCGGCGAGGTCGTCGGCGGGGAGCAGCGGGTTGACCGGGCTGAACGTCGCGCCCGCCAGGAGCGTGCCGAAGTAGGCGACCGGGTAGGCGAGGCAGTTCGGCATCGCCACCGCGACCACGTCGCCGTGCCCGGCGCCGTGCGCGGCGAGCGCGTTCGCGAACCGGTGCGCGGCACGGTCCAGCTCGCTGAAGGTGAGGTGGCGGGTGCCGTGGCCGAAGGCCACGCGGTCGCGGAAGCGGTGCGCGGCGCCGGCCAGTATCGAGCCGACCGCCACTTCCGGGTAGTCGAGGGTGGTGGGAAAACCGGTCGGCCACGAGCGATCAGTGATCGGCATCACTGCACGGTACGAAGAATGCGGCCGACGACACAAGCACCGTCTGGTAAACGAGCGCTAACATCGCGGGAAGCCCTGTACTGCGATGAGAGGTGACAAAGGTGTCGGACGGTCCCGGTCTTTACCAGCTTGCCGAGGAGCACGAGGAGCTGCGGGCCGCCGTGCGCGCGCTGGCGGAGAAGGAGATCGCTCCCTTCGCCGCCGAGGTCGACGAGCAGGAGCGGTACCCGGCCGAAGCGCGCGACGCGCTGGTCAAGGCCGGTTTCCACGCGGTGCACATCCCCGAGGAGTACGAGGGCCAGGGCGCGGACGCGATCGCGGCGTGCGTGGTGATCGAAGAGGTCGCCCGCGTCGACGCCTCGGCGTCGCTGATCCCCGCGGTGAACAAGCTGGGCACCCAGCCGATCCTGCTGTCCGCTTCGGACCAGGTCAAGAAGCTCGTGCTGCCGTCCATCGCGTCGGGTGAGGCGTCGGCGTCGTACGCGCTCTCGGAGCGGGAGGCCGGTTCGGACACCGCGTCGATGCGCACGCGGGCCCGCCTCGAAGGCGACTCGTGGGTGCTGAACGGCACCAAGGCGTGGATCACGAACGCGGGCGAGTCCACTTGGTACACGGTGATGGCCGTCACCGACCCGGAGGCGGAGAAGAAGGCGAACGGCATCTCCGCGTTCGCCGTGCACAAGGACGACCCCGGCTTCTCGGTGGGCCCGAAGGAACGCAAGCTCGGCATCAAGGGCTCGCCGACGCGCGAGATCTACTTCGAGAACTGCGAGATCCCCGCCGACCGGATCATCGGCGACCCCGGCACCGGCCTGAAGACCGCGCTGCGCACGCTGGACCACACGCGCCCCACCATCGGCGCGCAGGCACTGGGCATCGCACAGGGCGCGCTCGACGCCGCGATCGCCTACGTGAAGGAGCGCAAGCAGTTCGGGAAGTCCATCGGCGACTTCCAGGGCGTGCAGTTCATGCTCGCCGACATGGGCACCAAGATCGAAGCGGCGCGGCACCTCGTCTACGCCTCCGCCGCCGCGACCGAACGCGGCGACAAGCGCGCGGGCTTCATGGCCTCGGCCGCGAAGTCGTACGCCTCGGACATCGCGATGTCCGTGACCACCGACGCCGTGCAGCTCTTCGGCGGCGCGGGCTACACGCGCGACTTCCCGGTCGAACGCATGATGCGCGACGCGAAGATCACCCAAATCTACGAAGGCACCAACCAGATCCAGCGCATGGTGATGGCACGGGCCCTGCTCAAGGGCTGATCCATTTCGACCGTCGTTCGAGCGGTTCTGACTGCCTATGATTAGCCTGCTTCCCAGGCAGTCGTCGGAGCCAGACCGCCCGAGTGTGGTCGGTGCCGCTTGGTGCGCCTACTCGTGACTTGACAGCCCAGTTGCTACTGGATTAGGCGATATATTGCCATGGGGATTACGGTTAATCCAGGATGTTGCGGAACATTCAAAAAACCTGCCTGACCCATTTCTGAGAGCATCTGCGCTATTCCTTTTATAAAGTCTGCTCGCCTGAACTTAGAGTTTTCTGTAACGTTCTGAAGATCCTCAAGTGTTTCGTTGGCGGTTTTTATCGTCGAATTGACGTCTGAAGTCGCCTGCTCGCAGTCATTTGACCACTGCTTTGAGAGCTAAAAGAGAGCAGATTCAGTCCTGGGGGCAGCACTCCTCGTGTTGTTCTTATGATAGCTCGAAGGAAGTCTGCGCTGTAGCCTAAATTCGGAATAAAATCATGGATAGTACGCTCGTGTTCACTGCCCCTGTCTTCTGGTGGAGATGAGTCCAAAAAGTTCAGATTCGTAATTTCTTTAACCGTTTCATTGTCGCCGGATTCCTCAAGCGCTGCCTTTACGAGTTCATAGCTGAACCACTGGTATCCGTTTATTGCGGTCGACAAGTTGACGAGAGAGTTGCCAAGGTAGTTGCTATCAAATAGGTAGCCGGGTGCGGTGAGTCGTACAATCGAGCCCTCCGGGCACCTGTTGTAGATGGTTTCGTAGGTATCGATTTCCTGGTTTGCGAACTCATCGCTGATGTCTCGCATGTGCGTTGCTTCGAGACTGCTTTCAAGATCAGGAAAAAGGCTGTCAAGCATTGACCTTTGCGTGATGGATTCGCTTCCGGTGTCCGAGTTGAAAGAGAGAAACTTTTCCCAGCCTAGTGCTAGCTTCTTGCTGGAGCGTCGAGAGAAGCTGCGACCTTCTTCTACGCCCTGGTCAAGTTGACCTGCAATAGACTTGACTCTATCCACGTCTAGATATAGGTAGTCGCGAAGAGTCATTTGGGGTATTGATTCGTCTGTGGTCATGATCGAAAATCGCGGCAGAGATCGCCCCTGTTACATGTTGGAAAATAGTAACCATGTTCACGCTTTTGTTAGGCGTCATTTTCTGTGTATATGATGGGCGAGTATGCCTGGCGGTGGCACGTTTCACTTGGCGGCTGTCTCGTCAAATTCTTCGTCGCACGCGTGGCAGTCGTAGATGTGTGGTGACTTGGCTGTCCGATGGACCTTCCACAGGAAGCCGCACAGCATGCGGATCGTGACGCCGTCAGGCGGGTTCGGATCGCCCGCGACTCGATGCCTAACGCCCCCTACGATCGGCCGGAGTGGACCGTCGGGCTCGCTAGGCGCCGTTACTCGTCGTCCTCGACCGGGCCAGTGCCATCGAGGTCCTCGACGTTTCCGTCCATGTCCCGTCGCCAGCTCATGGTCGCCGCCTTCCTGCGCACTGTCACGCTCTGTATCCATGTGACAGCACGCTAGAATCGCAGCGCTGGCGAAAGAACTCACTGGTGGTCCGAGTAGAGGGCCCTGACGAGAGGCCGCTGATGGCCGAGCGTGGTGGAACCCCGACTGCTGGTCGGGGTAGTCGCTGTTCGGGCATCGTGTCGGGGTTCGTGTTGAAGTTGGCCCGGCAGGCCGCTGGTGCTACGCAGGAGTCATTCGCGGCGTCATTGGGTGTGGACGCGACCACCGTGCAGAGTTGGGAGTCGGGGCGTCGTCCGCTGACGGCGGTGCGCACGACAGACCTGCTTCGCCTGCGAATGCAACTCGCCCGAGCAGGTGCTCCGGCCGACACCGCGCGCTACCTCTTCGACGCTCTGGACGCGGACATGGTGCTCTCCGCCGCCATTGAGGGAGGCGATGTATGGCAGCGAGAGGAGTTGCACCCGCTATCGGCGACCGTGCACCGTCGGACGCTGATGAACTTGGTTACGTGGCCGGTTACTGGCCAGCTACCGGTGCAACTGGCTGGCCTGGCGCCGAAACGCCCGCATCGGGGACCTACTCCTGTTTCGCCTTATCTGTCCGATGAGGAACAGACGCGCCTCTTCGACCATCTGTTCACGGTTTCGCTACGTGCTACACAGCCCTCGGAGTCGCTACTGCGTCGGCAAGCCATCTACTTGCTCAGCTTCGATCGCCGACGGGACACCTCCGCATGGTTGCGTGGCGAATGGAGTCGCGCGACTAGGGGCAGGTCGTCCGACGACCTTTCGGGGCTGCTTGGTGTTCGTTCGGCGGCTGTGACGCGGGCGTCGATCGGTGATACCGACACTCTGCACGACTTCGTCGCCTCATTGGACTCCGAACGTGCCGCGACAGCGAACCTGAACTACTGGGCGCATTGGCTCGGTGAGTTGCCCTCGGAACAGGCCAGCGACGACTTCATGGTGACCGTCGACCCGCGTTCGTGGGCTGGCTTGCACCTGGCAGCGCATCTGACCGGTCGACTCGATCCCGCATCGCCTCACCTCGTGTTGAACTTGCACAGTTTGCACGCGTTGATAGCGCTCCGGCCAGGTCTGCTTACCGACTGGCCCCTGCTACGAACACGGCTGGCCGCTGCGGTCGAGCGACTGCACGGGTACGACAGTCTTGGTAAGCCCATGCATGATGAACTGGCTGGACTGGCCTATGCTGTCCGGCTCGCTAATCGATAAGGAGAGCGCAAAATGGAGGATCCGGCTGCTATCGCGGCGTTCGGGTACGAGTTGGGCATACTGAAGCGCATCCGGCGAGCTGGGTGGTGGCAGGCCGGGGTGCGTGACCCGGAGTCGGTAGCCGAGCATTCGATGCGCGTGGCGCAGTTGGCTGGTCTGCTCGCCGCTGAGGAAGGTGCCAATCCCGAGCGTGCGGCGTTCCTCGCGTTGTGGCACGACACGCAGGAGACTCGCACCGGTGACCTGCCGCACACGGTCAAGGGCTACTTGACCAAGCCCGATCCGCGGCAGATCACCCACGATCAGACCGGGCAGCTCCCGAGCACGGCCCGTGACAGCGTGCGCAACGCGGTCGACGAGTACGAGTCGAACGAAACGCTTGAGGCTCGCTGCGCGAAGGACGCCGACAAGCTCGAGATGTTGTTGCAAGCTGTCGAATACCGTGAGGTCGGTGTTCAGCGTGTGCAGGGATGGATCGACAGTGCGCTGAAGGGTGTCGTGACCGAAACGGGCCGACGTATCGCCGAGGCAGCTATTAACTTGTCGCCGTTGGCCTGGCGCGATCGCTGAACAGAGACGGGCGCCCAACTTACTGACGCTCGGCTACCTCATAACGCCCTGTGTTCGTCGCGCGCTACGGGCCAGCAACTCAGGAGCAGTCGTGCAGCGTGCAGTAAGAGGAATAGCTGCTGCTCGACGAGCTGCGGCTGCTGACGTGTCCTATTTGGACGGCTATCACGATCGCGCAGATGGCCGTGAGGATGGAGAACCCGACCGCGATCACGGCGAGTACGAACAGGTGTTTTCGCGCGGCCGGCTGCTGGATCGGCTTCCGCGGATTCGGCTATCCACTGGGTCGACCGGGTCTCGACCGACGGGCTGCCGACGTCTCGTGATTCCACGAAATCGTGCATCATGCGCTCGGTGCTGCCGTTAACTCTTCAGGTTAAACTTGACAGTTTGGACTGCAGAGTTCATCGTGGTGGGCATGGATGGGACTACGGAGCGGCTGGGCGGGTGTTGACGGCACTGACGGCGTTGCGCAAGTTCACGAGCACGTCGTCGAGCCGGGAGCGGACCGGATTCGATCGGGGGCTCTTGCCGCCGATGATGCTCGGGGCGGTTCTCAACCCGGTGAACTCGTCGATCCTCTCGGTGTCGCTGGTGCCGATCGGGGTCGCGTTCGGGGCGCCGCCGTCGCAGACGGCGTGGCTGGTGTCCGCGCTGTACCTGGCCACCGCGATCGGGCAGCCGGTGGTGGGGCGGCTGGTCGACCTCTACGGGGCACGGCCGCTGTACCTCGTCGGCGCGGGGCTCACCGGGATCGCCGGTGTGCTGGGCATGCTGGCGCCCAACCTCGGCGTGCTGATCGCCGCCAGGGTGGTGCTCGGCTTCGGTACGTGCGCGGGATATCCGGCCGCGATGGCGTTGATCCGCGGGGAGGCGCGGCGCACCGGGCGGGACAGCCCGGCCGGTGTGCTGACGGCGCTCGCGGTGGCCACGCAGACGATCGCGGTGATCGGCCCTCCGCTCGGCGGCCTGCTGATCGGCCTCGGCGGCTGGCGCACCACGCTGGCGGTCAACATCCCGCTCTCGCTGGCCTGCCTCGCCCTCGGTGCGTGGCGGCTGCCGCGCACCGAACGTCGCGAGGGGAGGGCAGCGCTGGACTTCCCCGGTATGGCCGCCTTCGCGGTGATGCTGGTGTCGCTGCTGCTGTTCCTGATGAACCCGCGCGCCGACGGCTGGTACCTGCCCGTGCTCACCGTCGTGTCGGCGGCCGGGCTGGTGCTGTGGGAACGACGCGTCGCGGATCCGTTCCTCGACGTGCGGGTGCTGGCGGGAAACCTGCCGCTGCTGGCCACCTACGGCCGCGCGCTGCTCGCCTTCACCGCCTCCTACGTCTTCGTCTACGGGTACACCCAGTGGATGCAGCAGGGGCGTGGCCTGTCCGCTTCGACGGCGGGGTTGCTGCAGCTTCCGGTGTTCGCCACCGCCGTCGTCGTTTCGATCACGACCGGGCGGCGCGAGCAACCCCGCGGGAAGCTGCTCGCCGGTGCCGTGAGCGTGATAGTCGCTTGTGGACTGATGCTGACGCTGCACGGGAGCAGTCCGATCTGGCTGCTGGTGCTGATCGCGCTCGTCTTCGGTATCCCGCAGGGACTGAACAACCTCGCGCTCCAGAACTCGGTGTACCGCCAGGCGGATCCGGAGCGCATCGCGTCCTCGTCGGGGCTGCTGCGGACCTTCGGCTATCTCGGCGCGATCATCGCTTCGGCCGCGCAGGGCGCCTTCTTCACCCACCGCGCCGACACCGCCGGGCTGCACGGCCTGACCTGGTTCATGCTCGCGATCGGCGTGCTGCTCTTCGCGCTCACCGTCGCGGACCGCTCGCTTGGCCGGAACGCCGAACGCGGCCCCGCGGCCGAAGCAGATGACGCGGACCGGTGATGGATCGCGCTACCTGTCGGTGTACTTGATCGCGGTCAGGGTGACCACGGTGTCGGTCGGCGCTACGGTGCCCGCGGCCGGTGACTGTCCTGTTTGGACCCAGTTCGCGTCGACGAGCAGCATCCTGCCCTTGCCGCTGCCGTCGACCTCGCGGAGGGTGTAGAACCCGGCCGCCTGCATGGTGTCCTGCGCCTTCTGGTGGCTCATGCCGGAGACGTCGGGGATCTTTCCCGTTTTCGCCGCGGCGGCGGACTTGGACTGGGCAGGGGCCGCACTGGTCGCGGCCGGGGCCGCGGAGGTCGTGGCCGTGGTGGGCTCGGGTGATCGCTGTCCCGGTGCGCCGCAGGCGGCGGCTCCCGCGACGGCGAGCGCGGCGGCGAATCCGAAAAAGATCTCGGTCTTGTGCTCGGGCATGAAAATGATCCTCCTGAATCGCGGTCGACTGTTTGGTCGTTTCCAGGAGGTCCGGTGTTAGCCCGCGAGGCAGAACGGTGCCCCGGTGCCGCTCACCCGATATTGATGGTGAACCCGCCGCCGAACGCTTCGGATTCGCTCTTCCAGATCACGCCGCGGTTGTCGTTGCCGACGTGCACCCCGTACTGCTTCTCCCCGCGCCGCGCGTGGGTGAACGTGAACGAATACTTTCGCTCGCCGGTGGATTCGGTGGTGACGGTGCCCAGCACCAGTTGGGTTATCGCCAGCACCTCGTTCTTTTCGTTGTAGAGGATCACCTGCGCGCCGTCCCGGATATCGCCGTACCCCGAGCACGATGTGACGCAATTGATCTTCATCGTGCCGGTGATCTTCCCGTTCTCCGGCGGGGGTTCGGGGGACAAGGTGACGACAAGGGCGACGGTCACGGCGGCCGCGACGACCAAGGCGCCGACCAGCCACGGCCAGCGTCTTCGCCTGCGCGTGACCGCTGGTGGGGGCGTGCTGGTCATGGCTGCTCCTTCGTGCGGTGGTGTTCCGGTTTCCTGCGAGTCGTGGCGCCCGGGGGAGGTGTTACTCAGGACTCCCACGATCTGGTCAAGGTGTTCCGGATGATGAGAGAGTGTCGTAGAGTCGGAGTACGACGACACGGGGTGATGGCGATGGAGCTGCTCGAATGGGACGCGCGCGCCTATGACGCGCTTCCCTTGCCGCACAAGCGATGGGGGCCCGCCACCGTCGCGAGGCTGGCCCTGACCGGCCGCGAGGCGGTACTCGATCTCGGATGCGGCACCGGCCGCGACGCCGAGCAGTTGCTGGAGCGGCTGCCGGACGGCCGGGTGGTCGCGGTCGACGGATCCCAGCAGATGCTCGAACGCCTCGCTGAGCGCCTCGCGGACCGGCTCGACCGGGTCGAGGTCGTGCGTGCCGACCTCCGCGACCCGCTGCCGCTGGACGCACCCGTCGATGCCGTGGTCAGCGTCGCGACCCTGCACTGGATCCCCGACCACGCACGGCTCTTCGAAAACGTCGCCTCGGTGCTGCGTCCCGGCGGGCAGTTCGTCGCCGAGGCCGGAGGTTTCGGGAACATAACGGCGATCCGCGCCGCACTCACCGCGATCGGCGCGGACGAGGGCGCCGGGATCTGGAACTTCGCCGGGGTCGCGGAAACGCGGACCCGCCTCGAAGCGGCGGGTTTCCGGGAGATCGAGGTCGAGCTGGTGCCCGATCCGGCCCGGCTGGCGGCCGGCGAGCAGTTCGAAGCGTTCTTGGCGACCGTGGTGCTCGCCGCGCACCTCCGCGGCCTCCCTGCCGCCGAGCGGCGCCCATTCGTCCACGCCGTGGTGGAACGCCTTCCCGGTCCGGTCGTCGACTACGTCCGGCTCCGGATCAGCGCGGTGCGCCGGTGAAATCCACAGTGGACTACCGAGAGTTGGCTCGGGGCAACGAGTTCGAATACGGAGAGTTCGGTTGAACGGTTGAGAGGACGCGTTCCGGTCGATCTTGACAGCGCTCAGTAGCCATTTCCCCGGCGGATCCTGCCCGCTTGACCCCTGACCCGGGGCCGGTCCCGCACGGCATGATCGAAGGTATGGCCTACAGCTTGCAGGCGCTCATTGCCGCTGATCGCGATGTGTTCGACGAGGCCGCCCGTTCGATCGCCGGGCTGGCCGTCGTCCCGCTCCGGCACGGGTTCGCGATGGTCCCGCTGACCGGCAGGCTGAGAACGGCGCTCGGGCCGTGTTCCTACCGCTCGTACGAAGAAATCTTCGACGGACTGACCTCGACGGTGGCCGAGTTCGCGGCCGGGGTCTCCCGTGCCGGCCCGGTCGCCTACTGCGAGGCCGAGTTCTTCGGCGGTGACGGCGGGCAGGCTTCCATCGTGTGGCGGGGCGGCGCGGTCGAATTCGGCCCGGTGCACGTCGCCGTGGACGACGACGGCGGGTGCCCGCCGGTCGGGGAGTGGGCGATCAACCTCGCGCTCGCGCGGCTCGGCGGCATCACCTGGACCGATCCCGACCACTTCCAGGTGGTCGGGCTCAACGGGCACCGCGCGACCGAGGCCTGGGTCAACGGCCGAGTGGGGCGCGGCGGGCGATGAGCCCGCGGGGGCTGATCCGCCAGCCGTGCTGGCCGCGGACCACGGTGTCCTGGTAGGTCACGCTGTCGCAGGTGCCGTTCGCCATGACGCCGATTCCCTTGGCGTGCGCGAAAACGCTGCCGTCCCGCTCGGTGACGACGACGTCGGTGACGTGGTGGGCGACCGGAGTGCGTTCGCCGAGCGCCAGCGGGCGATCAGCTCCGTGCTGCGCAAGTGGTCTTCGAGGGGCATCGCAGCTCCAGAGGCTAAGTGGGGAGTTCCCCGGTATGCTGGCCACGGTACCGGGGAACTCCCCAGTTGAGCGAGGGGCGGCAAATGCGAGCGGATGCGGCGAAGAACGTCGAAGCGGTGGTGTCGGCGGCCAGGGAGCTGTTCGGCGAGCGGGGGCCGGACGCCCCGCTCGACGACGTGGCCAAGCGCGCCGGGATCGGCAACGCCACGCTCTACCGGCACTTCCCGGCGCGCGGCGATCTGCTCGTCGCCGTCTACGCGGACGAAGTGGCCGCGCTCAACCGCCAGGGTGCCGCGCTCGTGAAGGACGTCACGGCCGTCGACGCGCTCTTCGACTGGCTGGACCACTTCGTCGTGCACGTCGCGACGAAGCGCGCGCTCGCCGTGGCGATCACCGAAGATCCCGCAGAACGTCGCACGGCGTTGTTCGAGCAGTGGCACGATTCGATGCGATCGACGGCGGAGGAACTGTTCGTCCGCGCCCGTGACACCGGTGTGGTCCGGCCGGACCTGACCGCCGCCGACGTGCTGGCACTGGTGAGCGCGGCCGCCGTCGCGAGCGCGGACGCCGGCGACGCCCGCCGGTTGCTGCGGGTCCTGTGGCACGGTTTCACCGGCACGGGCACCGGTATTTAACGAGGTCGTAGCGTTCCTGTCGGTAACCTGTCGATCGCGCTCGGGAGCGGGGCCCGAACCCGGTTTTCCCTTACCGTGGTCCCGGTAAGTTGAACTTTCACTTATTTCCGGGAGCTAATCGATGTACGCACGGGTTCGAGACGTGACCCTCCTGCTCGCACGCATCGGAGTCGCCGTGGTGTTCATCGCGCACGGCCTCCAGAAGTGGGACAACGGGCTGGACGCCACGTCGGCGATGTTCGCCAAAACCGGGCTGCCGCTGCCGACGGCCGCCGCCCTCTTCGCGATGACCGTGGAAATCCTCGGTTCGGTCGCCTTCATCGCCGGGTTCCTGCTGCCGCTGGTCGGCATCGGCTACGCGGTGGTCGGGATCGGCGCGCTCCTCTCGGTGCACGTCGACAACGGCCTGACCGGGCAGGGCGGCTACGAACTGGTGCTGGTGCTCGCGCTCACCGGGCTGGCGCTCGGGTTCAACGGCGGCCGGATCTCGCTCGACCACTTGCTCTTCTGGCGCAAGCGCGAGCGGCCGAAGCTCGGCGAGCCGGTGCCCGCCTAGAGTTCGACCGTGGTCCGCTCGGCCTTCCGATGCGCGTCCAGCCTGGCCGCCGACGTCACCTGCACCAGGTGCGCGCCGGCGGCCAGCGGCGTCAGCAGCCCTGCCAGCACCCCCTCCGGCACCATCCAGTCCAGTGTGGACAGAACGCGGTCCTCGCGCGACAGTGCCGATTCGCGCGCCGCGGCCAGCACTTCGTCCACTGTGGATCCTTGAAGTGCCGGTGTGTCACCGGGAATCGGGAGCAGCGGGCTGAAGTCGTCGCCCGCCAGCCGTGCTTCGTTCAGGTAGTCGAGCGAGCCGTCGGCCGGCGGGGTGCCGAGACCCCGGCCGAGCGGGTCCAGCGCGACGATCGCCGTCGCCTGCGCGCCGGTGGGGCTGGTGCCCGGTGCGACGAACGCGATCCGCGCGTCGGCCGAGGCGCTCACCACGTTCGCGCCGCACCACCAGGCGCCGAGCAGCACGCCCGCGGTCTGCCAGTGCGGCGGCAGGGCGACCACGACGTCGTCACCAGGCTCGACGTCGACCTCGTCGACCAGCCAGTTCGCGGTCTTCGCCGCCCAGTTCGCGGTCGTCGCGACGGACAGTTCGATCCGGCTGCCCGCGGCGTCGTCGTAGTGCGTGATCAGCGGGCGCGCGGCCGAGGAACGCAGCAGCGGGCGAAGCAGGTGCTCGGTGAGGCTCACCCCTGCCACGCTAGTAGACGCAGGTGACTCCCGGCGGCGCGGTCACCCCGGCGACGGGGCGCGCGGGCGCGGGGCCGCCGCCCGGCGCGCCACCACCGCCCGTCGGAGGCTGCACCGGTGGCGCGGGAGCCCGCCCGACCAGGCTCGCCACGTACTGCTGCACGGTCGGCGGGTCGATCTGCACGATGCTCTGCGTCCCGTCCGGGCTGCGGCCGTTGATCGTGACCACCGGGATGGTCTTGAAACCGACGTCGCCCGAGGCGATCCCCTTCGCCTGCTCGGCGAACTTCAGGATGTCGAGATCGGGGTCGAGCACGATCGACCGATGAACCGCGTCGGTGAGCTGGCCCAGTTTCGTCGGGCTGGTCAGCGTGCCCGCGGAGAGCACCTGGTGCAGCGCGGAGGACAGGAACGCCTGCTGCCGCACGATCCGGTCGAGGTCGCCGTGCGGCAGGTTCTTGCGCTGCCGCACGAAGGAGAGCGCCTCCCCGCCGGACACGGTCTGCACGCCCGCCTTGAAGTTCGCGCCGGAGTCCTTGTCCTCGGTCGCCTGCTTCAGGCACACCTGCACGCCGCCGAGGGCCTCGGTGAGCAGGTAGAACCCGAGCAGGCTCACCTCGGCGTAGTGGTCGACCCTGATCTGGGTGAAGTCCTGCACCGTCTTGATCAGTGCCCTGCGGCCCTCCTGGTCGGAGTCCCGCTCGATCTTCGCCTGGTCGGTCTCGCCGGTGTTGCGCAGCTTCGCCGCCGCTTCGGTCTTCGCGGTGCCGAACGCGGAGTTGATCTTCGCCTCGCCGCCGCCCGGCACGGTGACCCAGGAGTCGCGCGGGATCGAGATGCCGGACGGCTTGCCACCGTCTTTCGGCAGCCGCAGCACGATGATCGTGTCGGTGTTGATCCCGGCCTTTTCCTCGGTGCGCAAGGATTTCAGCATCGACGGCGGCAACGGGTTGCCCTGCATGTCCGACCGCGAGTCGGTGCCGACGAGCAGGATGTCCGTCGCGCCGTCGTCGGCGGGCGGGGAGCCGGTGTCCTCGCCGGTGCCCAGCGCGTCCGTGGTGTGGACGTTGCTCTTGAGGTTGTCGTAGGTCAGGTAGGCGATGCCGGTCGCCGTGAACGCGATCACGGACAGTAGTGCCACGAACGTTCGTCGCGTGATCTTCGCCCCCGTGTGCCTGCGGGGCAGCGGCACCGGGTCGCCGAACGGATCCGCCGACGCGTCGGCTGGCTCGGTGCGCGGATGCGGTGACGGGAGCCACCGCTCCTCCGCCCGCTCGCCGCCGTCGTCGCCCGAACCCTCAGCCACGCGTGTTCGCTCCCCGTCTGTTCCCTGTTGACCCACCGTAGAGCCTATGCGGTGGGTTAATGGCCCGCACTGGTGAGTCGGGCGCGTCAGTTGACGCAGGGCACTCCGCCCGCGGTGATCTTGTTCTCGGCCGACGGCGGCGCCGGACTGCTGCTCGGCGATCCGCTCGGCGATCCGCTCGGTGACGAGGACGACGAGGACGACGAGGACGACGGGGACGACGGGGGTGTCGCCGTCGTGGTGGCCGGCGCCGAGGAGCCGGACGCCGGTTGCGGTCGGTAATCCTTGCCGAGCAGCACCCGGACGTGCCCGGTGGCCACGTCGCGGTCCGGCTCGGTCTGCACGGCGGTGCCGAGCACCTGCTTGATGGCGGTCACCGCGGACTCGTCGCCGGGGTGGTACCGCACGAGCGTGCTCGTCCTGCCCGCGGTGTGGGTGATGCCGCCGTCGCGGAAACCCTTGTTCACGAACAGCGTCCTGGCCCCGGAGCCGGTCGCCGACGAGCCGGTGCCGTCGAAGAGGTCGACGGTGACCGCGTTCGCGCCCGCGATCGTGCCGGGCGTGCCCGGCTGCCCCGGCGCGTTCGGGGTCGTCGTCGAGGGCTGCCCGTCGCCTGCCAGCCGGGTCACGAACGCCTGCACGGCAGGCTGGTCGACGCGCACCACGTCGGCGCCGCCGATCACCGCGCTGCCGAGCACCGGGATCGTGCGGAACTCGATGTTGCCACCGGTGAGACCGCGCATCTGCGCCGCGAATTCGAGCAGGTCCCAGCCCTGGGAGAGCACCACCGACTTCTTGACCGCCTCGATCACGTCGCCGATCTTCGCCGGGTTCGCGATCACGTCGGGGGAGAGCACCTTGCGCGCGAGCCCGGACAGGAACGCCTGCTGGCGCGCGATCCGGTCGAGGTCGTTGTTGGGCAGGTCGTAGCGCTGGCGGACGAAGGCGAGCGCCTGCACGCCCTGCACCTCCTGCTCGCCGGCGGGCAGGTCGACGCCGGACTTGCGCTCCTTGACCGGCCCGTTGAGGCACACCCGCACGCCGCCGAGCGCTTTGGTGATCTCGTAGAAGCTCGACAGGTTCACCTCGGCGTAGCGGTCGATCATGCCCGGCTTGCCGATGAACTGCTCGAGCGTGGTGATCAGGTTCTTGCGCCCTGCCAGCTTCGCCTGCTCGTCGACCTGCTTGGGATCGGAAACGCCTTGCTGCCGCGCGGTTTTCGACTTGTCGTTGTAGGCGTAGACGTAGGCGCTGTTGAGCTTGTGCTTGCCGAACCCGCCCGCGATCTCGACGTACGTGTCGCGCGGGAAGGAGATCGCGACCGCCTTCTTCCCGTCCTGCGGGATGTGCACCAGGATCATGGTGTCGGTCTGGCGCTCGCCGTCCGACTCGCCGGCGTGCAGCATGTCCAGCACCTCGCGGGGCAGCGGGTTGCCCTGGTTGTCGGTGCGGCTGTCCTGGCCGACGAGCAGGATGTCGACCGCGCCGTCGAGCGGTTTGGCGTCCGGCGTGTCCTTGTCGAACACGTTCGTGGTCGCGAGCCCCTCGTTCACGTCGCCGATGAACAGCCAGCCGTAACAGGCCAGCACCACCACGACCGCGGACACCAGGCTGATCAGCACCTTGCCCCCGCGCAGTGCGAACACCCTCATCCCGCGCCCCCGCCCCCTGCGTGGTGCCGGAATGGGCGGTGGCGGCCATTCGTCGCTCACGCGCCCCTCCTCCCGGCCCACCCTTGTGCCCTTTCGGCAGCTTGAACTGGCGCCGTTGTCTTGCGGTTGTCCGCTTCCCGGCACGCACCCCTGGTCAAGCCACCACATTACTGTGCTTCTTGTATGACGTTTGTGGGCTCAGGAGGTTGCCCACCGATTCGTGGCACACTGCCCTCGGATCCCACGAGGAGGAGTGCGAAATGCGCGTGCTGGTCACCGGAGGCGCCGGGTTCATCGGGTCTCACTACGTGCGGCAGGCCGTGTCGGGCGCGTATCCGGCGCTGGCCGATGCCGAGATCGTGGTGCTCGACAAGCTGACCTACGCGGGGAACGAGGCGAACCTCGCGCCGGTCGCCGACGACCCGAGGCTGAAGTTCGTGCGAGGCGACATCTGCGACGGCGAACTGGTCGGGCGGCTGATGGCCGGGGTGGACCTCGTCGTGCACTTCGCCGCGGAGTCGCATGTGGACCGCTCGATCACCGGTGCGGCGGACTTCGTGCTCACCAACGTGCTCGGCACGCAGACCCTGCTGCAGGCGGCGCTGCTGGCCGAGGTGGGGAAGTTCGTGCACGTCTCGACCGACGAGGTGTACGGCTCGATCGCGGAGGGCTCGTGGGCGGAAGAACACGCGCTGGAGCCGAATTCGCCGTACTCGGCGTCGAAGGCGTCGTCCGATCTGCTCGCCAGGTCCTACCACCGCACGCACGGCCTGCCGGTGTGCGTCACGCGGTGCTCGAACAACTACGGGCCGTACCAGTTCCCGGAGAAGGTCATCCCGCTGTTCGTCACCAATCTGCTCGACGGCGGCACCGTGCCGCTCTACGGCGACGGCCTCAACGTCCGTGACTGGTTGCATGTGGACGATCACTGCCACGGCATCCAGCTCGTCGCCGACGGCGGCCGCCCCGGCGAGGTCTACAACATCGGCGGCGGCACCGAGCTGACGAACCGCGAGCTGACCGAACGCCTGCTGGCCGCGGTCGGCGCGGGCTGGGACCGGGTCGAGCCGGTCACCGACCGGCTCGGCCACGACCGGCGGTACTCGGTCGACATCGCCAAGATCGGCACGGAGCTGGGCTACGCGCCGCGCGTTTCGTTCGCCGAAGGGCTGGCGGAGACCGTACGCTGGTACACCGAAAACCGAGCATGGTGGGAACCGCTGAAGAGCCGGGCCGCCGTGGCTGGAGGCTGAGGCATGGCAGGGATTTCGGTCCTGGTACCCGGAGGCGGCGGGCAGCTCGGCCGCGCGCTCGCGGCACGGGCTTCGGACGAGGTCGAAGTGCACGCGCCCGGTTCGGCGGAGCTCGACCTCACCGACACCGGTTCGGTGCTCGAGGCCGTTTCGACGCTCGCGGAGGGCGCCGCGGCGGCGGGGCGGCGGCCGGTGGTCGTCAACGCGGCCGCCTACACCGCGGTGGACGCCGCCGAGGCCGACGAAAACCGGGCCTTCGCGATCAACGCCGACGGGCCGAGGGTGCTGGCCGCGGTCTGCTCGTCGCGCCGGGTGCCGCTGGTGCACGTCTCCACCGACTACGTGTTCCCCGGTGACGCGACCGAGCCGTACCCGGCCGGCGCGCCGCTGGGCCCGCGCAGCGCGTACGGGCGGACGAAGGCGGCAGGCGAGGACGCGGTGCTCGGCTCCGGTGCGTCCGCCTGGATCGTGCGCACCAGCTGGGTGTACGGGGACACGGGTTCGAACTTCGTCAAAACCATGACGCGCCTTGAGAAAGAGCGCGACGCGCTGTCCGTTGTGGACGATCAGCGGGGTTCGCCGACGTATGCGGGCGATCTCGCGGGCGCGCTGCTCGAACTGGCCGCGCGCGTGGTAACCGGGGACGGCCCCGCTTCGCGCGTCCTGCACTGCACGGGCGGTGGCGACACGACGTGGTTCGGGTTCACGCGGGCGATCTTCACCGAACTCGGTGCCGATCCCTCCCGGGTGAGCCCGTGCACCACGGCCGACTTCCCGCGCCCGGCGCCGAGGCCGGCGTACTCCGTGCTGTCGAACGAGGAATGGCGAGCCGCCGGGCTGGCCCCGCTGCGCCACTGGGAAGAAGCGCTGAAGGACTACTTCGCGCACCAGTCCTGAGCGGGTCGCGCTTTCCGGCTCTCGTGGAGTGGAGGCATGGATTGCGGCGAGGCCGGGCTTCGCAGGACCGCACCTTCAGGGACCAAGCCCGGCGGCTCCACGCTCCCGCTCACCCGTCGCACCGGAACCGACGCGCGCATCATCACTGCGACCCTCGGAGCATCGGCGGCCCCGAAGGCGACCTTCGGGGGCATGGGCGCGGGGGAGCGCGGTCAGGAGGCGGCGCGCTGGTAGGCCTCGACGGTTCGTTGCGCGCAGCGACGCCAGGTGAAACCGGCCGCGTGCGCCCGCCGCGCGGCCGAGTCGCCGGTGCCCGCGGGCTCCGACACGGCCCCGCGCAACGCTTCGGTGAGCGCTTCGTCGTCGGCGTAGGGGACCAACCGGGCGAACCCGGCCGAAACCTCCCGCAGCGCGGGGATGTCCGTGCACACCACCGGCACGTCGCACGCCATCGCCTCCAGCACGGGCAGCCCGAAGCCCTCGTCCCGCGACGGCAGCACCAGTGCGCCCGCGCCGGCCACCACGCCCTGCAGGTCGACGTCGGTGAGGTAGCCGATGTGGAAGGTCCGGTCGGTGCTCGGGAACGGGCCGGGCCCGGAGAACACCAGCGGCGGCAGTTCCGGCGCCGCGGCGTGCGCGCGCAGCAGCCAGTCCAGTCCCTTGCGCGGTCCCGCCGCGCCGACGAAGAGCAGGTACTCCTTGGGCAGGCCGAGCATCTTGCGCGCGTCGGGGCTCGGCGGCCTGCCGGTGAACCAGCCGGCGTCGACGCCGAGCGGGGTCACCGTGATCTTGTCGCGGCCGACCGAAAAGCGCTCCGCGACCGCGTCGGCCACCGCCGCCGTCGGGGTGCAGATCACGTCGGCGCGGGCCGCGCCGCGGCGCACCAGCTCCGGCAGGCCGCGGTCGCTCGGCGCCAGGTCGGCCGGTTCGTCGATGAACGCGAGGTCGTGGATGGTGAGCACGCCCGCGGCGCGCAGCGCGGGCGGGAGCACGAAGTTGGTGCCGTGCACGACGTCGGTCGGACCGGCGAACAGTTCGATCGGCGGGAACGGCGAGCGCAGCCACGACCGGCGGAGCAGGCGCGCGGCAACCGGGACGCCGCGCGCCCTGGTGCCGTGCGGAAGCACGTGCCGCAACCGCCGCCAGCCGCGCAGCGTGAACGCCACCGCCCGCATGTCCACATCGGACCGGGATGCGAGCTCTTCGGCCAGCGAAGCCGTGTAGCGGCCGATACCGGTGCGCGCGCCGAGCAGCGGCGTGCCGTCGAGGAGTACGCGAAGCTCAGGCATTCGGGCGCCCTCGCCGCGCGACCTTCAGCACGCGCCCCGCGACCCGCCTCGCCAGTTCCTTCGGTCCGCCGTCGGCGAGGTACTCCTTCACCAGCGCCACGTCGCGCCGCACGAGTTCGGTGCCCCGCAACGGTTCCGTGATCACCAGATCGGCGGAGCCGGGCAGCCGGTCGGCGGCCGGACGCGGGTCGCGGCAGAATTCGACGAGCGGTTCGAGCGCCTTCGGCCAGGTGAAGCGGGTCGCCACATCGGCGATCCGCTCGCGGCAGCCCTCGGCGAACTCGGTGTCGTAGAGCGCGCGATCGAGTGCGTCGGCGAGCGCTTCGGGGTCCTCCGCCGGAACCACGACGCCGAGGCGCTCCTGGCGGATGAGGTCGGCGAAGGCGTCGCCGTCGGTGGTCACGATCGGCAGCCCGGACCACAGGTAGTCGAGCACGCGGGTGCGGAAGGCGAAGGTGGTCTCGACGTGTTCGAAATGCGTGGTGACACCGCAGTCGGAGTCGAGCAGCCAGTTCTGGCGCTCCTCGTAGGGCACCCACTGCTCGTTGAAGAACACGTGCTTCCCGGTCAGCCCGAGCCGGTCGGCGAGCTGGACGGTCCTGGTGCCGATGTCCATCTCGGCGACCTCGGGGTTCGGGTGCCGCATGCCGAGGAAGACCAGCCGCACGTCACCGCGGCGGTGCCGGAGCCGGTCGATCGCGTGCACCAGCGTCAGCGGGTCGAACCAGCTGTAGATCCCGCCTGCCCACAGGATCACGTGGTCGGTTTCGGCGACCCCGTCGAGGGTGGCGCGCAGGCCGGGGCCGGTGCGCACGGGCGGCTGGGCCGACAGTCCGAAGGGGACGACGGCGAGCAGCGACTGCGTGGTCGGGTCGGCGTCGTAGAGCCGGGGGGAGAGCCTGCCGAGCGCGGCGAGGTGGCCGAGCCACAGCAGCCGCTGGCGTTCGGAGGCGCACAGGAAGAAGTCGCCGCGTTCGAGCTGGGCGTCGAGCACCTTGGTGACACCGGCGAGATCGGCGGCGCGCCGGTCGTCCGGCGCGCTCTTGCCCTGTTCGAGCAGTTCGAGGTGCATCGGGTCGTACAGGTCGCACACCACGATCTTGTGCGACTGCTCCTTCTTCAGCGAAGGCGCCATTTCGAGCACATGACCCTGCACGATGACGATCTCGGCCCAGTCGATCGGCTCGGTGAGATCGCGCTTGCGTGCCGCGCTCACCGGGAACGGCGCGGGCGGCGGCGCGGCGAGCGGGTTGACCGTGACCAGGCGGACGTCGTGCTCGGCGGAGAGCACGCCCGCGATGTTCCAGGCCCGGATCGCGGGCCCGGCCATCCGCTCGCTGATCGCGTCGCCGGTGATCACCAGCACCCGGCGGCGGCGCCCGAAAACCCCGTCGATGCCGAACGCTTCGACCAGGATCTCGTGCGCGTCGAGGTAGCGCGGCAACGGGTACGCGGGTTCCAACGCCTTGCGCAGCAAGGGAATCAGGTCCGCGTCGGTGCGCACGCGGGCGGACTGCTCGATGGCGCGGGATTCGGCGAGCGATGGCATCAGCTCGACGAACTGGTCGATCGCGAGCATCCCGGCGAGGGTGGTGCGCGGGACGGCGATGGGATCGGTCTCGACGGCGGTCACGCCGCGTTCGAGGTCGAGCTGCGTCGCGTCGATGTCCCCGCGCGCGGTGGCCCTGCGCACCGCGAGCGCGAGCGCCGCTGGCAGGACCTTGGCGAGCGTCTCGTCGGAAAGGTTCTTGTACAGCGCGGCCAGTGCGTTGCGTTCGAGGAGGAACGTCTCGCGGCCGGTCTCCGGTGCGTCCACTTCGGACATCGTCGCGTGGTGCCGGTGGAAGGCGACCGATCCCGGCACGTACCGCACCCGCCAGCCGCGGAGGTTGAGCCGCCAGCCGAGGTCGACGTCCTCGTAGAACATGAAGAAGCGCTCGTCGAAGCCGCCGAGTTCGGCGAACACCGCGGAGCGCACGAACATCGCGGACCCGGTGCCGAAGAGGACGTCCTTCGCGACCTCGTGCTCCGCGGCGGGCACCTCGGCCAGCGGGGCGCCCGCGTGCCGCTTGTAGCCCATGCCGAACCAGGTGAGCCCGCCGTCGACGAAATCGGTCCCGGTGCCTTCCCAGTCGAGCACCTTGCTGGCCACCGCGGCGACCGTCGGCTGCGCGCGCAGTTCGTCGACGGCGGCGCGCGCCCAGTTCTTCCCGGGGCGCGCGTCGTTGTTGAGGAAGGCGAGCACGCTGCCTTGCGCGGCGCGCGCGCCCAGGTTGCAGCCGCCCGCGAAACCGCTGTTGACCGGCGACTCGACGACCTTCGCCGACGGCACGGCCGCGCGGATCTTCGCCGCTTCGCCGCCGCCGGAGGCGTTGTCCACGCAGATCAGTTCGAGGCGCGGGTAGTCGAGGTCCTCGGCCAGCGCGCGCAGGCAGGTGACGGTGTCGGTCACGCCGCGGTAGTTCACCACGACCACCGACACCAGCGGCAGCGTCGTTTCCCCCTCGGCCAAGACCAAGCTCCTCACGCTAGCGCCCTCGCGAACCTTTAAACTTCGAAAGTTCAAAGAGTTGACCGGGAGCTTATCGACCGGCCCAGCTTCGCCAGACCTCGCCTCGGCTGACTCGTGCCAGGCCGCCGACCGCGCGGCGCGCGACGAGCGCCCCGGGCAGCATGGCGACGATCTCGGCGAGCACGCGCGCACGCAGCGTGAACCGGAAGTTCGCGGCGGCGGGCCTGTCGCGGCGCAGTGGCAGCACCGCGGTGAGCGCGGCGAACTTCGCCAGTTCGCGCGCGGCGACGGCGGCGGGCGCGCAGCGCACGAGCATCAGCAGCCGGTTGCGCTCGTTCCACCGGTGGAACTCCGGCGAGCCGGGCCGCGTGCTGGCACCGTGCCGGTGCCGGACCCGCGCCGAGGGCACCGCGAGCACGTCGTGCCCGGCCAGGCGCAGGCGCCATGCGGTGTCGGTGTCCTCGTAGTAGCAGAAGAACGCGGCGGGCACGCCGCCCGCGGCGCGCAGGGCCTCGGTGCGCAGGAGCACCGCGCCACCGCAGAACCCGAAAACGGGGAGCTCCCCGGTTACCCGGTCGTAGCCGTGCCCGTCCGCGGTCAGCCGCACCCCGGTCGACTGCGCGGTGCCGTCGGCCCGGTCCAGCCTCGACGCGGCGGCAGCCGCGCCCGGTGCCGCGCCGAGCGCGTCTTCGAGCAGGCCGAGCCAGTCCGGCGCGGGTGCCGCGTCGTCGTTCAGCCAGGCGACCAACGGGGTGTCCACATGCGACAACGCGGCGGCCAGTGCACCGGCGTAGCCGGTGTTGCGCGGCAGCCGCAGCACTTCCGGCGCGCTCGGGTGGGCGGCGAGCAGGGCGGCCGTGCCGTCGTCGGACGCGTTGTCCACCACGAGTGTCCGATGTGGACGATCCTGCGCGGCGAGCGCGTCGAGGCAGTCGGCGATGTGGGCCGCGCCGCGCCAGGTGACGACCAGGACGGTGATGGGCAGCGGCACCAGCGCAGAATAGTGCCCGTGCCGGAACTCGTGGTCATCGCCGAGCAACTGCTCGCGCCCGTGCCCGGCGGCACGGGCCGCTACACCGGAGAGCTGCTGCGCGCCCTCGCGGCCACCGCGCCGCCGGGATGGACCGTGTCGAGTGTCGTGGCCAGACATTCCGACGTGACCGCGGCCGAGATCGACGGCGTCGAAGGACCCCGCGTGCTGCCGCTGCCACCGCGCGCGCTCATCGGCGTTTGGGAGCTGGGCCTGCCGTTCTGGCCGGGTGGCGACGCCGTGCACGCGCCGACCCCGCTCGCGCCGCCGCGCGTCCCGGCGGGCCGGACCCTGTCCGTGACCGTGCACGACACCGTGCCGTGGACCCACCCGGAGACGCTGACCCCGCGCGGCGTCGCGTGGCACCGGAAAATGATCACGCGGGCGGCGCGGTGCGCGAACGGCGTGCTCGTGCCGACCGAGGCCGTGGCCGGGGAGCTGAGCGCGCTCGTGGACGTGGAACCGCTCGTCGCCGGGCACGGCGTGAGCGAGGCGCTATCCGGGGAGGTCCCCGGTTTCGCTCTGCCGCCGCGGTACGTGCTCGCCGTCGGCACCCTCGAACCCCGCAAGGGCGTCGACGTGCTGGTCGAGGCGATGGACCACGTCGACGTGCCGCTGGTGCTCGTCGGCCAGCCCGGCTGGGGCGGCGTCGACTCCGCGGAGCTGACCCGGCGGGGCGTCCGCGTGCTGGGGAAGCTGTCCGATCCCGAGCTGGCGACCGTCCTGCGCGGTGCCGCCGTGCTCGCCGCCCCGAGCCTCGCCGAGGGGTTCGGCCTCCCGGTGCTCGAAGCGATGGCGGCCGGGGTCCCGGTCGTCCATTCCGACGCGCCCGCGCTCGTCGAGGTGGCGGGCGGCGCCGGGATCACGGTCACCCGCGGGGACGCTTCCGGCCTGGCGTCCGCACTGCGCGAAGTGCTCGATTCAGCCGATCGGGCGACACGGCTCGCCGAAGCGGGCCGTTTGCGCGCGTCAGCGTTCTCGTGGGAACGGGCCTGCGCCCCGGTCTGGACCCTCCACCAGCGCCGATGAGCGCCGAACTTTGTTGGTTCCTGACCAACCGGGCGCCGATCCGCCGTACCCTGCTCGGGTGGCAGTCGAACCCCGCGTCCTGATCGACGCGACAGCCGTGCCTGCCGATCGCGGCGGCGTCGGCCGGTACGTCGACTCGCTGGTCGCCGCGCTCGACGAGGACGGTGCCCGGCTCACCGTGGTCTGCCAGCCCCGTGACGCCCGCCTTTACGACGGCCTCGCGCCGCGGTCGCGCGTGGTGCCGACGGTGCAGTCCACCGCGACCCGCACCGCGCGCCTGACCTGGGAACAGACCACCCTGCCCGCGCTGGTGCGCCGCCTCGGCGTGGACGTCGTGCATTCGCCGCACTACACGATGCCGCTCGCCAGCCGCGCCGCCTCGGTGGTCACCCTGCACGACGCGACCTTCTTCACCGACGCCGTGCTGCACGCCGGGGTCAAGGCCCGCTTCTTCCGCGCGTGGACGACGACGGCGTTGCGGCGCGCGTCGCTGTGCGTGGTGCCGAGCCAGGCGACCGCGGACGAGCTGGCGAAGGTCGCCAGGATCCGCGCCGGGGAACTGGAGATCATCGAGCACGGCGTCGACACGGACCGCTTCCACCCGCCGTCACCGGACGAGGTGCGCGCCGCGCGGGACGCCGTCGGCCTCGGTTCGACGCCGTACGTGGCGTTCCTCGGCGCGCTGGAGCCGCGCAAGAACGTGCCCGCGCTGATCCGCGGGTTCGCGCGCGCGGTCGCGGGCAGGCCGAACCCGCCCGCGCTGGTGCTCGCCGGGCAGCCCGGCTGGGACACGCAGGTGGAGAAGGCGCTCGACGCGGTGCCGCACCGGCTCCGCGTGATCAGGGCCGGGTACCTGCCGTTCGGCACGCTCGCCGGCTTCCTCGGCGGCGCCGAACTCGTCGCGTACCCGAGCCTCGGCGAGGGGTTCGGGCTCCCGGTGCTCGAAGCGATGGCGGCGGGTGCGTGCGTGCTGACCACCCGGCGCCTGTCGCTGCCCGAGGTCGGCGGCGAGGCGGTCGCGTACTGCGGCGTCGGCGCGGGCGATGTCGCGGCCGCGCTGTCGGAACTGCTCGACGACCCGTCGCGCCGGTCCCAGCTCGCGGCCGCCGCGCAGCGGCGCGCCAAGGAGTTCTCGTGGGCCACGAGCGCGGAGAAGCACCGTGTCGCTTACGAGAAGGCGTGGTTGTCACACCGGCTGAGGGCCGGGGCCTGACACCCGGCACAATGGTGCGCCGTGACGCAGCCAACTGTTTATGGCGACGGCGTGGCCGTGGTCGTCGTGACCTATTTCCCCGGCGAGACCCTCGAGCCGTTCCTCCAGACGCTCGAAAAGGCCTCCACGCGTGACGTGCGGGTGGTGCTGGCCGACAACGCGTCCACCGACGGCGCGCCGGAGAAGGCCGCCGCCGCGCACGACAACGTGCACCTGCTTTCCATCGGGGAGAACCTCGGCTACGGGTCCGCGGCGAACCGCGGGGTCGCCGAGCTGGGCCCCGAGTACGGCTGGGTCGTGGTGGTCAACCCCGATCTCGAATGGGGTCCCGGGTCGCTCGACACCCTGCTCGAAGCCGCGCGGCGGTGGCCGAGGGGCGGCGCGTTCGGGCCGCTCATCCGCGAGCCGGACGGTGCCGTCTACCCGTCCGCGCGGCTGCTTCCGGAGCTGGGCAGGGGCATCGGGCACGCGGTGTTCGGCAAGGTCTGGCCAGCCAACCCGTGGACGCGGGCCTACCGCCAGGAGCGGGGCGAGCCCGTGGAACGGCTCTCCGGCTGGCTTTCCGGGTCGTGCCAGCTCCTCCGGCGCGAGGCGTTCGACTCCGTCGACGGGTTCGATTCGCGCTATTTCATGTACTTCGAGGACGTGGACCTCGGCGACCGGCTCGCCCGCGCCGGCTGGCAGAACGTCTACGCGCCGTCCGCCGAGGTGATGCACATCGGGGGCAAGGCGACTTCGCGCGCGCCGGCGAAGATGCTCGCCGCGCACCACGTCAGCGCCTACCGGTACCTCTCCGACCGGCACCGCGGCCTGCTGTGGAAGCCGGTGCTCGCCGCGATCAAGCTTGGCCTGAAGGCCCGGCTGAAGCTGGAGACGCGCTGACCCCGCGCAGTGCGGCCGCTTCGAGCCCGGCGAACACCGCGGTGACGAACGCGGCGACGAGCAGCGTCACCGTCACCGTCGCGGGCAGGGGGAACACGAGCACCAGCGCCACCGCGACGACCACCCCTGCCGCGTTGCCCAGCGCGGCGAGCTTGCACACAGCCACCGCGTCGGTGCCGCGGGCGGCCCTGGCGAGCACGAGCGCCATCGCGACCATCGCGACGCCGAGCGCGTAGTACACCGGCCACGGGCGCGCGACCGGGAACCCGACGGCGTCGGTCACCGCCGAAACCGGGACCAGGAACAGCGCGACGCCCAGCAGGCCGTCCCACACCGCGTCGGCGCCCAACAGGAGCCGCATCGCGGCCCCGTCCTGCTCGGACATGCCGCCCCCAGTTAGTGAAACGAGTGTGTCACTAATACTGTGGCACTCCTACCCCGGAGCTGTCGAGAGGAAGTCCGTGGCAAGACCGCCGGAACCCGGCCGCCGCGACGCGACGCTGGCGAAGGCCACCGACTACGTGCTCGCGCACGGCCTCGCCGGGCTGAGCCTGCGCCCGATGGCCACCGCGCTCGGCACGAGCACCCGCATGCTGCTCTACGACTTCGGCAGCAAGCGCGCGCTGGTCTCCGAGCTGCTCGCCGAAGCGCGCCGCCGCCTCGGCGCGAGCCTCACCGAATACCTCGCCGAGCACGACCTGTCCGCGGCGGAGCTGATCCGGGTGATCTGGGCCTGGCTCATCGACGCCGAGCAGGGGCCGTACCTGCGGCTGTTCTTCCAGACCTACACCGACGCCATGACGAACCCCGGCGACTACGCCGACGGCGGCCGCGGCATGGTGGACGACTGGCTCGCGGTGCTCGCCGGCCGGTTCGACCCCGCGGCCGCGACACTCGTGGTGGCGACACTGCGCGGGCTCGTGCTGGACCGGATGACCGCCACCGATCCCGCCCGCGTCGACGAAGCCCTGGCGCGGTTCGCCGCGCTGCTTCCCCGGATCTAGCGGGTCACAGGCCTTCGAGGCGCCGGGACAGTGCCGACTGACCGTTGGCCGGTGCGTCCTGGGTGGTGGTCGGCACGATTCCGCTCACGCTGCTCACGCCCTCGCGCGGGGTGTTCTGCTCGGCCTGCGGGCGCGGGCGAGGCTGCGGTTTCGTCGGCTGGGGCAGCGGAGCGGTCTGCTGACCGCGGGCCTGCGACGGGCGTTCCAGGCGCGCGGTAGATTCCTCGTTCGCCAGGTGCGACGCGGCCTCGATCAGTTCCGACGGCAGCACCGTGGTGGTGTCCGGGTCGTCGGAGCGGTCGATCTCGGAGACCACCGATCTCGGGATCTGCTGCGTGTTCGACGAGTCCATCGGCGAAGTCGCGTTGTCGGAGGTGACGACATACGCGCCGCGGGCCCTCGCACGTGAAAGCTGGGCATCCGCACGATCGCGGGGGTCCATCCCCTCGGCCTCCCGACTCGACCAGAGGCCCGCGCCGACCGGGGCCACCTTGTACTCGTACTGCTGGGCCCTCCCGTGGAGAAGGCTTCCACCACCTAGGGTAGGCCCTTGAGGCCGTTGCCGTCAGCGTTTCTCGCGGTTCTTCGCGGCATGTCGCGCGGTGCCGCGGTGGAACCTGGTGATTCGCCGGGTGGACGGAGAGGATCTTGACATGACATCGGACCAGCCCGCCGACGCGGTGGTACTCGTCGGCGGAAAGGGCACCCGCCTCCGCCCGCTGACGCTGTCCGCGCCGAAGCCGATGCTACCGACCGCGGGGGTGCCGTTCCTGAGCCATCTCCTGTCGCGCATCGGTGCGGCCGGGTTCCGGCACGTGGTCCTCGGCACGAGCTACCGCGCGGAAGTCTTCGAAGACTTCTTCGGCGACGGCGCGCCGCTCGGCCTCGAAATCGAATACGTGGTGGAGGACGAGCCGCTCGACACCGCGGGTGCGATCCGGAACGTGGCGGGCAGGCTGCGCGCCGACGACGCGGTGGTCTTCAACGGCGACATCCTGGCCGGGGCGGATCTCGGCGAGCTGGTGCGCACGCACCGCGACAGCGGCGCGGACGTCACGTTGCACCTGCAGCGCGTCGCGGACCCGAGCCGGTTCGGTTCGGTGCCGACCGACTCCTCCGGCCGGGTGCTGGAGTTCCTGGAGAAGATCCCCGATCCGCCGACCGACCAGATCAACGCCGGCTGCTACGTGTTCCGGCGTTCGGTGATCGAGTCCATCCCCGAGGGCAGGCCGGTTTCGGTCGAGCGCGAGACGTTCCCCGGCCTGCTCGCCTCCGGCGCGCACATCCACGGGTACGTCGACTCCTCGTACTGGCTCGACGTGGGCACCCCGGAGGCGTTCGTGCGCGGTTCGGCCGATCTCGTCCGCGGCCTCGCCCCGACGTCGGCGCTGCCGGGCGAAGTGGGGGAGTCCCTGGTTCTCGGCGGCGCGCACGTCGCGGGTGACGCCGAAGTGGACGGCGGGTCCGCGATCGGCGCCGATGCCGAGATCGGCGCCGGAGCACGGGTTTCCGGCTCGGTGCTGTTCGACGGCGCGTCGATCGGCGAGGGCGCGGTGGTCGAACGCTCGGTGCTCGGCGCGGGTGCGCGGGTCGGCGCGGGTGCGCGGCTGAGCGGCGTGGTCCTCGGCGACGGCGCGTCGGTCGGCGCGCGCTGCGAACTGGTCGACGGTGCCAGGGTCTGGCCCGGCGTCGAACTGCCCGACGGCGCCGTCCGGTTCTCCAGCGACGCCTGAGCATGCGCTACCGGCCGTCGTTCCCGCTCGATCTCGCGCAGGTGCTGTCCCCGCACCAGCACGGCCGCGGCGACCCGCATTTCCGGCGGGACGAGCGCGGCGTCGCATGGCTGGCCGGGAACACCGCCGACGGGCCTGCCGCGATGGCGCTGCGCCGGTTCGCCGACGGTGAGGTCGAAGCGCAGGCATGGGGCGATGGCGCGGACCGGTTGCTCGCGGGGCTGCCCGCGCTGCTCGGCGCCGATGACGACGACGCGGGGTTCGTCGCGCACCACGACGCGGTGGCCGCCGCCCGGCACGCGCTGCCCGCGTTGCGGCTCGGGTCGAGCGGGCGGGTCTGGGACGCGCTGGTGCCCGCGGTGCTGGAGCAGAAGGTCACCGGGATCGAGGCGAGGCGGTCGTGGCGCGAGCTGTGCCGCTGGTACGGCGAACCGGCTCCCGGCCCGGTACCGGACTGGCTGCGCGTGCCACCTACCCCGCGCGCGATCATGTCCATTGTGGACTGGAAGTGGCACAGGGCTGGCGTCGACCACACCCGGCGGCGGACGCTGGTGTTCGCCGCGCAGGTGGCGCACCGCTTGGAGAAGGCGGGCGAAACCCGTGGCGCGCAAGGGCGCGCGTGGCTGCGGAAGGTGCCGGGCATCGGCGTCTGGACCGCGGCGGAGGTGGCGCAGCGCGCGTGGGGGGACCCGGACGCGGTGAGCTTCGGGGACTTCCACATCCCGGCCGTGGTCGGCCACGCCCTCGTCGGCGCGCCACTCGACGACGCCGGGCTGCAGGAGGTGCTCGCGCCCTACGCCCCGCAACGGCAGCGCGTCGTCCGGTACCTGGAGGCCGCCGGGTACTCGCGCCCGAAGTACGGGCCCCGATACCCGATCCGCGACTACCGCGCGATGTAGGCGCCTTCCCACGGGCGGATGGTTCATGCCGTGAAGGATGCTCCTATAGAGGCCGAGGTGGGGTCCGCTGCGCATGCCCTGAAGGTGCCCTTCGGGGAATCTGACGCCGCGAGGGTGACCTTCAGGGCATGCGCTGGGATTTCGCCGCCCGCGCCTCTTTCCCCCGTCCGCGCTGAAGGCCCCTGCAGGGGCCTTCAGGGATGTGCATGCCGCGGATGTGGCCTTCGCCGGGGCTGCTCCGCTCCAGGGTGCATGCCCTGAAGGCGCCCTTGAGGGAATCTGACGCCGCGAAGGTCACCTTCAGGGCATCAGCACCACCATGCCGCCCGCCGTGAGGGGCGAGATCGCGGCGTCAGATTCCCCGAAGGCGCCCTTCAGGGACCAAGGCCCCGACGGCTCCACGCATCCGCCACCCACCTCACCGGAACCGACGCGCACACATCACTGCGGCTTTCGGGGCACGCCGGGCTCCGCAGGGGCAGCGCGAGTTTCTTGCCCACTCGGCCCTGCGGCAGGATCTCGGGCTCTCCCCCGGAAAAGACGCATGCCCCGAAGGTGACCTTCGGGGCATGGTGCCTACCAGCGTTGCCGCGGCGGGTACTGCTGGCCGGGATGCTGCTGCGGCGGGAACGGCTGCTGCGGAAAAGGTTGCTGTTGCGCGAAGGGTTGCTGCTGCGGGTACTGGCCGTTCAGCTTCTTCTTCGCCGAGGAGAGCTGCACCGCCAGCACCGCGATCACGGCCAGCAGCACCACGATGATGGCGAGCGACAGGATCGAGAAGCCCATGGTCTACCAGCGCGGGGGTTGCTGCGGGGGACCCTGCGGCGGGAAACCCTGCTGGGGGCCCTGCGGGTAGGCGGGCGGCTGGCCGAACCCGCCCGGCGGCGGGAAGCCACCGGACGGCGGCGGTTGCTGCGGGAAGCCCCCGGAAGGCGGGGGAAAGCCACCGGAAGGCGGGGGAAAGCCACCGGGAGGCGGGAAGCCGCCCTGCTGCTGCGGGAAGCCCCCGGACGGCGGCGGTGCGACAGCGCCACCGGGCTGCTGGGCCATCGCGGGGAAGCCGCCGGACTGCGGCGGGGCGAAGCCCTGTGGCTGCTGGGCGAACGCACCGGGGCCTGGCTCGCCGAATCCGCCGGGAGGCGGCGGGACCGGCCCGCCGGGAGGCGGCACTGGCCCGTTCGGACCGAAGCCGGGAGTGCCGGGAAAGCCCTTCGCCTTGTTCTGGTTATGTGCTTTGACCAGGCCGACGATGATGCAGATGAGCACGATCGCGGCGATGATGCCGAGTACCCACCAGCCGCCGGAGCCGTCGCCGCTGCCGCCGGTGTGGATGTGGACCCGGGTGCCGAACCCCAAAGGCATGCGCTGCCTCCCTCCTGTGCGCGCACACCATAACCCGCGACCGCCCGCGCTTTTACCCGAACGGGGGAATCCGGGCGGGCGATTCCACTCAGGACCGGTCGAGCGCGGCCCGCACGATCGCGAGCGCCTCGTCGGCCGGAATTCCCAGGCCACGGACGGTGTCCGCGTAGTCACCGGCGGCCTGCTTCGCGCGCTGCCTGGTCTCGTCGCCGGACGCGCCGACGAAGCTGCCCGCCCGGCCCCTCGTCTCGATCAGGCCCGCTTCTTCGAGTTCGCGGTAGGCGCGCGCGATGGTGTTGGGCGCGATGCCGAGTTCACCGGCGAGCGCGCGCACGGTCGGCAGCTTCGCGCCCACCGCGAGCGAGCCGTCGTTGATCCGGTTCGCGAGTCCCGATCGGACCTGCTCGTAGGGCGGCACCGGGGACGCCGGGTCGTAGCCGACGATCACGACGTCGCCAGCGCCACGAGTTCGCCGAGGTCCTCCGAACCGGACGGCAGCCCGCCGAGCGGCCACCAGCGCAGGTCGTCGGACTCGTCGCTGCGCACCGGCTCCGCACCGCGCGGCGCCCGCACGGTGAACCGGACGTCGAAGTGCCGCGTCGGCTTGCCGAGCGAGCAGGTCACCGGGTGCACGTCGAGGTGCACCGGCTCCTGGTCGATCACCAATCCGTCCATTCCGGACTCTTCGCGCGCTTCGCGCAGCGCGGCGCCGGCGAGCGTGGCGTCCTCGGGTTCGCAGTGCCCGCCGAGCTGGAGCCAGCGCCCCACCCTGGGGTGCAGGGTCAGCAGCACCCGCTCGCCGTCCGCGTCGAGCAGCACCGCCGACGCGGTCAGGTGCCCCGCCTCGCACGACCTGGCGCACGAGTCCTCGCGTGCCAGCAGGAACCCGGTGAACGCCTGCCGCAGCGACTCCTGGCCTGCCGACGGCGGCCGCCATCGCGCCAAAGTGGACAGTGCGTCCTCGCGCAGCGTCACAGCTCCACCAGCCCTTCCGCCAGCTCGCGCGGGCCGCGCGCCGCGGGCGGGCCGTCGACGGGGTGCCCGATCGCGACGGCGCCGAGCGGCTCCCAGTCCGCGCCGAGCTCGAGCTGCTCGCGCACCAGATCGGCGGCGAAGATCGTCGAACCGATCCAGCACGAGCCGACGCCCTCGGCGGCCAGCGCCACCAGCAGGCCCTGCACGGCGGCGCCCGCGGCGACCGTGAACATCGTGTGCTCGCAGGCGTTGCGCCGCGCGTCGGGGTAGGTGTGCGCGCCGTCGGGGACCAGGAACGGGATCACCACCTCCGGCGCGTCGAACAGGATGTCGCCCCTGCTGAGCCGTTTTTCGATCTGCTCGTCGGTGAACTCGTCACCGGCGAGGTCGGCGCGCCACGACTCCCGCATCGCGGTCAGCAGCGCCTTCCGCTTCGCGGGGTCGCGCAGCCAGACGAACCGGACCGGTCGCGTGTGGTGCGGCGCGGGCGCGGTCAGCGCCGCGCCGATCGCGCGGCGCATGGTCTCGGGGTCCACTTCGGACTCGCTGAACGCGCGCACCGAGCGGCGGGTGAGCACCGCTTCGCGCCTGCCCTGCGCCAGTGCCTCGTTCGTGCCGAGCCGGAACAGGTCCTCCTCGACGGGCCGGACCAGCTTCCGCGCGGTCGAGCCGTCGTCGGCGATTTCGAACCCGCGCACCACGGCCACCGGGGTGCCGCCGAGCTTGCCCTTCACCAGATCGGCCGCCGAGGCCAGTTCATCGGCGATCGCCATCTCGGTGACCGCGAGCTCGTTGCCCTGCTCGTCCACGGCGCCCGCGTAGGCGTGCAGCACCCGCAGCCCGCTGGCGCCGATCGCGGCGTCGGTCTGCCCGACCCGCCACGCCCTGCCCATGGTGTCGGTGACCACGACCGCGATCTCCACGCCGAGCCGCTCGCGCAACCCGTCGCGCAGCGCCAATGCGCTCGCGTCCGGGTCGGCCGGCAGCAGCGCCACCTCGTTCCCGGCCACATTGGATGCGTCCACACCGGACGCGGCCTGCACGATGCCGAGCCGGTTCTCGGTGATCACCGTCCGCGCGATGCGGGCGATCACCCTGACCGATTCTTCCTCGACGAGCTTGCGTCGCGCGGCGTCGCGCGCCTCGGGGTCGGTGGGCACGGTGACGAGCCTGCCCTCGGCCTTGGAGACGATCTTGCTGGTCACCACCAGCACGTCACCGGAGCGCAGCCACGGCGCTGCCGAGGCGATCGCCCCGGTCAGGTCGGCGCCAGGCCGGAACTCCGGCAGGCCGTCGACGGGCAGGATCTCGATGCGGGGCGCCGCGTGGTCCGGCAGCGGCTGGTCAGGTTTTTCAGGCAAGGTCCACTCCGGACAGTTCGAGCGCGGCCTTCGCCATCGCCGCGGTGGCGTCCACATCGGACATGAGAAGGGGTACCGCGCGCACCGCGACACCGGGCACGTCGGCCGACTCGCCGGACTGCACGAGCCAGCCGTCGAGCACCCCGTCCGCGGTGGTCTGCCGTGCGCCGTAGTGCCGTCCGACGGCCTCCGCCGAGGTCTCCACCCCGATCGCGGTGAGGCACGCGTCGGCCATGCCGCGCAACGGCTTCCCGCCGATGATGGGGGAGATGCCGACGACGCCGCCCGCGGTCTTGCGCAGCGCCTCGCGCACGCCGGGCACCGACAGCACGGTGCCCACCGAGACCACCGGGTTCGACGGTGCCAGCAGCACCGCGTCGGCCTGCGCGATCGCGTCCAGCACGCCGGGGCCCGGCGCCGACTCGTCGGCGCCGATCGGCACGATCGACCGCGCGGGCAGCTCGGCGCGGTAGCGGACCCACCACTCCTGGAAGTGCAGCGCCTTCTCCTGCTCCGGCTGCTCGGGGTCGTCGACGACGACGTGGGTCTCCACCCGGTCGTCCGACATCGGCAGCAGGCGGACACCGGGCTGCCAGCGATCGCACAGCGCTTCGGTCACCGCGGAGAGCGGATAGCCCGCGCGCAGCATGCGCGTGCGGATCAGGTGCGTCGCGATGTCCTTGTCGCCGAGCCCGAACCAGCTCGGCTCGGCGCCGTAGGCCGCGAGCTCCTCCTTGACCGTCCAGGTCTCGCCCGCGTGCCCCCAGCCGCGGGCGGTGTCGATCCCGCCGCCGAGGGTGTACATGCAGGTGTCGAGGTCGGGGCAGATCCGGAGCCCGTGCATCCACACGTCGTCGCCGGTGTTGACCACGGCGGTGATCTCGTGCGGTGAATCGGACACCGTCCCGATCGGGGGCAGGCCGAGTGCGGCTTTCACGCCGAGCAGGAAGCGGGCGCCGCCCACCCCGCCGACGACTACAACGATTTTCACGACTTCGGATCCTCGCACGTGGTCTGTGGTGGCACCCAGTACCGGTACCGGTGGTGCTCGGTGAACCCGAGCCGTCCGTACAACGCGAGCGCGGGCGCGTTCCTTACCGAGACCTGCAAGGCGCATTCCCGGTGGTTCGCCCACTGGCCCGCCGCGGCCATCAGGGCGACCGCGAACCCGCGCCGCCGACAAGAGGGGCGCACCGCGAGCCTGGATACGTGCAGCAGGTCGCCGACGACCGCGGCGCGCACCGCGCCGGCCACCCTGCCACCGTCGTGGACCACGCCGTAGCCGATGTCGCCGGTGGTCAGGACGTACCGCTGCGCTTCCGACGGCGCCGAGGTGCCCGCGCACAGCTCCCACCATTCGCCGGTGGGCTCCGCCAGTACTTCGGCGTCGCCCGGCGCGGACCCCGCGTCACCGAGCAGGACCGACACTTCGTGACCGGCCGGGTGCGCGCTGTGCTCGATCCAGCCCGCGGCGGCGATGGCGGCCTCGGCCGCACTGCCGTGTATCACCTGCGCGATCGGGGGAATGCCGTGGGAGTGGCTGAACTCACACACCGCGCGCAGCGCCTCGGGCACGGGCACGCCGGGGTCACCGAGGGCGAGCGCGCTGTTGGCCCGTCCGGTGAACCCGTCCGCCCAGCGCAGCAGCCAGTCGCCCAGCCGGGCCCGCACCGGTGCCCGCCATGCGGCCGCACAGGCGGATTCGAGCGCTTCGCTGGTCATCACGCGTTAGATTGTGACGAGGAGCCCGCGAAGGAGCAGGGAGGGTCGATGAGCATCGCGCGCAAGGACGACCGGCACAACGACGACCTCGTCAAGGAGATCGCCGAAGGCTTCAACCGGGCCGTCGGGGCGAAGAAGACCGGGGACTCCGGGGATTCCGGGGAGAAGCCGAAGCCGCGGTTCGTGGTCACCGGCGACAACAGGACGCCGCCGCCGCGGGGCCGCAAATCGCGGTAACGTCGCCATACCGGGAGTATGCCGCGCCTGGGTGTGCCGTCCGCTAAGGGTTGCCTCACCAGGGAAGGGACGCCCGAGGCCGCGTAATGTCGGCCGGGCGCCAAGGAGTGACGAACTTGAGGAACAGCAGGAGAGCGCAGTGACCTATGTGATCGCCGAGCCCTGCGTCGATGTGCTCGACAAGGCTTGCATCGACGAGTGCCCCGTCGACTGCATCTACGAGGGCGACCGGATGCTCTACATCCACCCCGACGAGTGCGTCGACTGCGGTGCCTGCGAGCCGGTGTGCCCGGTCGAGGCCATCTACTACGAGGACGACGTTCCCGACGACTGGGCCGACTACACGAAGGCCAACGTGGACTTCTTCGACAAGCTCGGATCACCCGGCGGGGCGTCCAAGGTCGGCAAGGTCAGCGATGACCCCGACTGGATCAAGGCACTCGCGCCGCAGGGCGAATGAGCCCAGCGGCTTCCGCGCTTCCCGACTTCCCGTGGGACGCGCTGACCGAGTACGGCGACAAGGCGAGGTCCCACCCCGGCGGAGTGGTGGACCTCTCGATCGGCACGCCGGTCGACCCGGTTCCGGCTGGCATCCGTGACGCGCTGGCCTCGGTGTCGGACATCCCCGGCTACCCGGCCACGCACGGCACGCCCGCGCTGCGCAGCGCCGCGATCGACGCGCTGCGCCGCAGGCACGGCATCTCCGGCCTCGACCCGGTCGCCGTGCTCCCGACCATCGGGTCGAAGGAACTCGTCGCCTGGCTGCCGCGCCTGCTCGGCGCCGGGCCCGGCGACCAGGTGGTCATCCCCGAGCTGTCGTACCCGACCTACGAGGTCGGCGCGCTCCTCGCCGGCGCCGAAGCCGTCCGCGCGGACGGGCTCACCCAGCTCGGGCCGAGCCGTCCCGCGATGATCTGGCTCAACTCGCCGTCCAACCCGACCGGCCGCGTGCTCGGCCCGGAGCACCTGCGCAAGGTCGTCGAATGGGCCCGCGAGCGCGATGTCGTGGTGGTCTCCGACGAGTGCTACCTCGCGCTCGGCTGGGAGACCGAACCGGTGTCGATCCTGCACCCGTCGGTCTGCGACGGCCGGTTCGACAACCTGCTCGCGGTGCACTCGCTGTCGAAGTCGGCGAACCTCGCGAGCTACCGCGCCGGGTTCGTCACCGGTGACCCGGCGCTCGTCGAAGACCTGCTCGCGATCCGCAAGCACGCGGGCATGATCGTGCCGCGGCCGGTGCAGGAGGCGATGGTCGTCGCGCTGACCGACGACGAAGCGCTCGCCGCACAGCGCGGGCGGTACGAACGCCGCCGCCAGGTGCTGCGGAAAGCGTTGGCGGACAGTGGTTTCCGCATCGACCACTCCGAGGCAGGGCTCTACCTGTGGGCCACTCGCGAGGAGGACGCCTGGCAGACCGTCGCCTGGCTCGCGGCCCGGGGCATCCTGGTAGCGCCGGGAACCTTCTACGGCCCGAGCGGCGCGAAGCACGTGCGGATCGGGCTGACCGGCACCGACGAACGCGTCGAAACCGCCGCCGACCGCCTCGCGAGCTGATTCGCCGGAGGCCCTGGCTTGGCGGCCTTCGGGGAGTCCGACGCCGCGATCTTGCCCTTCGTGGTGCGCGGTTTGGCGATGTTGATGCCCTGAAGGACGCCTTCGCGGTGTCAGGTTCCCTGAGGGGTCCCTTCGGGGCATGTGCTCCGGAGCAGGGCGGGCCTACGAGGTCGCATCCGCGGCGTTCACGCCCGTGACGGCCCCCTTTCGGGCGCCAGCGCGGACATGGGGAAGAGGCGTGAGCTTGGGAAGTCCGGTGCCTTCCCTGAAGGACGCCTTGGGGGCATCTGACGCCGCGATCTCGCCCTTCGCGGCGGGCGGCACGGCGACCTTCATGCGCTGAAGGGCGCCTTCGCGGCGTCAGGTTCCCTCAAGGGAGCCTTCGGGGCGTGCGGCCTGGAGCTGGGCAGGCCCGCGAAGGCCAGATTCGCGACGTTCCCGTCTCTGCGGGTCCCTTTGGGGCACAAGTGCGGGAATGAGAAAGCTCCGCGAGTCGCGAGATCCCAGTGCGTGCCTTCAAGGGCGCCTTCGCGGCGTCAGATTCCCCAAAGGGCACCTTCAGGGCGCCGCCCCCACGGGGCAGTCCCGCCGAGCCACGAGGAAGACGCGGCTCAGTAGTCCTTGCCGGTCAGGCCCCGGTAGATGAACCTGGTGAGCGCTTCGATGGCTTCCTCGTCGTCGGGCCTGCGCACGCCCTCGATCGCGGGGCCGAAGAGCCACTGGTGCGCGAAGGAGTCCAGTAGCAGCGTCATCATCGAGATGCTGAGTTCGGGCGTGCCGGGGAGCTTCATGTCCGACGACGCGATGATCGTGTCGAGGTGGTCGTGCAGCTCCTCCTGCTGGACCGTGCCGAACTGGCGCATGGTCGTCCCGAAGCCCTCGTCGACCATCGCCGCCTGGCGCACCGCGAGCATGGCGCCCGCGTTGTCGCGGTAGAACGTCCACAGTGACCGCAGGTGGTAGCGGATCGCGGCCGGGTCGGTGAAGTCCGCACTGTGCCCCGGCTCCTCCGCGGCCTCGTCCCCGGCGTCGGCCAGGTCCTTCAGCAGCGCTTCGAGCAGGGCTTCCTTGCTGGCGAAGTGGTTGTAGAAGGAGCCGGCCGCCCGCCCGGCTTCCCGGGTGATGTCGGTGATCTTCGTGCTGAGGTAGCCGCGCTCGACGAACAGCCGTGCGGCGGCGGCCTTGAGCGCGGCCTCCGTCTCAGCCGCCTTCTCTTTCCTGCTCGTGGTCATGGCCCTCCTTGACAGGAACGCTAACAGCCTTCATTCTGAATCTAGATTCACTGAATTTTAATTCACTGGAGGGGTGTCATGCAGGTTCTCGTCGCCGGGGCCGGTCCCACCGGCCTCACGCTCGCCATCGATCTCGCGCGCCGCGGTGTGGACGTCCGCATCGCCGAAAAGGGGCAGGAGTTCTTCGCCGGATCCCGCGGTGACGGCCTGCAGCCGCGCACGCTCGAAGTGTTCGAAGACCTCGGCGTCATCGACGCGGTGCTCGCCGCGGGCGCGCCGCCGTGGCCGATGCTCATGCACGTCGGCGGCGAAACCACCGAGGTGGGCGAGCAGTTCGGCGCGAAGGCCGAGACGCGGCCGGACGCGCCGTACACGACCCCGTGGTTCCTCGGGCAGTCCCGCACCGAGGAAATCCTGCGCGACCGGCTCGCCGAGTTCGGGGTCACCGTCGAGCTGGGCACCGAGCTGGTCGGTTTCGCGCAGGACGAAAACGGGGTCACCGCGACCCTGCGACACGATGGGCGGGACGAGGCGGTGCGGGCGGACTACCTCGTCGGCACCGACGGCGGCCGCAGTTTCGTGCGCAAGGCGCTGGGCATCGCGTTCGAGGGCGTCACCGACGAGTCCATCCGGATGCTGCTCGGCGACGTCCGCATCGACGCGCTCGACCACGAGCACGCGCACTGGTTCGCCGCCGAAGGGAACCCGGTGGAAGGGATCATGCTCACCCCGCTGACCGGCGGGCGGCACTTCCAGTTCGCCGCCCCGCTGCCGGACGGTGCCACCGAGGCGTCACTGGAAGTCCTGCAACGGCAGGTGGACCGGTTCTCCGGGCGGACCGATCTGGAGCTGACCGAACTGGTCTGGTCCACCGTGTGGCGCCCGAACGTGCGGCTCGCCGAGCGGTTCAGGTCCGGGCGCGTGTTTCTCGCGGGCGACGCGGCCCACGTGCACCCGCCGACCGGCGGGCAGGGCCTCAACACCGGCGTGCAGGACGCCTACAACCTCGGCTGGAAGCTCGCGGACGGGTCGGAAGAGCTGCTCGCCAGCTACGAGACCGAGCGCCGGGCGATCGCGAAGTACGTGCTGGAGGTGAGCACCAAGCTGATGCGCAAGTACACCGACGGGGACCCGGACGCCAACGAGCGCGGCGAGGAAACCCAACAGCTCAACGTCAGCTACCGCGAAGGCGCGTGGGGCGGTCCCGTGCAGGCGGGGGACCGGGCGCCGGACGCGCCGCTGCGCACCGCCGAGGGCAAGCAGGTGCGGCTCTTCGAACTCTTCCGCGGCCCGCACGCCACCCGGCTCGTCTTCGGCGACGTGCCCGCGAGTGGTGAGCACACGTACCGGATCGTCCCCGCGGGCGGAACGCCCGTCGGTGATGAGCTGCTCGACCAGGACGGGCACGCCTTCCGCGCGTACTCCGTCACCTCCGCCGCAGTCGTCGACATCCGCCCCGACGGTTACATCGCGCGCTGAGCGGCCGCGTCGACCTTCAGCCACGCCGAGCGCCAGCGCGCGCGGGTGTCGAGCCGCTTCACCAGCTCGCGCTCGGCGATCCGGCCCGCGATGAACCCGATCCGCGCGTTGCCCTCGGCGGCGCCCCGCACGAGCTCGCGCATGCGGTCGGCGGCCACCACGGCGTCCTGGTGGTCGCCGAGGATCGTCTGCAGGTCCTTGGTGGCGCTGATCAGCTTCCGCACGCGATCGGCTCGTTTCTTCTTCGCCGACGTGAGCGCGAGTTCGGCGGCGTAGCGCAGCCGCTTGCCCTTGATGCGGAGCGCGTGCAGTTCGGGGTCGGGCGGCTCGGCGGGCAGCACCGCGATCGCCTTCGCGAGCTTGCGGTGCGGGGTGCGCAGCGCGGTGACGGGATCCGAATCGTCCACTGTGGACTTTTCGGCGGCTTCGGGCTCGTGGTCGGGCCGACGCGTGAGCTGGGCGACCGACTGCAGCAGCATGCGGTACCGCTCGCTGTCGAGCACCTTCCTCAGCCGCTTCTTCGCCCGCGCGCGCTCGGCGACGAACACCGAAACCAGCTCGTGCCCGGCGAGCTGGTCCGCGGTTTCGAACTCGGCGACCACCTCGCGCAGGTGCCCGATCAGCACGTCGTAGTCGCGGACCTCACCGAGCGCGCCGCCGAGCCAGCCGAGTTCGGCGCGCGCGGCGTCCGCGGTGGAGCCGAGCGGGCCGCCCGCGGTCTTGAGGATGCTGCGCAGGCGCCGGGTGGACACCCGCATCTGGTGCAGGTCCTCGGGGTCGACGCCGCTGCGCGTGCCCGGCTCGTGCTTGAGCACCGCGCGCAGGTCCGCGTCCAGTTTCGCGCGCAGATGGGTCGCGGGCGGATCGCTCGCGCGCGGCTTGACCGGTTTCGCGGGCAGCCCGAGCGCCGTCGGGCTCAGCGACTTCCTGGCTGCCTTCCCGGCTGCCTTCTTGGCGGTCTTCTTGCCGCTCCGCGCCGGCGCGGACGATGAGGTGCTCATTAGATGAATGGTAGGTGAACGGCGGAGGTGCCTTCCAGAACGCGAACGCCCTCGCCGAGCGCGGTTAGCCCGCTAACCGCAGGCAGTCGGCGCCTGCCGGGGAGAAGCTCAGTCGTTCGCGTGCAGGGCGGCGTTCAGTTCGATGCCGGTGCCGGTCCGCGGAACCGCCTCGACCTGCCCGTTCGTGGAGTTGCGCCGGAAGAGCACGCCGGTGGCGCCGGACAGCTCGCGCGCCTTGACCGTCTTGCCGTCGAAGAGCACCTTGGAGCCCGCGGTGACGTACAGGCCCGCTTCGATCACCGAGTCGTCGCCGAGCGAGATGCCGCACCCGCCGTTCGCGCCGATCAGGCAGCGCTCGCCGAGCGAGATGACCTCGGTGCCGCCGCCGGAGAGGGTGCCCATGATCGACGCCCCGCCGCCGACGTCCGAGCCGTCGCCGACCACGACGCCTGCCGAGATCCGGCCCTCCACCATGGACGCGCCGAGCGTGCCCGCGTTGTAGTTCACGAAGCCTTCGTGCATGACCGTGGTGCCGGTGGCCAGGTGCGCGCCGAGGCGGGCGCGGTCCGCGTCGGCGATCCGGACGCCGGACGGGCTCACGTAGTCGACCATGCGCGGGAACTTGTCGATGCCGTACACGGTCACGTTGCCGCGGCCGCGCAGGCGGAGCCTGGTCGCCTCGAACCCTTCGACCGGGCACGGCCCGTGGTTCGTCCAGACCACATTGGACAGCAGCCCGAAGATGCCGTCGAGGTTCTGCCCGTGCGGGCGGACCAGCCGGTGCGAGAGCAGGTGCAGCCGCAGGTAGACGTCGTGCGCGTCGGCGGGCGCGGTGGTGAGCCGTCCGATGGTGGTGCGCACCGCGACGACCTCGACACCGCGTGCCGGGTCTTCGCCGATCAGCGCGCCGACGGACTCGCCGAGCGCCTCGACGGCCTGCTCCATGCTCAGCCGCTCGGTGCCGGTGGCCTCGGTGCCCTTGGTGGCCTCGGTCAGCTTCGGCTGCGGGAACCAGGTGTCCAGCACGGTGCCGCCGCCGACGGTCACGGTGGCCAGGCCGACTCCGTGCGCGCCGGTGCTTTCGGGGGTGGGGGTCTGCTCGCTCACGCCGACACGGTAACCCAGCCCGCGCTGGTCATCACGCGTCGGGCAGCGCGTCCACGGTGCTCTTGATCTCGCGGAGGGAGCGGGCGATCGCGGTCAGCGAGTCGACGCACGGACCCGGCGCGGACGAGGCGACCGTGGTGCACCCGCCCGTCCGGTAGGCGTCGACGCCGTGGTCGAGGTCGGTGGCGAACCCGTCGAGCCCCGGGTTCTTGGCCAGCCCGGCCTGCTTGTGCACGGTGCCCGCGGTGCCACCCAGCTGGGTGACGTACTTTTCACACCCCTTGGGCTCCTGGCCGCCCGGCTTGGAGTAGCAGGTGTCCGCCACGAGTGCTTCGAGCTTCACCTTGAGGCCGGAGATCCCGGGATCGGGTGCCTGCGGCTTCGGCTTCGGCCCCGCTTCACCGGAACACCCCGAAACCAGGACCGCCAGCAGGGCCAGCGCGCTCGCCGCCACGATTCTCGTCCGCACGGCGCAGACGGTACGCCCAGTGGCGATGCCTGCGGACTCAGGGCGGGACGCGCTAGTAGCGTGCCCGTGTGAGCATTCTCGACCTTGGCGCCGACCCCGTCGACCTGACGGCGGCGCTCGTGGACATCGAAAGCGTTTCCGGTGACGAAGCCGCCATCGCCGACGCCGTGCAGGAAGCGCTGGAGAGCCAGGCCGGGCACCTCGAGGTCGTGCGCAACGGGAACGCGGTGCTCGCCAGGACCGATCTCGGGCGCCCCGGCAGGGTGATCTTCGCCGGGCACCTCGACACCGTGCCGGTCAACGCGAACCTGCCGGTCCGCCGGGAAGGCACCGGCGACGCGGAGCGCCTGCACGGGCTGGGCACCGTCGACATGAAGGGCGGCGACGCGGTGTTCCTGCACCTCGCCGCGACCGTCCCGGCGCCGAAGCACGATGTGACCTTCGTCTTCTACGACTGCGAAGAGGTCGAGGCGGTGCGCAACGGGCTCGGCCGCATCGAACGGGAGCTGCCCGGCTGGCTGCGCGCCGATCTCGCGATCGTGGGCGAGCCGTCGAACGCGGTGATCGAGGCCGGGTGCCAGGGCACCATGCGCGCGGAGATCCGCGTCACGGGCGCCCGCGCGCACACCGCGCGGGCGTGGCGCGGCGTGAACGCGATCCACCTGCTCTCCGAGCCGCTGCGGCTGCTGTCCGACTACCGGCCGCGCACCCCCAAGATCGACGGCCTGACCTACCGCGAAGGGCTGCAGGCGGTGAAGATCTCCGGCGGTGTCGCCGGCAACGTCGTGCCGGACGAGGCCGTGCTCACCGTCAACCACCGCTTCGCGCCGGACCGTTCGCCGGAGCAGGCGGAAAAGCACCTGCGCGAGGTGTTCGACGGTTTCGAACTGTCTATTGTGGACCTTTCCCCGGGTGCGCTGCCCGGCCTCGGCGCACCGGCCGCGGCGGAACTGGTGGCCGCCGCGGGCGGGCAGCCGATGGCCAAGCTTGGCTGGACCGACGTCGCCCGCTTCGCCGCGCTCGGCATGCCCGCGGTCAACTACGGTCCCGGTGACCCCGCCCTCGCGCACAGCCAGGGGGAGAACGTGGCCGCGGCGGAAATCCGGCAGGTGAAAACCGTCTTACGGTCGTTCCTGGGCGCCTGAACCTGGTAGCGCGAACCCGGCTGGCGCGATACAAAGCACGGGTGAGTGAGCAACGAGCCGATGGGCGGATGACACGACCGGACGTGCCAGGCGAGCAGTATCCGGAGCACCCGCCCGAAAAGCACCGCGGCCCGGTCGTGCTGCGCCGCGACCGGCGTGAAGAGACCAGCACCACCGACGAGCGGCTGCTGGACTCCCGCGGCCCCAGCGACTGGGTGCACACCGATCCCTGGCGCGTGCTGCGGATCCAGGCGGAGTTCGTCGAGGGGTTCGGCGCGCTGGCCGAGGTACCGCGCGCGGTCACCGTGTTCGGGTCCGCGCGCACCAAGCGCGAGCACCCCGAGTACGAACTCGGTCGCAAGATCGGCGCCGCGCTCGCGAACGCCGGGTTCGCCACGATCACCGGCGGCGGCCCCGGCGCGATGGAGGCGGTCAACCGCGGCGCGTCCGAGGCGGGCGGGTTCTCCATCGGGCTCGGCATCGAGCTGCCGTTCGAGCAGGGCCTGAACCCGTGGGTCGACCTCGGCGTGAACTTCCGCTACTTCTTCGCCCGCAAGACCATGTTCATCAAGTATTCGCAGGCGTTCATCTGCTTGCCAGGCGGGTTCGGCACGCTGGACGAGCTGTTCGAGGCGCTCACGCTGGTCCAGACCAAAAAGGTCACCAAGTTCCCGGTCGTCCTCTTCGGACGGTCCTACTGGGGCGGGCTGTACGACTGGATCGCCAGCACGCTGCTGGCCGAGGGCAAGATCTCGGAGAAGGACCTCGACCTGCTCCACGTCACCGACGACATCGACGACGCCGTGCGCGTGGTGCTCGAGTCGTACCAGGCATGGGAGGACACCCATTAACCGCATCTGCGTGTTCTGCGGCTCTTCGATGGGCTTTTCGCCGCTGTACGCCGAGCGCGCGGCGGCGCTGGGCAAGCTGCTCGCCGAACGCGGCATCGGGCTCGTCTACGGCGGCGCCAGCGTCGGCACGATGGGTGTCGTCGCCGACGCCGCGCTCGCCGCGGGCGGTGAGGTCATCGGGGTCATCCCGCAGCACCTGAGCCGGGTCGAGATCTCGCACGCCGGGCTGACCGAGCTGCACGTCGTCGCGGACATGCACGAGCGCAAGGCCAGGATGGCCGAGTTCTCCGACGGCTTCCTGGCGCTGCCCGGCGGCGCGGGCACCCTCGAGGAGCTGTTCGAGATCTGGACCTGGGCCCAGCTCGGCCTGCACGGGAAGCCGCTGGGCCTGGTCGACGTCGGCGGGTACTACACGCGGCTGCGCGAGTTCGTCGACCACATGGTCGACGAGGGCTTCCTGCGCACACAGCACCGCGAGCTGCTGTTCGTCGACGAGGACCCGGCCGTGCTGCTGGACGCCTTCGCGAAGTACGAGGCCCCCACCGTCGACAAGTGGGTGCGGTGACTCAGGCGGCTTCGTTGGGGCGCTTGTGGTACTTGTCCACGTACTCCTGGCCGGAGAGTTCGGCGATGGCGTACATGACCTCGTCGGTGGCCGCGCGCCGGATCGCCGGTGACGCGTCGAGCCCCTCGTAGCGGGAGAAGTCGATCGGGCGGCCGAAGGTGATCGTGATCCGCGCCGGCCGCGGGATGCGCTTGCCGTTCGGCTGCAGCTTCTCGGTGCCGCTCAGCGCGGCGGGGACGACCAGCGCGCCGGTGGCCAGCGCCAGCGCGGCGACGCCGGTGTGGCCGCGGTGCAGCCTGCCGTCGAGCGAGCGGGTGCCCTCGGGGTAGATCCCGAACGCGCCGCCGTCGGTGAGCACCTTGCGGCCCGCTTCGAGCGCGGCGAGCCCGGCCTGTGCGTTGCCGCGCTCCACCGGGATGTACCCGAGCCCGGTGAGGAAGGCCGCGACGAACCGGCCCTTGAAACCCTTGCCTTCGAAGTACTCCGCCTTGCCGAGGAACTTCACCGGGCGCGGTGTGACGAACGGGATGACCGCGGTGTCGAGCGCCGCCCTGTGGTTCGCCGCGATGACGACGGGGCCGGTCGCGGGCACGTTCTGGATGCCGTGGACCACCGGCCGGTAGATCATCCGCGCCAGCGGGGCGAGTACGAAACGGACGAACCACTGAACCAACATGTCCTCCTTGGCTGGGTACCGCGTCCAGCATGGCACGATCGTCGGTCATGAGGTGGTTCGAGCGGCGCACGTGGCAGAACCCACTGTGGACACCCGAGGCGCTCGCCGCCGCGAAGGGTGACCGGATGGTGTCGGTCGTGATGCCCGCGCTCGACGAGGAGGAGACGGTCGGCGCGGTGGTCGCGTCCGTGCGCCCGCTGCTCGGCACGCTCGTCGACGAGCTGGTCGTCGTCGACTCGGGATCCACCGACGCCACGGCCGAGGTCGCGGCCGCCGCGGGGGCGAGGGTGGTGCGCCGCGAGGACGTGCTGCCGTCGCTGGAACCGTTGCCCGGCAAGGGGGAGGTGCTCTGGCGCGCGCTCGCGGCGACGGCAGGCGACCTCGTCGTCTACCTCGACTCCGACCTGGTCGACCCGGACCCGGCCTTCGTGCCCGCGCTGCTCGGGCCGCTGCTCACCGCGCCGGGCGTGCACCTGGTGAAGGGGTTCTACCGCCGCCCGCTGCGGTTGGAGACGGCCGAGCTGGGCACCGGTGGCGGCCGGGTGACCGAGCTGCTGGCGCGCCCGGTGCTCGCCGCACTGCGGCCGGCGCTGTCCGGGATCATCCAGCCCCTCGGCGGCGAATACGCGGCGACGCGGGAGTTCCTGGAGTCGGTGCCGTTCGCGGCGGGGTACGGCGTGGAGATCGGGCTGCTGATGGACGCCGAGGCGGCCTACGGCCTCGACGGGCTCGCGCAGGTCAACCTCGGCGTCCGCAAGCACCGCAACCGGTCGCTGCTGCAGCTCGGGGTGATGGCGAGGCAGATACTCGGCACCGCGCTCGCCCGCGCGGGGGTGGAGGCGGGCGGCAGTGCGGACCTGACCCAGTTCGTGCAGGTTTCCGGGGAATGGCTGCCGGACGTCACCGAGGTACTGGTGGCCGACCGCCCCCCGATGCGGCACGTGCTCGCCGGGTAGCCGCTGCCCTCGAGGATGCTCCTGCGGAGGTCGGGGCGGGGCCCTGCCGGTGATGCGCGCGCGTCGATTCCGGTGCGATGGGTGGCGGAAGCGCGGAGCAACCGGGGCTTGATCCCTCAAGGCGCCCGTTGGGGCATCGGGATCAGGCGCCGGGAATCGGGGCGCCGGAAGGCATTCCGGCCGCGACGTAGGCTTCGTACAGCGGCCGCCACGGTTCGGCGGAGTCGCTGTGCGGGCCGTCGGCGGACCCGTCGGCGACGTACTTGCCCAGCTCGGCGAGGCAGACGGCCCAGCCGGCCGCGTTGCGCGCGGCGGTGTCGCGCGCTTCGAGCACGTTGATCAGGGTCAGCGTGCACCCGCCCGCCGCCGGTGCCAGCTCGAAGTGCAGCTCGTCGCCGCCCCAGGTGAAGGCCAGCCTGTGCGGCGGGTCGTAGGCGAGCACCGTGCCATGGTCGTCGTCGACGTTCGGGTCGTGCGAGAACGACACCGTGCCGCCGACTTCGCCTTCGAGCGCCACCTTCGACGGGAACCAGTGCGCGAGGTCCTCGGTACGGGTGATGGCCGCCCACAGGCGGTCCACGGGGTGGGCGTAGGTGCGCTGGAACCGCACCGCCGGCCTGCCCTCGTGCTCGATGAACGTGCCGCGATCCATGGCGTCTCCTTCGTGGTCGATGCCCGCCAATATGCCACTACAGCTATGTTCCGGTCAAGGCATATGTGCACGTCCGGGTGATGGGAGGTAGTGCTCGGCGTAGTAACCGGCACGGGCGACGAGCTCGGCGTGCGTGCCGCGTTCGACGACCTCGCCTTCGTCGAGCACGAGGATCTCGTCGAAGCCGGGCAGCGGCGCGGGCTGGTGGGTGGCCAGCACGACCGTCCGCCCCGCCGCGGCGGTGAGCACCGACCGCAGCACCGCGTCCGCGTGCGCGGGGTCGAGGCCCTCCACCGGCTCGTCGAGCAGGAGCACCGGCGCGTCCGAGAGCAGCGCCCTGGCCAGCAGCAGCCGTTGCCGTTGCCCGCCGGACATCGCGGCGCCGTCGGTGCCGGGGAGCCGGTCGAGTTCGGCCTCGGAACCGGCCGCGCGGCACGCCGCCAGCAACTCGTCGTCGCTGGCGGAAGGCTTGGCCAGCAACAGGTTCTCGCGGACGGTCGCGCGGAACACGTGCGCGTCGGCGAGTGCGCCGGAGACCGGCAGGCGCTCGGCGGGGTAGGCGCCGAGCGCCCGCCCGTTTAGCGTCACCGCGCCCGCGGTGGTCTCGACCTGTCCTGCGAGCGCCGCGAGCAGCGTGCTCTTACCGGACCCGCTCGGCCCGACGAGCGCGACGAGCCTGCCCTGCGGGAGGTCGAGATCGACGCCGGTGAGCGCAGGTGCCGGGCGGCCGGGGTAGCGGAGACCGGCACCGCGAAGTCGCAAGTGGACGTTCGCGGCGGGTACCGGGCAACTGCCGTCACGGGGCGCGGGTTCGGACAGGAGCTGGTGCAGCCGCCGCAGCGGTTCGCGGACCTCGGCCCAGCGCCGGGCGGCGGTGGCGAGCGGGAGGACGGTCTCGAACACCGCCATCGTGCCGAGCCCGAGCGCGGCGATCGCGGGCAGGCCCAGTCCACCAGCGGTGACGCACACCGCGAGCGTCGTGAGCACCTGGATCGCCGCTCCCGCACCGGGTAGCGGCGAACCCGCCCGCCGTCGCTCACGTGCGGAGAGTCCACTTGCGACGGTCCGGGCCGCGGCCACCGCGCGGTCCGCCGCGCCGAAGGCGCGCAGTTCGACGGCGCCGCGCGCGAGGTCGATCGCGGAGTCGGCCAGTGCCGCGAGCGCGGGGGCGTCGGCATCGGCCGCGCGCCGTGCCGAACGCGCGGACAGCACGGGGAGCAGCACGCCCGCCAGTACCAGCCCGGCGACGAGCGCCAGCGCGGCGGGTGCGGAGAACAGCAGCGCGCCGGTCACCGCGGCCATGCCCACGACCAGCGCGACCAGCGCCGGGAGCAGGCAGCGCAGCACCGCGTCCTGCGCGGCGTCCACATCGGACACCAGCCGGGAGAGCAGGTCGCCACCGGAAAACCGGGAAGAACGCCGTGCCGTCAGCGTTTCGTACACGCGCCCGCGCAGCGCACCGAGGTACCGCAGCACCACTTCGTGCCCGGCGAGCCGTTCGGCGTAGCGCAGGCCGCCGCGCAGCAGGGCCAGCGCGCGCACCGCGATGATCGCGACCGTCAGCGCGGCGATCGGCGGCTGCTCGGCGGCGCGCAGGAGCAGCCAGGCCGCGGTCGCCATCAGCAGCAGCCCGGCGAGTTCGGCGCAGGCGGCCAGCACGGTCGCCACCGCGAGCCTGCGGACGTCCGCACGGGTGACACCCCATACCGTCATGCCGCACACGACGCACCCGCGATCCGGCCGCCGCGCAGTTCGGCGACCCGGCTGGCCACGGTGAGCAGCGCGGGGCGGTGCGCCACCAGCACGGCGGTGCGGCCGGGCAGCACGGCGCGCGCCGCGGCGAGCACCGCGGCCTCCGTCCGGTTGTCGAGCCGCGCCGTCGGTTCGTCGAACAGGAGCAGGTCCGCTTCGGTGCGCAGCAGCGCCCGCGCCAGCCCGATGCGCTGGCGCTGCCCGGAAGACAGCCCCAGTCCGCGTTCGCCGAGACGTGTGGCACGGCCGTCCGGGAGTGCGGTGATCACGTCGTCGAGCATCGCGGCCTTCGTCGCCGCCGCGATCTCGGCCGGCGTCCGCGCGTGGCCGAGCGTCAGGTTCTCGGTGATCGACGCCGCGAACAGCGTCGGCCGCTGCGGCAGCCACGCGACCCGCGCGCGCCAGGCTTCCTGGTCGACCTCGCGAAGATCCGCCCCGCCGACGAGCACCCGGCCCGCCGACGGCTCGGTCAACCCGAGCAGTACCGAAAGCACGGTGCTCTTCCCGGCGCCGCTGCGCCCGACGAGCGCGAGCCGCTCGCCCGGTTCGACGGTTAAGTCCACTTCGGACAGTGCGACGGTGTCGCCGTGGCACACGGTCACGCGGTCGAACCGGATCGTCGCGGTGCGGAGATCCGGCGGCCTGCTCAGCGTCCGCGCCGGTGCCGGTGCGGGCGCGTGTTCGGCGACCTTCGCCAACGCGGCGAGCCCGTCCGCGCTCGCGTGGAACCGCGCGCCCGCGGCCCGCAGCGGCAGGTAAGCCTCCGGGGCGAGCAACAGGACGAGCACCGCCGTGTGCGCGTCCAAACCGCCTGCCAGCAGGCGGAAACCGACCGGCACCGCGACGAGCGCGACGGACAGTGTCGCGACCAGTTCGAGCACGAGGCCGGAGAGGAAGGCCGTCCGCAGCGTCCGCATGGTGGTGCCGGCGTGCGCGTCCGCCATCGCCCGCACCACCCGCGCCTGTGCACGCGCCCTGCCGAACAGCTTCAGCGTGGTGAGCCCGGTCACCGCGTCCAGGAAGTGACCGCCCAAAGTGGACATCAGCAGCCATCGCTTCGCGGTGCGGGCCTTGGTGTGCTTGCCGACGAGGACCGCGAACACCGGGATGAGCGGCAGCGTCACGGCGATGACCAGCGCGGAGGCCAGGTCCGCGACGCACAGCCGGACCAGCACCGCGATCGGCAGGACGACCGAGGACACCAGTGCGGGGAGGTAGTCCGCGACGTACCCGTCGACCGCGCCGACCCCCTTGGTGACCAGCGTCGCGGCCTCGCCGGGATCCACTCCACTTCGGACGGTCAGTGACGAGAACACCTTGGCGCGCAGCGTTTCCTTCACCGCGGCGGCCTGGCGCCCGGTCAGCGCGCCGTGGGCCCAGAAGAGCAGCCCGCGCGCGACCGCGACGCCAGCGAGCAGTGCCACGGTCGTCGTCGCCGGTGCGGTGAGCACCGACGCGAGCGATTCCGCGAGCAGCAGGACGATCGCCGCCGCGACCGCGTTCAGCAGGCCCAGCCGGACCAGGTACCGGCGGACACCGGGTAGCTGTCTCATCCCGGCCGCCTAGAAGTGCAGGACCGAGGCGGCGCCGACCCGGCGGCGGTTCGCCAGCCAGGTCCAGCCCTGCACGGCGGCCACCAGCACCAGCACCGGCGGTGTCACGACCATGAGCACGTCGAGCGTTTCCGGCGCGCTCGCGGACTGCGCCACGGTGAGGCCGCCACCGGGGTGTTCGGTCGAGATCAGGACCCGCGGGTACCGGAGCAGGCCGACGGCCAGCGCCGGTGTCGTGGCCAGCACCATGCAGCCGAGCAGCGCCGTCCGCGGCCGGTGCGCGGCGAGCGCGAGCCAGGTCACCAGCAGCGCGACCAGCGCGAGTGCCGCCGTGCCGATGCCTGCCGCCGGGTTCTCGATGGCGGCACCCTGGTCGAGTGCCGTCCACGCGGTCACCACGAGCACGAACGAAACGACCGGGGGCAGCAGCACGCGGGCCAGCCGCCGTGCCCTGGCGGCGATCTCGTCGCTGCCGCGCGCGGCGAGGAACACCGCGCCCTGCAACGAGAACAGCGCCACGAAACCGGCTGCCCACACCACGGAGTGCAGGTCGAACAGCTCGGTGACGGTGCGCCCTTCGACCGGCAGCCCGCGCACGAGGTTGCCGACGAACAGCCCCCACGATCCCGTGGTGAGCACCGCGCCGGTGACGATCAGCCCGTCCCACGCCCGCCGTTCGCCGTCGGGGCGCCTGCTGCGGAGCTGGACGGCGGCGGTGACCATGACGAGCCCGGTCAGCAGCAGCACGACCACCAGGTACGCACCGGCGAAGAGCTTTCCTTCCAGGTGGGGGAACGCGCCGAAGAGCACGCCGACGGCCGCCACCAGCCAGACCTGGTTGGCCAGGAAGAACGGCCCGATCGCGCCGAGCGCCCGCCGCCGCTCCGGTTCGTCGCGGGTGAGCGTGCGCAGCAGGATCGCGGTGCCGTAGTCGTTGCCCGCGAGCGCGAAGTAGCCCGCGATGAGCGCGCCGAGCACGCACCAGAAGAAGGTCACCACGGTTCACACTCCACTGAGGACTAGGTGTATTGCCCTGTGAGGTTGGGGACGCGGCTGGCGGGTGGTTTGCCGGTGAGTGCGGTGTGGCCGCGGTGGTGATTGTAGGTGTGTAGCCAG
>NZ_BAAANN010000046.1:0-60996 GCF_039529815.1 Amycolatopsis minnesotensis | reverse complement strand
ACTGCAAGATCATTCCGGCCATTCTTGATGGTGCGGGGCAGCCGTTGGAGATGGGGCGGGCGAGGCGTCTGGTGACCGAGGCGATGCGGCTCATGCTCGCCGTCCGCGATCGCGGGTGCTGCTTTCCCGGGTGTTCGCGCAGGCCGCGTCATTGCGAGGCGCATCACGTGCTGCCCTGGTACGCCGGAGGCAAGACTGACCTGGGTAATCTCACGCTGCTGTGTTCCCGGCATCATCGCCTGCTGCACACCAGTGACTGGACACTCCGCATGGTCAACGGCCAACCCGAGTTCACCCCACCGGCGTTCGTCGATCCGTGGCGAAGACCCCGGACGAACCGTCCCACCGCTCAACCCCGCGCCGCCTGAGGGCCGATGCCGCCACCGGCGGCCACTACGTCCACCGCGGACCGAGCGACAAAACCCCGGTCCTTCAGCCACCCCCCGGCGAAGGACAACACAAATACGCCCATCATCCGAACCGCGGGTGTCGAATTGTCCAGCGGCACCGCCGCCAGTCGGAAGCTACCGCATGACCGGCCGGTCGCGCGTGGACCGCAGAGCCAGTCGGGTGCGGCAGCGAGGGTGACTACCTTGATCCGTGGCGGAGCCCCAGAGTCACCCGCCACACCGCTTAACCCCGGGTTGCCTGATATCCCGCCGCTCTTAGCGGTCCGGTGGTCCGTGCCCATGGCGGATTTGCTGAACAGAACCTTGTTCTTTGGCCCCTCCCCGACGAAGAGCGGCACGAACACGCCCGCCATCCGAACCACAGGTACCGAATTGTCCAGCGGCACCGCCGCACGGCCGCACGACTGGCCGGTCGCGTGCGGACTGCAGGGCTAGTCGGGTGTGGCAGCGAGGGTGACCTACCTAGATCCTGGGCGGGGCCCCAGGACCAGCCGCCGCATCCCGCCGCTCAATCCCGAGTTGCCTGATAGCCCGCCGCTCTTAGCGGTCCGATGGTCCGTGCCCATGGCGGACTTGCCGAACAGAACCCGGTTCTTCAGCCCCTCCCCGCCGAAGAGCGGCACAAAAACGCCACCATCCGAACCCGGCAGGCGCCGAACCGCCCAGCGCCACCACCGCTCAGCCGCGTGCCACCGGACGACCGGCCCGTAGCGCGCCGGTCGCAGCGCCAGTCCGGGTACGGCAGTGAAGGTGACCGCCTTGTCCGTTCCGTGGGGAACTGTCGCTGGTGACCAACGACGCGACCGGCACCGAGGAGCGGCAGTTTCACTCGGCGCGCCGAAGGCGTGCCTGAAACCTTCACCGTGCCGACCAAACACGCGAGCGCCACGACCCTGGTGTTCTTGAAGGTCTGGTCGACGAAGGCTCCTGGTACTGCGTGATTGCGCCAGAGATGACACCGAAGTTCGCTACTACTGGAAGAGCGCGCACGCGGGCGAGGTCGGTGACCACGTTCAGTCGGTCAACTTCCTGGTCGCCCCGGCGAGCAACGCCTGCTTGCCGCGGAAGTGGCGGTACAGCGCGGGACCGGTGATGCTGACCGCGTCGGCGATGTCGTCGATGCCGACGTGGTGGTAGCCGCGCGCGGAACAGGACGGCGGGTGCTCTTCTCGGTGGTGCGCGGCACGAGCGAGAAGAGCACCCGAGGTAAGCCCGAACTAACTACTCTACTGCAGAGTAGTTGGCCTCACCTGCAAAAAACGCGCCGTCAAGTGAACCGCTGGTCGCTTGCTGCGTCACGACGGGTCAGCAGGCGCCCGCGGTGTCCTTGACGTAGTACCTCGAAACGAGGTAATTCGTCGTTTCCCCGACGAGGGCGTCCTGATTCGCCGGCGCGCACTGCTGGTGGTCGAAACGGTCGAACGGGCCGCCCGAATAGGCGGTGTACCAGACGTTGACCCGCACGCCAGCCCCGGAACAATTGCCCCAGTAGTACTTCCGGTGGTACTTGTCACCGCCCACCGGTTCCATGTGGTTGCCGCAGGTGATCGCGGGCGCGGCCGGTTCCGCGGACGCGGTGCCGGGCGCCGTGGCGAGCGCGCCCGCGGCCAGTACGGTGCCGGCGAAGGCAAGGTATCTCCGCATTTTCGTGCCTTTCCGTTCAGGTGGAGGAATTCCGCGTCAGCTTGGCAGCGAATTCGGCGGAACGGCACCAGAACGGTGCTGCGATAGGGGTTCGTAGGGGTCGGCGGGGCTATCCGGCCGTGGTCTTCGACGAGGTGCGGGCGGCGACCGCGTGACAGGCTCCGCGGCCGTCCGCGCGCGCGACGATCCGGCCGCCTTCGACGCGCACCGCCGCTTCCGTGCCGTCGCTGACCGCGGGCAGGCCCGCCGCCGCGGCGACCGTTCCCGATTCGTCGCACACCACGCGCAGCCGGGGCCACGCACGTTCCGGGAAGGCCTGGCGCAGGCAGCCGCACAGTTCAGCGAGCATCAGCCTGGCCAGTGGCGCCAGCTCCGCCGGTTCGCCGGTGACCAGTACGAGGGTCACCGCGGCACCGGTGCGGACGGCTTCCTCGGCCGCGTCCAGCCGGTGCAACCCGAGCACGGCGACCACACCGTCGTCGGGGAGCGGGACTTCCTCGCCGCGCACCCTGTCGATCGCGGGCGGCGGTGACCACGGGTCGTCGGCGGGGCGGGCCGGCGGCACCACCGCGGGCGGCGGCCAGAAGTCGTTGAGGTCGAGCGCGGCCAGTTGTTCGCAGGCGCCGATCGTGTCGAACGGCTCGCCGAACCCAGGTGCCGCGGCGGCCAGCGCGCTCGCGCCGTGCAGGGTCGTGAGCACGGTGCCCGCGAGCCGCACCAGCCGCGCGGGCGGGGCGCCGGGTGCCCGCTCGGGTGGCCGCAGCTCTTCGAGCGCGAGGCTGAGCAGCAGCGCGTTGAGCTTCATGAGCTGGGTGAACGGCAGGCGGACGCGGTCGTCGGCGAGGACCTCCGGCATCAGGTCGACCCCGAACGGAAGGTGGCTGACCCAAGCGCGGGCCAGCGCGCCGAGCGCGTCGCGCGCGGTTTCGCCGCGTTGCGCGCTCGCGGGCGTGGGTGCCTCTTCGGCGAGCCTGGCGAGCACCGCGAAGTAGAGCGCGCGCTTGCCGGGGAAGTTGGAGTACACCGCGCCCCTGGTCAGCTCGGCGCGCTCGGCGATGCGGTCGATCTTGGCGTCGCGGAACCCGTGCTCGGCGAACTCGCGCTCGGCCGCGGTGAGCACCTTCGCCCGGTTGCGCTCCTGCGTTTCCGCCCTGCTGAGCCGGACCATCACTCTCCCGTCGTTGCCTTCCCCCCGCGGCATAAGATACAGTCATCATTCAGATGATCAGAACATCTGATACCAACATTTGAAACTGGGAGACTTGATGACCGACGCCATGGCAGGCGAAGTGCCCGAGCTGGACCTCGCCGATCCCGAGGTGCTGGCCGATCCGCTCGCCGCGTACGGCTGTGCCCACGCGAAGGGGCCGATGATGCGGCTGGGGGTGCCGGGGCTCGGGCCGCTGTGGGCGGCGACGAGGCAGGACGAGGCGAGGGCGGTGCTCGGTGACCCGCGGTTCGCGATCAACTCCGGCAGCTTCCTGCGGCATCCCGCCATCCCGGACGAGTGCCTTGTCCACCTGCGCACGATGTCCGAACTGGACGGTCCGGAGCACCGGCGGATCCGCAGGCTGGTGGCGCCCGCGTTCACCCCGCGCCGCGCGGAGGAGTTCCGCCCCCGCGTCGAGCGCATCGTGGCCGCGCTGCTCGACGGTCTGCCCGCGGAGGGGCCGGTCGATCTGCTCGACGCGTTCGCCAGGCCGTTGCCGATGGACGTGATCTGCGAGCTGGTCGGCATCCCCGAGATCGATCGTCCGAGGTGGCGCGAATACGGTGCTGCCGTCCTCGCCGGCGCCGGCGATGCCTTCGGCGAAGCGGTTCCCGGCATCATCGACGGCGCGAAGGCGGCCGTCGAACGCCGCCGTGCGGCACCGGGCGACGACCTGCTCGACGATCTCATCCGCGCACAGGCCGAGGACGGCGACCGGCTCAGCGACGTCGAGCTGGTGACACTGGTCTGGCAACTCGTCCTGGCCGGGCAGACGCCGGCCAACCTGATCGCGAACGGCCTCGAAGTCCTGCTGACCCACCGGGGCGAACTCGAAAAGCTGCGCGCGGACCCCAGCCTGATGCCGACCGCCGTCGACGAACTGATCCGCCTGTGCGGCCCCAACATGCTCGCCATCCCGCGATACGCACGGGAAGACGCCGAAGTGTCCGGCACGCAGATTCGCGAAGGCGACCGCGTGACCGCCGTGATCGCCTCGGCAAACCGGGACCCGCGCGCGTTCGAGGACCCCGATCGCCTGGACATCACCCGCCCGCCGCGCCAGCACCTCGGCTTCGGCTACGGCCCGCACGTCTGCCTTGGCGCGTCGCTGGCGAGGGTGCAGACAGAGGTCGCGCTGGCCGCCCTGCTCGACCGCTTCCCGAACCTCTCCTTGGCGGAAAACCCGGAAAACCCGGAAAACCCGGAAAACCTTTGGCGCGCCACGGATCCCGGCACGTTGCGGTTGGCGGAGCTGCCGGTCGTGTACTGAGGGGGTCAATCTCTGGTGGCAGCGGCACTGGCGCGCTCGGGTACTCTTCCGTGTTCGGAACGGGCAATGTGCGGCGGATCTGGCGCGTGGTGGCATCGTTCGCTGGAAGAATGCGATTGTCACTACGCACCAACTGGACTCACTTCCGATGGAAGGGACAAACCTTCAATGTTTTCGCTGACACGAAAAGTTGCCACGGGCGCGACCGCACTGGTAATCGGTGGTCTTTGCATGGGCGGGCAGGCGGCAGCCGCGCCGGCCGACGCGACACTGTTCAACCTGTGCAACAACGGAGTCGGCGACTACGTCGTGGCGGCCGTGTTCCCGGACAGTGGCGGATTCTCCAGTCCCATGGTCTTCGCCAACAGTTGCTGGAAGGGGCAGCGGTACCGCGGCGAAAACTATTACCTGCACGTCACGTCGACAAACAACAGCGGCAGTTTCGACGACGGGCGGAACTACACCAACAACTCGGACTTCACGGACGTGAGTACCCAGGGATCCTTCCTGGACTTCCAGTACAGGAAGAACAACTAGGCACCCGACTTGGCGCCACCCCCAGCGAACGACCATGCTGGGCGCGTGGACAGCGAACTCGCCGAACTCGCCGACGCCTACGGGGTGGCGACCCGATACGAGAACTCCGAGCAGGTCGTAGTAGAGGTCGACGACGACGTCGTGGTGGCCGTGCTGGCCCAGTTCGGGATCGACGCGTCGACGCCCGATGCGGTTCGAGGCGCGTTGAAGGCGGCCGAGGACGCGCGACGGAAGGAGACACTGCCTCCGACGATCGTGGTTCGCGAAGGCGCTGGTTACGACCTCGGCGGGCCTGCGGTCGTGCATCTTGAAGACGGGGCGCGCCGGGAGACCGGGGCCGAACTGCCGGTGGATCTGCCGCTCGGGTGGCATCGGGTGGTCACCGCCGAGGCGGAGGCCGTGCTCGCCGTGGTGCCGGCGAAGCTGCCGGAGGTGCCCGCGGCGTGGGGCTGGATGCTGCAGCTCTACGCGCTGCGTTCGGCCGGATCGTGGGGGATGGGCGATTTCGGGGATCTCGCGACCGTCGCGTCCCGCTCGGCCGCCGAGTTCGACGCCGGCGTGCTGCTCGTCAACCCGGTGCAGGCGTTCGCGCCGGCCCACCCGGTCGAGCGGTCGCCGTATTCGCCCGCGACGCGGCGGTTCGCGAATCCGATCTACCTGCGGGTGACCGATACCGGCGAGTTCGCGCGTGCCGACGAAGAGCTGCGGGCGAAGGTCGTCGCGCTCGCGCCTCCCGCCGGCACCGAGCTGATCGACTACGACGCCGTGTGGGCGGCCAAGCGGGCCGCGCTCGAACTGCTGTGGCCGTTGCACCGGCGGACGGAGTCCGACGCCGACACGCTCGACTTCGCGGCGTTCTGCGCGCTCGCCGAGGTGCACGGCGCGGACTGGCGCGACTGGCCGGAGGACCTGCGCGATCCCGCCGGTCCCGCGGTCGCCGCGGCGCGCGAGGAGCTGGCCGACCGCGTCGCCTTCCACGCCTGGTTGCAGGACCTGTGTCACGAGCAGCTCGACGCGGCGCGCCGTGCCGCGTCGATGCCGGTGGGGATCGTGCACGACCTGCCGGTCGGGGTGCACCCCGGCGGCGCCGACACCTGGGCGCTGCGGGAGGTCTTCGCCGCGGACGTGCGGGTCGGCGCGCCGCCGGACGCGTTCAACCAGCAGGGCCAGGACTGGAACCTGCCGCCGTGGCGCCCCGACAAGCTCGCCGAGGCGGGGTACGCGCCGTTCCGCGATGTCGTGCGCGGTGTGCTGCGGCACGCCGACGGCATCCGCGTCGACCACATCGCGGGCCTGTGGCGGCTCTGGTGGATCCCGCCGGGTGAGCCAGCGGGCCGCGGCACGTATGTGCACTACGACGCCGAGGCGATGCTCGGCGTGCTCGCGCTGGAGGCGCACCGCGCGGGTGCCGTGGTGGTCGGCGAGGACCTCGGCACCGTCGAGGACACGGTGACCGAGACCATGCACGAACGCGGCATGCTCAGCTCGGCGGTGCTGTGGTTCCAGCGCGACTGGGACGCGCCCGGCAAGCCCTACGTGCGGCCGTCGGAATGGGATCCCGCCGCGATGGCCAGCATTTCCACGCACGACCTGCCGACCGTATCCGGCTGGCTGGCCGCCGAACACGTGCGCGTGCGCGCCGGGCTCGGCCTGCTCGACGGCCCGGCGGAGGCGGAGTACGAATCCGCCGCCGAGGAGCGCGGGGCGCTGTTCGATCTTGTTGCGCGTGAGGGGATCGAGGGCGGTGACCCGGTGGTGGCCCTGCACGCGCTGCTCGCCTCGGCCGCGTCACGGCTGGTACTGACTTCCCCGGCGGATGTGGTCGGCGAACAGCGGCAGCCGAACTTGCCCGGTACCGTCGATGAGTACCCTAACTGGCGTATTCCGCTCCCCGTCAGCGTCGACGGGCTCTTCACCGATGCACGCGTGCGCGCCGCGATCGCGCCGCTCGCCGCCGCGCGCCCGCGGCGGCAGGGGTGAAGGTGCGCGGACGGCACAGCCCGAACCCGCCCGGCTCCACTAGCGTGGGGACCGACCACCACGAAAATCCGGAGGAGCGTCCCGTGCGGCCTTGGCCAGGAACGACCTACCCGCTCGGGGCCACCTACGACGGTGTCGGCACGAACTTTTCGCTGTTCTCGGAGGCGGCGGAGTACGTCGAGCTGTGCCTTTTCGACGACGACGGCAAGGAAACGCGCGCGAAGCTCGAGGAGGTCGACGGGTTCGTCCACCACGGCTACGTGCTCGGCGTCGGCCCCGGTCAGCGGTACGGGTTCCGCGTGCACGGCCCGTACGATCCCGAGCGCGGGCTGCGCTGCAACCCGAACAAGCTGCTGATCGACCCCTACGCCAAGGCCGTTTCGCACGGCGTCGACTGGGACGAATGCCTGTTCGGCTACAAGTTCGACGCGCCGGACGAGCGCAATGACGCGGACTCGGCAGGCCACGTGCCGTATTCGCAGGTGGTGAGCCCGTTCTTCGACTGGGGCAACGATCGCGCGCCGAAAACCCCGTACAACGAGTCGGTGATCTACGAGGCGCATGTCAAGGGCATGACCGTGAATCACCCGTTCGTACCCGAGCGGCTGCGGGGCACCTACGCCGGGCTCGCGCACCCGGTGGTCATCGAGCACCTGACGAAGCTCGGCGTCACGGCGATCGAGCTGCTGCCGGTGCACCAGTTCGTCACCGATCACGGGCTCGCCGAGAAGGGGCTGCGGAACTACTGGGGCTACAACACGATCGGGTACTTCGCGCCGCACGACGCGTACGCCGCGATGACCTCGCAGGGCGGCCAGGTCCAGGAGTTCAAGGGCATGGTCAGGGCCTTCCACGAGGCCAACATCGAAGTGATCCTCGACGTGGTCTACAACCACACCGCCGAGGGCAACCACCTCGGGCCGACGCTGTCCATGCGCGGTATCGACAACGAGGCGTACTACCGGCTGGTCGAGGACGAGCCCAAGTACTACATGGACTACACCGGCACCGGGAACTCGCTCAACGTGCGCCACCCGCACACGCTGCAGCTCATCATGGACTCGCTGCGGTACTGGGTCACCGAAATGCACGTGGACGGGTTCCGCTTCGACCTCGCTTCCGCGCTGGCGCGCGAGTTCTACGACGTGGACCGGCTTTCCACCTTCTTCGACATGGTGCAGCAGGACCCGATCGTCAGCCAGGTGAAGCTGATCGCCGAGCCGTGGGACGTCGGGCCAGGCGGCTACCAGGTCGGCAACTTCCCTCCACTGTGGACGGAGTGGAACGGCCAGTTCCGCGACACGGTGCGGGACTTCTGGCGCGGTGAACCGTCCACCCTGGGCGAGTTCGCGTCGAGGATCACCGGTTCGTCCGACCTGTACCAGGACGACGGCCGCCGCCCGTTCGCCTCGATCAACTTCGTCACCGCGCACGACGGGTTCACGCTCAACGACCTGGTGTCCTACAACGAAAAGCACAACGAGGCCAACGGCGAGGACGGCCGCGACGGCGCCGACGACAACCGTTCTTGGAACTGCGGCGCCGAGGGGCCGACCGACGACGAGGAAGTGCTCGCGCTGCGCGCGCGGCAGCGCCGGAACCTGCTGGCCACCACGGTCCTGTCGCAGGGCGTGCCGATGCTGCTGCACGGCGACGAGTTCGGCCGCACCCAGCAGGGCAACAACAACGCCTACTGCCAGGACACCGAACTGTCCTGGATGGACTGGGAGCTGGCGTCGGCGAACGCGGAGCTGGTGGAGTTCGTCGCGGCGCTCACCGCGTTCCGCAAGCGGCACCCGGTGTTCCGCCGCCGCCGGTTCTTCCAGGGCAAACCGATCCGCAAGGGCGACGAACTGCGGGACATCGCGTGGTTCACCCCCGCCGGTGAGGAGATGACCGAGCAGAACTGGGACGACGGGTTCGGCAAGTCCGTGGTCGCGTTCCTCAACGGCGAGGGCATTCCCGATCTCGATCCGCGCGGCATGCGGGTGGAGGACGACTCGTTCCTCCTCGCGTTCAACGCGCACTACGAGGACATCGAAATGACGTTGCCCGGCAACGGGTACGGCAGCGCCTGGTCGATCGTGATCGACACCTCGACCGGCCTGATCGACCCCGAAAAGGACGAGCCGCTCGACGCCGGTGCGGAGATCACCTTGCCCGCGCGATCGCTCGTGGTGCTCCAGCGCGTCGGCGGTGCTCCGGAGTGAGCGACCTTGCGAACGAACCGAAGACATCGCGCGGGCCCGCTTCGACCTACCGGGTGCAGCTCCGGCCCGAATTCGATTTCGCGGCCGCGGCCGGGATCGTCGAGTACCTGAGGGAACTCGGCGTCGGCGCGCTCTACACGTCGCCGATCCTGGACGCCACACCCGGCTCGACGCACGGCTACGACGTGGTGGATCCGACGCGGGCCAGGCCGGAACTCGGTGGGGAGGAAGGGCGCGCCGCGCTCGCCGCGCGACTGCGGGACGCGGACATGGGGTTCGTGGTGGACGTCGTGCCCAACCACATGTCCGTCGAGGTGCCCGCGGCGAACCGGTGGTGGTCCGATGTGCTGCGCCACGGCCGGGATTCGGCGTACGCGCACTACTTCGACATCGACTGGAGCCGCGGCAGGCTGCTGCTCCCGGTGCTCGGCGACGACGCGGCGGTCGCGGAACTGACGGTCGACGGCGATGAACTCGTCTACCACGACCACCGGTTCCCGCTCGCGCCCGGCACGGAAAACGGGACACCGCAGGAGGTGCACGCGCGCCAGCACTACGAGCTGATCGACTGGCGGCGCGGCAACACCGAGCTGAACTACCGCCGCTTCTTCGACATCACCACCCTCGCCGCGGTCCGCGTCGAGGATCCCGGGGTATTCCAGGCCACGCACGGCGAAGTGCTGCGCTGGGTGGCCGCGGGCGAGGTGACCGGGCTGCGCATCGACCATCCCGACGGGCTCGCCGACCCCGGTGCCTACATGCGACGGCTCCGCGAGGCCGCGCCGGACGCGTGGCTCGTGGTGGAGAAGATCCTGCACCCGAACGAGGATCTGCCGCAGACCTGGCCGGTCGACGGGACGACCGGGTACGACGCGTTGCGCGAACTCGCAGGCGTGTTCGTCGATCCCGTCTCGGAACCGGACTTCACCGCGCTGGCCGAGGAACTGGGCGTGCACACCGATTACCACGACGTGGAGGAAACGGCGCGACGGCTGGTCACCGACGGCATCCTCGTCGCCGAGGTGCGCAGGATCGCCGCGCTCCTGTCCGCTGTGGACACCGGGGCCGCCAGGTCCGCCGTCGCCGAGGTGATGATCGCGTTCGGCGTCTACCGCTCGTACCTGCCGGAGGGCGAGCCGAACTGGGCCGCCGCCGTCGCGCGGGCGCGGAAAGCGCGCCCGGACGTGAACGCCGCGCTCGACGCGCTGGACGTCGCGGTCCGCGCCGATCCCCGCGGCGAACTCGCCACCCGCATCCAGCAGACCTCCGGCATGGTCGTCGCGAAGGGCACCGAGGACACCACGTTCTACCGCTTCACCCGGTTCGCCGCGCTCAACGAGGTCGGCGGCGCACCGGAGAGGTTCGGGGTGGGCGTGGAGGAGTTCCACGCGCTCGCCGCCGCGCGCGAGGCGGGCCGCCCCGCCACCATGACGACGTTGACCACGCACGACACCAAGCGGTCGGAGGACGTGCGGGCGCGCCTCGCGGTGCTCTCGGAGCTGCCCGGCGAGTTCGCCGAAGCCGTCGAGCGGTGGACCGCGCGGCGCGGGATCGACGAGCCCTCGCTGAACCTGCTCGCGTGGCAGACCCTCGTCGGCGCGTGGCCGATCACCCCGGAGCGCCTGCACGACTACCTGGACAAGGCGGCGAAGGAGTCGAAGCTCCGTACCACGTGGACGGACCACGACGAGGAGTTCGAGCGCGCCGTCGCGGCCTGGCCGGGCGAAGTGCTCGGCGACGACGAGCTGGCCGCCGAGATCGCCGCGTTCGTCGCGCGCGTCCGCGGGCACGGCTGGTCCAACTCGCTCGGGCAGAAGCTGCTCCAGCTCACTTCGCCGGGGATCCCGGACGTCTACCAGGGCACCGAGCTGTGGGATCTGTCCCTTGTGGACCCGGACAACCGGCGCGCCGTCGGCTACGAAACCCGGCGGGAAATCCTTTCGCGCGTCGTCGCGGGTGAACTGCCCGAAGTGGACGATACCGGTGCCGTGAAGCTTCTGGTGGTGCACAGGGCTTTGACGCTGCGCCGCGATCGGCCCGAGCTGTTCCGGGGCTACCGCGCGTTGCGTGCCGAAGGCGCCGCCGCCTCGCACGCGTTGGCGTTCCACCGGTCCGAGGACCTCATCGTCGTCGTGACGCGGCTGCCGGTCGGCCTCGAAGCCTCGGGCGGGTGGCGCGACACCGCGCTCCCGCTTCCGGAGGGGACGTGGACCGACGTCCTCACCGGGCGCCGAGCCGGTGCCGCACTGTCCACTGTGCTCGGCCGGTACCCGGTCGCGTTGCTGGTACGGGGAGAGCCATGAGCTTCAGCGTGTGGGCGCCGTTGGCGGAACGCGCGCGCGTGCGCGTCGACGGTATCGACCACGAGATGACCGCGGCGGACGGCGGCTGGTGGCACTCGGACGCCGCCGGCACCGAGTACGCGTTCCTGCTCGGAGACGATGACGTACCGCTGCCCGATCCGCGTTCGCGACGGCAGCCCGGTGGTGTGCACGCCCCGTCGCGGGTCTACGACCACGACGCCTTCCGGTGGACCGACCGGGCCTGGACGGGACGGCAGCTACCCGGCGCGGTGCTCTACGAGCTGCACATCGGCACCTTCACCCCCGGCGGCACCTTCGACGCGGCGGTCGATCGGCTCGGCCACCTCGTCGACCTCGGCATCACGCACGTCGAGGTGCTGCCGGTGAATTCCTTCGACGGCACCGCGGGCTGGGGGTACGACGGCGTGCTGTGGGGTGCCGTCCACGAGCCCTACGGCGGGCCGGACGGGTTCAAGCGGTTCGTCGACGCGTGCCACGCGCGCGGGCTCGCGGTCGTGCTCGACGTCGTCTACAACCACCTCGGGCCCTCCGGCGCCTACCTCGACCGGTTCGGGCCGTACTTCGCGGGCCGCAACGACTGGGGCCCCGGGCTCAACCTCGACGGCGAGGGCTCCGACGAGGTCCGCCGGTACGTCATCGACAACGCACTCGGCTGGCTGCGGGACTTCCACGTCGACGCGCTGCGCCTCGACGCCGTGCACGCGCTCGCCGACCGGCGCGCGACGCACCTCCTCGAAGCGCTGGCGGCCGAGGTCGACGCGCTGTCCGCCGCGCTGGGCCGCCCGCTGACGCTCATCGCCGAGTCGGACCTCAACGACCCGAAGCTCGTCACCGCGCGCGAAGCGGGCGGGTACGGCCTGCACGCGCAGTGGTCCGACGACCTGCACCACGCGCTGCACGTCGCGCTGACCGGCGAGAAAACCGGGTACTACACCGATTTCGCCGCACCCGGCGCGCTCGCGAAGACCCTGCGCGAGGTGTTCTTCCACGCCGGGACCTGGTCGTCCTTCCGCGGGCGGGCGCACGGGCGCCCGGTGGACACCGAAACCGTGCCAGGGCACCGTTTTCTCGCCTACCTGCAGAACCACGACCAGATCGGCAACCGCGCGACCGGCGACCGGCTGTCCGCGACCGTCCCGCCCGGCGTGCTCGCCTGCGGCGCGGCCGTCGTGTTCTGCTCGCCGTTCACGCCCATGGTGTTCATGGGTGAGGAATGGGCCGCGAGCACGCCGTGGCAGTTCTTCGCGTCGTTCCCGGACCCGGAGCTGGCCGAGGCCGTGCGCACCGGGCGCCGCCGCGAGTTCGCCCGCCACGGCTGGGGCGAGGCCGAGGTGCCGGATCCGATCGACCCGGCGACCGTCGAACGCTCGCGCCTCGACTGGTCCGAACCGGCCAGGCCGGGCCACCGGGAGATGCTGGACCTCTACCGGCGCCTGATCGCGCTGCGCCGCGAGCACCCGGCACTGGCCGACCCCCGGCTGACCGAGGTCGACGTCGACTCCGCGGGCTCCTGGCTCGTCCTGCGCCGGGGACCGCTGCGGCTCGCCTGCAACTTCGGCGGCGAACCGGTCACCGTTCCGCTCGGCGGCCAGGCCTCGGAAACACTCCTGGCCTGGGGTTCGCCCGTGGTCGGCGACACCACGGCCGACCTGCCGCCGGGGACGTTCGCCCTGGTGCGCTAGGCGCGGCTCGAAAAACACGCGCTCCTCGCGAGCTGCCCCATGGGCGCGGTTGCCGTGGTGGTACGTCGGTTTGATGGGGCTGGCGCTGCTCGGCATGCTCGGGGCGCCCCTGCTGTCGCACCTGACGACGTGGCGCGACGCCTACGCGGCGGTGATGTGGCCGAGCGTGCTCATACGCGGCCCTGCGACGGGACATCCCGCCATGGCCGGACGCCACTGGTCCAAGCGGGCTAGGGCTTGGTCGCCAGACCCGCGATCACCTGGGACCGGTACGACTCGACGTCGCCGACGATCGAGTCCTCCTCGAGGCCCTCCGGCGACCAGTCCGGCGTCCACGCGATCCCAGGCGGATCGAGCAGCGTCCAGTCGCCGAAGAACTCCTTCACCTGCGCGCGATCGCGCGCGTGCGCGGACGACGTGGCCCGCTTGTAGTTCTTCAGCACCGCCTGCAACGCCTCGATCGCCGCCTGCGGCATCCCGTCGACGCTCGCGTGCGAGATCGCGAGCTGCGAACCCGGCGGCACCTTGTCGCGGTAGTAGGCCACGGACTCGTTCGCGAGGGCGTCGTCGGCGACGAAGTGCAGCAGTGCGACCAGCAGCAGCCCCACCGGCCGGTCGAGGTCGATCAGCCCGGTGTCGAGGATCGCCTGCCACAGCCTGCGGTGGTCGAGCACGTCACCGTTGATCGGGCGGTTCCGGGCGAGCTGCCCGCCGGCTTGGAGCAGCAGGTAGCCGTGCGCGCTGGCGACCGGGTCGTGGTCGATGTAGACGACGCGGCACTCGCCCGGCGCGTACTGCTCCGCGAGCTGGTGCACGTTGCCCTCGGTGGGCAGCCCGGACCCGATGTCCACGAACTGGCGGATGCCCTGGTTGATCATGTGCTGGACCGCGCGGCGGAGGAACCGCCGGTTCTGCCGCGCCGCCCACGGGATGTCCGGCAACCGGGCGATCTGCTCCTGCGCGAACGCCCTGTCCACCGCGTAGTTCGAGTTCCCGCCCAGGTAGTAGTCGTAGGCGCGGCCCTCGTGCACCTTGCTCGTCGACTCCGCCAGCAGCCGGTCGGCGACTTCCTTCGACAACGTGGGCACCGGACCGTCCAGCGTGGTCATCCGCCGCACCCTCCCTCATTCGGCCGAACGCAGTACCGGACCAGTCTGCCGGAAAGCCGCCACCCGTGTACCGCCGGTAGTGGGCGGATCGGGTACCGATCGGGGCACGCGCCGGGCGGTCCGGGTGCGGGCCACCCGAACGGGTGGGTGGCCTGGGAAGATCAGGGGATGGCCATTCGACCGACCGCTGACACCCAGGTCCTCGCCGGGCGCCCGTTCCCGCTCGGCGCGCATCCCGAGGCCGGTGGTGTGCGCTTCGCGGTGACCTCGGCCGCCGCCGACGCCGTCGAGCTGTGCCTGATCTCCGACGACGGGTCCGAGCGGCGCATCGAACTCACCGAGCGCACGTTCGGCGTGTGGCACGGGCTGGTGCCGGGCGTGACCCCCGGCCAGCGGTACGGCTACCGCGTGCACGGGCCGTACGACCCGGTGCTCGGGCTGCGCTGCAACCCGGCGAAGCTGCTCGTCGACCCGTACGCGCGCCGCATCACCGGGCGCATGACCGAGCTGCGGGCGGCGCAGGGCTTCACCGGCGACCCCCGGCGCGGACGTCCGTCCACAACGGACTCGCTCGGCAGCGTGCCGCTGTCGGTGGTCAGCTCGCCGGGCGGCCCGGACACCGGGGTCAAGCCGGAGGTGCCGTTCGAGGAGTCGGTGTTCTACGAGCTGCACGTCAAGGGATTCACGCAGCGCCATCCCGACATCCCGGAGCACCTGCGCGGCACCTATCTCGGGATCGCCCACCCGGTGGCCATCGAGCACCTCACCCGGCTCGGCGTGACCGGAGTCGAACTGCTGCCGGTGCATTCGTTCGCCGACGAGCCCTCACTGGTGCAGGCGGGCAGGCACAACTACTGGGGCTACTCGCCGCTCGGGTTCTTCGCGCCGCACGCCGCGTACGCGAGCGAGCCCGGCCGCGAGGTCGAGGAGTTCCGCACCATGGTGGCGGCGCTGCACGCGGCGAACATCGAAGTGCTGCTCGACGTCGTGTACAACCACACCTGCGAGGGCGGCGCCGACGGGCCGACGCTGAGCTTCCGCGGGCTCGACGCCCCGGCCTACTACCTGCACGGCAAGCGCGGGCACCTGGCCGACATCACCGGCTGCGGCAACACGCTCGACGCCGGTTCGCCGACGGTCGTCCGGCTCGTCACCGACTCGCTGCGGTACTGGGCAGGTGAACTCGGCGTCGACGGGTTCCGGTTCGACCTCGCCAGCACGCTCGGCCGCCCGCGCGGCGAGATGTTCGACCGCGACTCCACGATGCTGACCGCGATCACCACCGACCCGGAGCTGTCCCGGTGCAAGCTGATCGCCGAACCGTGGGACGCCACCGGCGAGGGCTACCGGGTCGGCGACTTCGGCGCGCAGTGGGCCGAGTGGAACGGCCGCTACCGCGACACCCTGCGCGACTTCTGGCGCGGCGCCACCGACGTCCGCGACCTCGCCTACCGCCTGTCCGGCTCGTCCGACCTCTACGACCACAACCTGCGGCGGCCGTGGCAGTCGGTCAACTTCGTGACCGCGCACGACGGGTTCACGCTGCGCGACCTGGTGTCCTACGACCACAAGCACAACGAGGCCAACGGCGAGGACAACCGCGACGGCACCGACGACAACCGCTCGTGGAACCACGGCGCGGAGGGCGAAATCGAGGACGGCGACGACACTGGCATCGTCCCGCTGCGCCTCCGGCAGGCGCGCAACCTCCTCGCCACGCTCCTGCTGTCCACCGGCACGCCGATGCTCACCGCGGGCGACGAGCTGTGGCGCACCCAGTCCGGCAACAACAACGCGTACTGCCTCGACGACGAAACCTCGTGGCTCGACTGGTCCTCCTCGCCCGCCGCCGAGTCGATGCTGGCCTTCACCCGCAGGGTGGTGCGGCTGCGCGCGAACAGCCCCGCGCTGCGGCAGCCGGAGTACTTCGAAGGCCGCACCACGCCGAGCGGCGACCCCGACCTGATCTGGCTGCGCCCCGACGGCGAGGAATTCGGCGAGGGCGACTGGTTCGACGACCGCCGCACCCTGTGCATGTGGATCGACGGCTCCAACAGCCAGGCGCGCAACCGCGAAGGCGAACTCGTCACCGACCACTCGTGGCTGCTGCTCGTGCACGCGGGCGCGGAACCCGTCGAGATCGTGTTGCCCGGACGCGAATTCGGCGAGACCTTCAAACCCACGCTCGACACCAGCACGGCGGACGGCAGCCCGGCCAATCCCGGCACGCTGGAACCGAAGAGCCGCGTGACTTTGCAAGCCCGCTCGCTCTTGCTGCTCAGGGCGCCGCGCAGGGAGCCTTGAGGGAATCGGGCGCCGTGAAGGCTCCCTTCGGGGCATGGGGTCGGCGTGCCGTCGGCAGTGCGGGCCGAGTTCGCGGCGTCAGGTTCCCGGAAGGCGTCCTTCGGGGGCACGGGAAGCGAGCGTCGGGTGGCGTGGAGATGGCGTGCGGGGGGAGGGCGCGTGGCGTTTCGGAAAGTGCGCGGTGGGGTAGTTCCGGTGAGAATCGGGAGCGGCACCCGCTGTCGATGATCTTGACCGAATCAGGCACACTGAGCCCGCGTCCACACCGCGCAAAGCACCGACAAGAGGGGCGTTGCCCATGACCGGCCGGCTCGGCATCGACGACGTGACCCCCACCGTGAGCTGTGGCCGCCATCCGGCCAAAGCCGTTGTGGGAGAACACTTCCCGGTGTCCGCGACGGTGTGGAGAGAAGGACACGACGCGGTGTCGGCGACGATCGCCTGGCGCGGTCCCGACGACAGGGTCGCCAGGCAGACCAGGATGACGGAGACCGGTACCGGACTCGACCGGTTCGCCGCGACGATCGTCCCGGACGCCGAGGGCCTGTGGACCTACCGGGTCGACGCGTGGGGCGATCCGTGGGCGACGTGGGTGCACGCGGTCGAGGTGAAGGTCGCGGCCGGGCAGGAAGCCGCCGAACTGGCCAACGACCTGGAGAACGGCGCGCGCCTGCTGGAGCGGGTCTCCCGGCGGCCGGAACGCAGGCTCGAGCGCGCGATGCTCGCCGGTGCCGCCGCCTCGCTGCGCGACGGCGGGCGCGATCTCGGCGAGCGGGTCGGGCCGGCGCTGTCCGAAGAGACCAGGCGGGTCATGCACGAGTTCCCGGTGCGGGAGCTGATCACGAAGGGCAAGCCGCTCAAGCTGCTGGTCGACCGCGAGCGCGCCGCGTTCGGGTCCTGGTACGAGCTCTTCCCGCGGTCGACCGGGGGCACCGACGAGGCGGGGCGGCCGGTGCACGGCACGTTCGCGACCGCGGCGAAGGAACTCGAACGCGTCGCGGGCATGGGCTTCGACGTCGTCTACCTGCCGCCGGTTCACCCCATCGGCCGGGCGCACCGCAAGGGCCCCGACAACACCCTCACCGCGGGACCGGACGACGTCGGGTCGCCGTGGGCGATCGGGTCGGCCGAGGGCGGTCACGACGCCGTGCACCCCGAACTGGGCACGCTCGACGACTTCGACGATTTCGTGGCCCGCGCGGGGGAACTGGGCATGGAGGTCGCGCTCGACCTCGCGTTGCAGGCGGCGCCGGATCACCCGTGGGTCACCGAGCACCCCGAGTTCTTCACCACCCGTCCGGACGGGACGATCGCCTACGCCGAGAACCCGCCGAAGAAGTACCAGGACATCTACCCGGTCAACTTCGACAACGCCCCGCGCGCGATCTACGACGAGGTGCTCCGCGTCGTGCTGCACTGGGTGTCCCACGGGGTGCGGATCTTCCGGGTGGACAACCCGCACACCAAGCCGCCGGACTTCTGGGCGTGGCTGATCTCCTCGGTCAAGGACGCCCATCCCGACGTCCTCTTCCTCGCCGAGGCGTTCACCCGCCCGGCGCGGCTGTGGGGACTGGCCAAGCTCGGCTTCACCCAGAGCTACACCTACTTCACCTGGCGCACCAGCAAGGAAGAGCTGACCGAGTTCGGCACCGATCTGGTCGAGCACGCGGATGTGGGGCGCCCCAACCTGTTCGTGAACACGCCGGACATCCTGCACGAGTCGCTGCAGCGCGGCGGGCCGGGCATGTTCGCGCTGCGGGCCGCGCTCGCGGCGACGCTTTCGCCGACCTGGGGCGTCTACTCCGGCTACGAACTGTTCGAGCACGTGCCGGTGCGCGAAGGCAGCGAGGAGTACCTGAACTCCGAGAAGTACCAGCTTCGCCCGCGCGACTTCGCGACGGCGCTGGCCGAAGGACGCTCGCTGGAGCCGTGGCTGACGAAGCTGAACGCCGTGCGCCGCGCGCACCCGGCGCTGCACCAGCTACGGACGCTGCGCTTCCACCACGTCGACAACGACGCGCTGCTCGCCTATTCCAAACAGGACCCGGCGACCGGCGACACCGTGATCACCGTCGTCACGCTCGATCCCTACGCGTCGCAGGAGGGGACCGTGTGGCTTGATCTCCCCTCGCTCGGCTTCGAGTGGCACGAGCGGCTGATCGCGCACGACGAGGTCACCGGCGACACCTGGGACTGGGGGCAGGCGAACTACGTCCGCCTGGAACCGTGGCGCGCGGTCGCGCACATAGTCGCGGTTCGCAGACGCCTCGCGGGTTAGCACCCGACCGATGACACTGCCAGCCACCCTGCGGGCGCACCATCCCGCGGGGACGATCGGACGTACCCGGAACCTGGGACGAGGTGGAGATCATGCCGGAAGAACTCCGGCCCGACGCGGCGCTCGGCCTCGAGGGCGTGCCGCACACCGGTGAGGCGATCACCGAAGACGGCATGCTGGTGGAACCGCAGGCCGGGGACTTCAAGTCGGCAAAGCAGGCGCCGAGCAACCCGGAGTGGTTCAAGGGCGCGGTGTTCTACGAGGTGCTCGTGCGCGCGTTCGCCGACTCCAACGGCGACGGCACCGGCGACCTCCGCGGTCTCGCCGGCAGGCTCGACTACCTCGAATGGCTCGGCGTCGACTGCCTGTGGCTGCCGCCGTTCTACGCTTCGCCGCTGCGCGACGGCGGCTACGACATCAGCGACTTCCGCGCGGTGCTGCCGGAGTTCGGCAGCGTCGAGGACTTCGTGTACCTGCTCAACGAGGCGCACCGCCGCGGGATCAGGGTGATCACCGACCTGGTGCTGAACCACACCTCCGACGCGCACCCGTGGTTCCAGCAGTCGCGGTCCGATCCGGACGGTCCCTACAGCGACTACTACGTGTGGAGCGACGACGATTCGCGGTACGCCGACGCGCGGATCATCTTCGTCGACACCGAATCCTCGAACTGGACCTACGACCCGGTGCGCGGGCAGTTCTACTGGCACCGGTTCTTCACCCACCAGCCGGACCTGAACTACGAGAACCCCGATGTGCAGGAGGCGATGCTGGACGTCCTGCGGTTCTGGCTCGACCTCGGGATCGACGGGTTCCGGCTGGACGCGGTGCCGTACCTGTTCGAGCAGGAGGGCACGAACTGCGAGAACCTCCCGCGCACGCACGAATTCCTCAAGCGCTGCCGCAAGGTCGTCGACGACGAGTACCCCGGCCGGATCCTGCTCGCCGAGGCGAACCAGTGGCCGTCGGACGTGGTGGAGTACTTCGGCGACCCGCTCGTCGGCGGCGACGAATGCCACATGGCGTTCCACTTCCCGTTGATGCCGCGCATCTTCATGGCCGTGCGGCGGGAGTCGCGGTTCCCGATCTCGGAGATCCTCACCAAGACACCGGAAATCCCGAGCGGCACGCAGTGGGGGATCTTCCTGCGCAACCACGACGAGCTGACGCTGGAGATGGTCACCGACGAAGAACGCGACTACATGTACGCGGAATACGCGAAGGACCCGCGCATGAAGGCGAACATCGGGATCCGCCGCCGTCTCGCGCCGCTGCTGGACAACGACCGCAACCAGCAGGAGCTGTTCACCGCGATGCTGCTGTCGCTACCCGGCTCGCCGGTTCTGTACTACGGTGACGAGATCGGCATGGGCGACAACATCTGGCTCGGCGACCGCGACGCGGTGCGCACGCCCATGCAGTGGACCCCGGACCGCAACGCCGGGTTTTCGATGTGCGATCCCGGCCGGATCTACCTGCCGGTGATCATGGACCCGGTGTACGGGTACCAGGGCCTGAACGTGGAGGCGCAGTCGAACAACGCGTCTTCGCTGCTGAACTGGACGCGCCGGATGATCGAGGTGCGCAAGCAGCACCACGCCTTCGCGGAAGGGGAGTTCATCGACCTCGGCGGGTCGAACCCGAGTGTGCTGGCCTACAAGCGACACTGGCGCAGGCCGGACGGGCGGCACGATGTGGTGCTGTGCGTCAACAACCTGTCGCGGTTCCCGCAGCCGGTGGAGCTCGACCTCGGCGCGCACCGGTTCAGCACGCCGGTGGAGCTCACCGGCGGGGTCCGGTTCCCGGAGATCGGTGAGCTGCCCTACCTGCTCACGCTGCCGGGACACGGGTTCTACTGGTTCCAGCTGGTCGAGCCGGAAGAGGAGGGTGATACGAGGTGAGCGCCGATATCGAGCGGTTCGTGGCGGGGCTGGCCGCCGAACTTCCCGGCTGGCTGCCCGGCCAGCGGTGGTTCGCGGGCAAGGACCGGCCGATCACCGGCGTCACGCCGCTCGGCACCACGGTCCTGCTCGACGGTGACCCGCTGCTGCTGCACGTGGTCGTCGAGGTCGCGCAGGGTGACCGGCGCGAGCCGTACCAGCTCCTCGTCGGGCGCCGCTCGCATCCGCCCGAGGTGCCCGCGGCGAGCTGGATCGGCGCGCTGGGCGGGTACGAGGCCACCGGGGACGCCGATCTGACCGCGGTCCTGCTCGACCTGATGGTGCGCGGCGAGCGGGTCGGTTCGCTGGACTTCGCGCGCGAGCCGGGCGTCGAACTCGGCCGCGACCTGCGGGCGCGCCCGATCACCTCCGAGCAGAGCAACACCTCGCTGGTCTACGGCGGCCAGTACATCCTCAAGCTGTTCCGCAAGCTCAGCCCCGGGGAGAACAAGGACCTGCTGCTGCACCGCGCGCTGCAGGCGGCGGGCTGCGAGCACATCGCGCCGACGCTCGGTTCGATCACCGGGGAGCTGGCCGGGAAACCGGCCACGATCGGCATGCTCCAGCAGTTCCTCTCCGACGCCGTCGACGGGTGGGCGATGGCCACCACGAGCGTGCGCGACCTGATGGCGGAGCCCGAGCTCGGCCCGGACGAGGTGGGTGGCGACTTCGCGGGCGAGGCGGAGCGGCTCGGCAGGGCGGTCGCGACCGTGCACGCCGATCTCGCCCGCGCACTCGACACCGAGCCGATCGACGACGACGAGCTCGCCCGCACCGTCGGGGCGATGACCGAGCGGCTCGACGACGTCGCCGCGCGGGTGCCGGAGCTGGTGCCGCACGTGCCCGGCCTGCGCGCCGCGTTCGAAGCGATCCGCTCAGCGCCCGCGAACTCGATCACCATGCAGTACATCCACGGCGACCTGCACCTCGGCCAGGTGCTGCGCACCGTCAACGGCTGGCTGCTGCTGGACTTCGAGGGCGAGCCCGCCGCGCCGGTGGAGGAGCGCCACGCGCTGCGCTCGCCGCTGCGCGACGTCGCGGGCATGCTGCGCTCCTTCGACTACGCCGCGCAGCAGCTTCTCGTCGGCCAGGACGCGGACCCGCTGCTCACCGAGCGCGCGCTCGAATGGGCGCGCCGCAACCGCGCCGCCTTCTGCGACGGCTACGCGAAGGTGGCCGACGAGCCGATCGGCGACCCTCGCGACCACGGCGCGCTGCTGCGGGCCTTCGAGCTGGACAAGGCCGTCTACGAGGTCGCCTACGAGCACGCGAACCGGCCGGACTGGCTCGGCGTGCCGCTGTCTTCGATCGCCTGGATCACCCAGGGTGGGGAGTAGTCACATGAGCACGGACCTGCCCGAATCGGCACCGCCCGCCGAGGACATCGACCGGCTGCTGGCCGGGTCGCACCACGATCCGCACGGGGTGCTCGGCGTGCACGCCGACGACGGCACCGTGGTGGCCAGGGTGCTGCGGCCGGGTGCGACGGCGGTCGCGGTCGTCGCGGGCTCGCGCTCGTTCCCGCTCGACCACGTCGTCGACGGCCTGTTCGCGGGCGCGCTGCCGGAGCACCCCGGCGACTACCGGCTCGCGGTGTCCTTCGACGGGTACTCCGAGTCCACCGACGACCCGTACCGCTGGCTGCCCACGGTGGGGGAGCTGGACCTGCACCTGATCGGCGAGGGCAGGCACGAGCGGCTGTGGGACGTGCTCGGCGCGCACGTGCGGTCCTACGACACTCCACACGGGACGGTCGAGGGCGTGTCGTTCGCGGTGTGGGCGCCGACCGCGCGCGGCGTGCGGGTGATCGGCGACTTCAACGGCTGGGAGGGCCGCGCGCATCCGATGCGGTCGCTCGGCTCGTCCGGGGTGTGGGAGATCTTCGTGCCCGGCGTCGGCGACGGCACCTGCTACAAGTTCCGCATCCTCGGCCAGGACGGCAACTGGCACGAGAAGGCCGACCCGATGGCCTACGCCACCGAGAAACCGCCCGCCACCGCCTCGGTGGTCACCAGCTCGTCGCACGTGTGGGGCGACGACGCGTGGACGACCGAGCGCGAGGTGACGAACTGGGCGGACGCGCCGATGAGCGTCTACGAGGTCCACTTGGGATCCTGGCGGCCCGGTCTCGGCTATCGCGAACTGGCCGAGCAGCTCGCCGACTACCTGGAAGAGACCGGGTTCACCCACGTCGAGCTGCTGCCGGTCACCGAGCACCCGTTCGGCGGCTCGTGGGGCTACCAGGTGACCTCGTACTACGCGCCGACCGCGCGGTTCGGCTCGCCAGACGATTTCAGGTCCTTTGTGGACCTTCTGCACCAGCGCGGGTTCGGCGTGCTGATGGACTGGGTGCCCGCGCACTTCCCCCGCGACGCGTGGGCGCTCGCGCGGTTCGACGGCACCCCGCTCTACGAGCACGCGGACCCCCGTCGCGGCGAGCAGCCGGACTGGGGCACCTACGTGTTCGACTTCGGGCGCAACGAGGTCCGCAACTTCCTGGTCGCCAACGCGCTGTTCTGGCTGGAGGAGTACCACCTCGACGGCCTGCGGGTGGACGCCGTCGCCTCGATGCTCTACCTCGACTACTCCCGAAAGGACGGTGAGTGGCTCCCGAACCAGTACGGCGGCAGGGAAAACCTCGATGCCGTCCGGTTCCTGCAGGAGCTCAACGCGACCGTCTACAAGCGACACCCCGGCGTGGTGATGGTGGCCGAGGAGTCCACCGCGTGGCCGGGCGTGACGAGGCCGACGCATCTCGGCGGGCTCGGGTTCGGCTTCAAGTGGAACATGGGCTGGATGCACGACACGCTGCGCTACCTCGGCCACGAGCCGGTGCACCGCGCCTACCACCACAACGAGATGACCTTCTCGCTGGTCTACGCCTGGAGCGAGCACTTCGTGCTCCCGCTCTCGCACGACGAAGTGGTGCACGGCAAGGGATCGCTGTGGGAGCGGATGCCGGGCGACGACTGGAACAAGGCGGCGGGACTGCGCTCGCTGCTGGCGTTCATGTGGGCGCACCCCGGCAAGCAGCTGCTGTTCATGGGCGGCGAGTTCGGGCAGCACGCGGAGTGGTCGGAGTCGCGCTCGCTCGACTGGCACCTGCTGGAGGAGCCGCTGCACCGGGGCGTGCGGGACCTGACGCGCGAGCTGAACACCGCCTACCGGTCGCTGCCCGCGCTCTACAGCCAGGACACCACCTACGAGGGCTTCCAGTGGATCGACGCCAACGACGCGAACGGGAACGTGCTGAGCTTCCTGCGCATCGGCAAGGACGGCTCGCGGCTGGCGTGCGTGGCGAACTTCGCCGGGATGCCGCACCACGACTACCGCGTCGGGCTGCCCTCGCCGGGGAACTGGCGCGAGGTGCTCAACACCGACGCCGAGGCCTACGGCGGCTCCGGGGTGGGGAACATGGGCGTGGTGGAGGCGCTGGCCGAACCGTGGCACGGGCAGCCCGCTTCGGCCGTGCTCCAGCTCCCGCCCGCCGGAGTGCTCTGGCTGGCGGAGGAACTGCCGTCCTGACCGAATTCTGTCCACTACAGCGCTCGTAGATACCAAACCGACCAAAAGTAAGCAACCTACGCGGGACAGGCTGCCTTCCTTGGGCGGCTTACTTTTGGTCTCATTGGATATAGCCCATCCGCCAGACTGCGTTCGCGTGACGGGAGTGCGTAGGGTGCGGGACATGAAGATCGGCCTGCTCACCCGGGAGTACCCGCCGGACGTCTACGGCGGCGCCGGGGTGCACGTCGAGTTCCTCGCACGGGAACTGCGCGCGCTCGTCGATCTCGACGTGCACTGCTGGGGCGCGGACCGCGACGGCGCGCACGGGCACACCGACGCGCACGGCTACGCCAGGGCCGCGTTCTCCACGATGGACATCGCGGTGTCCATGGCGGCGGCGCTGGAGGGGCACGACCTCGCGCACAGCCACACCTGGTACGCGAACCTCGGCGGGCATCTCGCGAAGCTGCACCACGGCATCCCGCACGTGGTGACCGCGCATTCGCTGGAGCCGCTGCGCCCGTGGAAGGCCGAGCAGCTCGGCGGCGGTTACCGGATCTCGTCGTGGATCGAGCGCGAGGCGTACGAGTTCGCGGACGCGATCATCGCGGTCAGCGGCGGCATGCGCCAGGACGTCCTCGACGCCTACCCCGCGGTTTCCCCGGACCGCGTGCACGTCGTCCACAACGGCATCGACACCGAGCTGTACCAGCCCCGGCACGACACGGACGTGCTCGCGAAGCACGGCATCGACCCCGAGCGGCCGTACGTGCTGTTCGTCGGCAGGATCACCCGGCAGAAGGGCGTGCCGCACCTGGTCCGCGCGGGCGCCGCGCTCGACGAGGGCACCCAGCTCGTGCTGTGCGCGGGCGGCGCGGACACCCCCGAGCTGGACGCCGAGTTCCGCGGGCTGGTCGCCGATCTGCAGCGGAGCCGGACCGGGGTGCACTGGATTCCCGAGATGCTGCCGCGCGACGAGGTCGTGCGGCTGCTGACGCACGCCGCGGTGTTCGCCTGCCCGTCGGTCTACGAACCGCTGGGCATCGTGAACCTGGAGGCGATGGCGTGCGGGACGGCGGTCGTCGCGAGTGACGTCGGCGGTATCCCCGAGGTCGTCGACCACGGGAAGACCGGTCTGCTCGTGCACTACGAAGAGCAGGACACGGCCGCGTTCGAAGGCGGGCTCGCGGCCGCGATCAACGAGCTGGTCGGCGATTCCGTGCGGGCGGTCGAGATGGGCCTCGCCGGGCGTGCGCGCGCCGTCGGCGAGTTCGGCTGGGCCGCGATCGCCGAGCGGACGGCCGGTATCTACGGAGGTCTTCGTGATTGAGGGATCCGACGTACTGGGCATCGTCCTCGCCGGCGGCGAGGGCAAGCGGCTGATGCCGCTGACCGCGGACCGCGCGAAACCCGCGGTGCCGTTCGGCGGGGTGCACCGGCTGATCGACTTCGTGCTGTCGAACCTCGTGCACGGCGGCGTGCGGCGGATCTGCGTGCTCACCCAGTACAAGTCGCATTCGCTCGACCGGCACATCAGCACCACCTGGCGGCTGTCCGCGCTGACCGGCGAGTACGTCACCCCGGTGCCCGCGCAGCAGCGGCTCGGCCCGCGCTGGTACCAGGGCAGCGCCGACGCGATCCACCAGAGCCTGAACCTGGTCCACGACGAGCAGCCCGCCTACATCGCGGTGTTCGGCGCCGACAACATCTACCGGATGGACCCGCGGCAGATGATCGACGCGCATATCGAAGCGGGCGCGGGCGTCACGGTCGCGGGGATCAGGGTGCGCCGGGAGGAGGCGAGTTCGTTCGGCGTCATCCAGACCGCCGACGGCTCGGCGATCGACGCGTTCCTCGAAAAGCCCGCTGACCCGCCCGGCCTGCCGGACTCGCCGGGTGAGTCCTATGTGTCCATGGGCAACTACGTGTTCACCACGCAGGTCATGCTCGACGCGCTGGAGGCCGATGCGCGGAACCCGTCGTCGCACCACGACATGGGCCGCGACATCATCCCGGCGCTGGTGGAAAGCGGCAAGGCGCACGTCTACGACTTCACCGGCAACGAGGTGCCCGGCGAAACCGAACGCGATCACGGGTACTGGCGCGACGTCGGCACCATCGACAGCTACTACGACGCGCACACGGACCTGATCTCCACCTACCCGATCTTCAACCTCTACAACCGCCGGTGGCCGATACTGGCGCACCCAGCGCAGCGCGCCGCCGCGAAGTTCGTCGAAGGCGGCACCGCGAACCAGTCGATCGTGAGCAACGGCTGCATCATTTCCGGCGCGCAGGTGGTCGACTCGGTGCTGTCCCCGGACGTCATCGTGGAGAACGGCGCCGTGGTGCAGGGCTCGGTGCTGCTCGACGGCGCCCGCGTCGGCAAGGGCGCCGTGGTGCGGCGGGCGATCCTGGACAAGAACGTGGTGGTGCCACCCGGCGCGCACATCGGCGTCGACCTCGCGCGCGACCGCGAGCACTACCACGTCAGCGAAGGCGGCATCGTCGTACTGGGCAAGGGCGCCCGCGCGATCTGAGCGGGCACCCGCATTCAGGAGTGCGTGACCTTCAGGCCGTAGACGACTACTTCGCCGTAGTTGGAGTCCTCGCACGGGGAGGACTTTTCGCAGTTCGCCTGCGTGTAGGCGCCCGCCTTGAAGTAGTCGCCGGAGGACTCGGCGTCGACGGTGGCCTTCAGCTCGCCGTTGTAGTACGCCTTGATCTTCCCGTCGCCCGCGACGAACTTCGCCTGGAACTTCGTCCCGAGCCGGTAGCTGCCGGTGACGAGCTGGTAGTGCGTGTCATCACCCTTGGTGACGTAGAGCTGGGTGCCTTCGAGCCGGAAGACCGTCACGTCGTCCTCGTCGTCGTGGATCTGCCCCGCGACGACGTGCGGCTTGCCGTTCGGCAGGTGCGTGATCGCTTCGTCGATCACCATGGTGTGCGTGCCCGAGGTCGTCGACCAGCTCGCCCCGTCGGACCCGTCCATCTCGCGCAGCTCCGACCGAGGGTTCCCGCTGCCACCCGTGGTCACTCCGTTCACCGCGGCGCGGAACCGCACGCCGTCGCACCCGGGGTTCGCGGTGAACCACGGCGCTTTGGCGTAGTTCGCCAGCTTCGGCTGCTTGATCTCGTCGGGATGGCCCGCCGAACCGGTCGGCAGGGTTTCCTTCCAGTTCTCCAGGTCCAGGATGCTCGCGGGCACCCCGCAGGACTCGGCGGCGACGGCGGTACCGGGTGCCGCGATCGCGCTCCCGGCGAGCACCGCGACCATCCACAGCGGACTCTTCATGGTGACCTCCCGCGACGATCGTGTCGTGGCAGGTCACCGTCGTCAATCGCGGATGGCCGGTTCCGGCCGCCCCACCGGTGCGGGGAGACCAGCAAAATGATGGATCCGGGCCACCGCGACGCGCTGCTAACTTCCCGTCGAAGGCTGTTTCACGGCTCGGCGAAAGGGAATCCATGTCTTTCGACTCGGTGGTCGACTACGCGAACACGAACCTGGGTTCGGTACGGGCCGGGATGGTGGAATCCGGGCCGGAGCGAACCGACCTGGCGTCACCGTACTGCGTCGACTTCCCCACCCTGGTGCCCGCGACGTCGGTCAACAGTTCGTTCACCTGCATCATCACCGTAATCTGACGGCCGAGCGGTGTCCTCTTTGGAACGGCAGGTCGCCGCGGGCCTGTCGGCGCTGGCCGGGCTGAGCGTCGCCTCCGGGATGACCATCCGGCGCCGCGGCAGGGGCGAACGGGCCCGGCGCCACCCGGTGCACCGCCGCGCGGACGGCACGCTCGTGGAGTTCTCCGCACGGGTGCCCGATGACGCCGGCTACGTCGTCCTGTTCGAATCCGGTCTCGGCATGCCCCACGAGTACTGGGACTGGGTGTGCGCCGAACTGCCCGGCGACGCGGGCTACTTCCGGTACAACCGGCCCGGCTACGGGCTCAGCACCCCGCGCTACGAGTTCGGTCTCCACGAGCACTTCGACCTCGTCGACGAACTGCGGGACACCCACATCGGCGAGCTTCCGGTGGTACTGGCCGGCCATTCGCTCGGCGGCTACCTCGCCGCGGCCTACGCGGCGTTCCACCGCGGCACCGACCTCGGCATCCGGCGGCTGGTGCTGGTGGACGCGACCAACATCCGGCAGGTGCACCGCGCCGCCGGGACCACGACCGACCGCTGGGCCCGCCAGACGATGGTGATGGAACGGATCTACGCCCTGACCGGGCTGAACGCGCTCAGCCCGGCCTCGAACCGGCGGCGCACCTATCCCGACGAGGTCAACCGGAGCCATCGCGCCTTCCTGAGCGAGTACCGGTCGTGGGCGACCGCGCACCGCGAATACCGTGCGTCGCAGGACTTCCCCGAGCTGGGCGAGGTCGGTGTGCCGGTGGACGTGGTGACCGTGTCCAACGGCCTCGCCAGCTCGGCGGCGCACCGGGCCGCGCAAGCCGAGCTGCTCGAGCTTTCCGCCGTCTCGGAGCACCACTTCGTGCAGGGCGCGGAACACGAGTCGGTACTGGCGGCCCGCGAGTACGCCGCGGAGGTCGCGCGGGTGATCGCGCGGTCCGGTGCGGAGGAGGTGCGCGATGCGCGGTGAGCGGTGGAAGACCGCGGCCGTGACCACCGGGCTGGCCGCCTGGCTGGTGGCCACCGCGGCGGCGCAGCTACCGGATCCCCGGTTCGACGGGCTGCTGCGCAAGGGGCCGTGGCGGATCCCGGTGCCCAACTGGCGGTTCTTCGGGCCGAACCCCGGCACGAAGGACGTGCACCTGCTCTACCGCGACGTCTCGGCCTCGGGCACCACGCCGTGGGAGCAGGTCCCGGTGACCGGTGACCGGCCCTGGTACGCACTGGTGTGGAACGCGCGCAACCGCAGCCCGAAGGCGCTGTTCGACGCGCTGCAGTCGATCACGGCGTTCGCGGGCGCGGTGGGCGGGGACCTGGACCGCATCGAAAAGTCGCTCGGTTACGGCTGCCTGGCCGAATTCGTCCGCGCGCACCTCGCGCACGTCGACCAGGCCGAAGCGACCCAGTTCCTGTTGATGGAATCGTTTCCCGTTTCCGGCGGCGAACGGGACGTCATTCCCGTTTTCGCCTCACGGGAAATAAGGCTCGGCGTGAGCTGATGGAAGAGCGCTGAGGGAAGCGTTCACTACAGGAGGAAACATGCGCAACGACGTGATCGCGGGCTACGCCAACGAAAACCTGGCCGCTGTCGCGCCAGGTCTGGTGGCGAGGGGTCGCGACGAGGCCCCGGTCTATGCCGGGACCGAACTCACGATCATGCAGGACTATATGCCGATCTTGGTCGCGACCAAGTGGGTTTGTGTCAACTCGTAAAACTTCCGGCCCCTGCGAAAAGGAGAGAGAAAATGCACGACGACCTGATTTCGAGCTACGCCAACGACCGGCTCGGCGCCGTCGCGCCGGGACTGATCGGCAGCGGTGCGGACGCGCTCCCGGCGTTCTCCGTCACCGCCGTGACCGTGCCGACCGGCATCTGGGTGTCCGCCGCGGGCACCACGTACACCAACGCCGCGGGCTGAGCCCCGTGCTGCCGCGGCGGCGGGCTCGTCCCGTCGCCGCGGCTTTCCTTCCAGCAAAGGAATCCCATGGTCATCGGACGCCACCAGCACGAGGTCGTCGCCAGGCGGGTGGCATCGCTGGGCACCCTCGTTTCGGCGCTGGAGATGCTCAGCCAGTCCGCCCGGTTCGAGCAGGGTGAGCTGCTCAGCACGCAGCTCGACAAGATCCACCCGAAGTTCGCGAAGCGGTTCCCCCGGCTCGTCGAAGCGTTGTCGTCGAAGGGCGCGAGCGTCGGCTTGTACGCGGCGCAGGCGGCGGCCTCGGCGGCCACGATCGCTTGGCCGCGTTCTCGCCGCGTCCAGTTCGCGGGCGCGGCGACGCTGGCGGCGACCGGCGCCGCGGGCCGGATGCGCAACCCGTTCGGCGGTGACGGTGCCGACCAGCTTCAGCAGGTCATCAACGTCACCTTCGCCGCCACGGCCGCGCTCAAGGACCGCGAGAAGGCGCGCGACCTCACCCTGCGCACCCTGGCGCTGGAGACCACGATCTCCTACCTCGCCTCGGGACTGGTCAAGGTGGTGTCCCCGGTCTGGCTCGCCGGGGACGCCTTCGAAGGCATCATCCGCACCCGCAACTACGGCGATCCGCGCGTGCACCGCCTCGTCACGCGGTACCCCGTGCTGGGCAAGCTCGTCTCGTGGGGAACCATCGCCGCCGAACTGGGGTTCCCGCTGGTGTTCGTGCTGCCGCCGCCCGCGGCGCGCGCGTACCTCGGCATGATGACCTCGTTCCACCTGGGGATCGGCCAGTTCATGGGGCTGAACCGGTTCGTGCTCGCCTTCGGCGCCACGCACCCGGCCATCCTGCACGTCCTCTCCGAACGCAGCCGGCGCCCCGCCGAGGGCGGTTGACCGGACCCGAGCCTGAATGCCCTGATGGCCACCTCGGCGGCGACCAGCGCCGTCATGGTGGCCATCAGGGACTTTCCTCCCCCCTCGGTCCGACGCCGGAACGTCAGACGGTGAGGGTCCAGGTGTCGAGCGTGCCGGTGTCGCCCGCGTACGCGTCGTAGACGACGAGCGTCCACGCACCGCCCGCGTTCTCACCCGTCACCGGTACCGAGAAGTCCCTGCTGCCGAACTGGGTGCACGGCGCGTTCCCGGTCTCCTTCACCGGATAGCTGCGCCCCGACGGGCCGGTCAGGCTGATCCGCAGGTCCTCGGCGCAGGTGTGCGAAGCGGTGATCTTCACCTGCACCGGCGAGGTCGCGGCACCGGCCGTGGTCGGCGAAACGGCGCTGTTCACGGTGCCGTAGTCGGTGATCGCGTAGTCGGTGTCGTTGGTGAAGACCCGGTCGCCCGGTGGCGTCGTGGTGCCGGCGCCCGCCAGCTTCCACACCGCGTAGGCGATCGCGTCGCTGTTGCGGTCCATCGGGACGTCCTTGAGGTTCGACAGCGTGTCGCAGGCGCGGTGGTAGCAGTTGTCGAACGCCGCACCCGCGGTGCCGCCCCACTTCCGCTGCTGTGCCGCGGACTTGATGTCGCCGGCACCCGTCGCGAGGCCGCCGACGGGAATGCCCGCGCTCTTGAACGAGGCGTGGTCCGAGCGCCCGTCGCCCTCGCTGTCGCCTTCGGTCGGCACGTTGAGGGTCGCGAAGTACTCGTCGAACACCGCCTTGATCGAAGCCACGTCGTCGTAGACGAAATGGCCCCAGTTGCTCGACGCGATCATGTCGAAGTTCAGGTAGGCCTTGATCTTCGACCGCTCCGCCGACGGCAGGTTGTTCACGTAGTGCCGGGAGCCGCGCATCCCCGACTCCTCGTCGGCCCACCAGCCGAACCGGACGCGTTTCGCTATCTCGGGGTTCGTCTTCGCCAGCGTCAGCGCGGTTTCGAGGATCGCCGCGCTGCCGGATCCGTTGTCGTTGATACCGGGGCCGGCGCTGACGCTGTCCAGGTGCGCGCCGAGCATGATCACCTGGTTCGCGTCGCCGTGCGGCCATTCCGCGATCAGGTTCTGGCTCTGCCCTGAGCAGCTCGTGCACGTCTGGCGGCTCGTGGTGAACCCGGCTGCCTTCAGTTTCTGTTCCACATAGGACACCGAAGCGGCGTAACCGCCGCTCGCGGCGGTGCGGCTGCCGCCGTACTGCCGCGCGATGGTCTCCAGCTGGCTCAGGTGCGCCCTGACATTGGCGAGTGAGATGTCGGGCGCGGCGATCGCGTGCGGTGCGGGGGCCACCGGCGGCGCGGGGGCCGCGGTCGCGACCTGCCCTATGCCCAGCCCCAGCGCCAGCGCCATACCGGCGGCGAAGCCTTTGAAAGCTCGCACGATCAGTGCTCCTTAATTCGGGGATGGAGCGGTGCGACGGCGCCGATCGGGGTCAGCGCCGCCGCACCGTGTTCAGTGGGGGATCAGCAGGCGCCGCCGTCCTTCCAGACGTACCAGGAACCGGGCGCGCCCGGCTCGGCACCGCTGGAGTACCAGTTCGATGTCCACTTGTGACTGTTGTGGGAGACCTCGTCGCCCGGCACGTACAGCGTGTTCGCGTCCCACGCCTCGACGCCGTCGCAGCCCGTCGGCGGGTTGCCGCTGCCGACGGTCAGGTCGTACTGCACGGTGTGGTCCACTTCGGCACCGTCCGCGTTGACGGTGACCTTGCTGCTCCCGTTCGGGGTGTTGGCCGCGGTGGTGATCGTCAGCTTCGCCGAGCCGCCCGAGGTGATCGACTCCGGCTCGAACTTCGCGGTCGCGCCGCTGGGCAGGCCGGTGGCGGTCAGCTTGATCGCCTGTGCGGTGCCGTTGGTGGTCGTGGTGCCCACCGTGACGGTCGCCGACTCACCGGGCTTCACGGTGCCGGAGGACGGGCTCAGGCTGACCGAGTAGTCGTTCTTGCCGGGCTGCTGGTTGCAGGTCGTCGGCTCACCGCTGACCGGCGGCACGCTGACCGCGTTCCACGCGGCCTTCACCGCGTTGAACTCGGTGCAGCTGTTGGGGAACAGCGAGAGCGCGGCCTCCAGGGTGGCCTTGCGCGCCGAGTTGTGCCGCCACGACGAGGTCTTCTTCAGCAGGCCGTTGTAGAAGATCTTGCCCGCGGACTGGATGCCGATGCCGGTGACCGTGCTGTTGTTGCAGGTCGGGCTGGTCGGCTTGCCGCCACCGGGGTTGCTGCCCTCGGCCAGCAGGTAGAACCAGTGGTTCTGCGGGCCTGCCGCGGCGTGCACCTCGGTGCTCGGGATCGACGACGAGTAGCAGTTCGGGTCGCCGACCTTCGACGGGTTGTACATGTAGCGGATCGGGCCCTGGCCGACCAGGTTCACGCCTTCGCCGACCTCGTAGTCGGGGGTGTCCTTCGCGTTGTTCGCGTAGGCCTCGGTGAGCGCGCCGAAGATGTCACCGGTCGACTCGTTCAGGCCGCCGTTCTCGTTGCCGGAACCCGCACCGCCCGGCGTGGTCTGGAAGATGCCGTGGCCGAACTCGTGGCCGACGACGTCCATCGAGGTGGCCTGGCGCCGGTTGTCCTGCGAGTGCCCGAAGTGCGTGGACGAGCCGTCCCAGTACGCGTTGACGTCGTTCAGGCCGACCGAGGCGGGGAACCCGCGCCCGTTGCCGTCGATGCCGTTGCGGCCAAGCCAGTCCTTCAGCATGTTCCACTCGCGCTGCACCGAGTACAGCGTGTCGACGCAGCCGGTTTCGAGGTCCGTGCCGGACCCGTTGCCCCACGCGTCGTCGTTGCCGGTGAACACCGAGCCGCCCTCGCGCCCGCAGCTGATGCCGCTGCGCCCGGGGTCGCGCATGGAGTACGAGCTGCCGGAGCCCGTGGTGTCGATCGTGACGTTGCCGACGTAGAAGCTGTTACCGCTGCCGAAAGGCGCCGGAGGCGTGCTCGCGGGCGTGCCCGTGGCGTGCGGTGCTTCGGCCTTGACGTCGTCGCGCTTGTCGAGCACCGCGCCCGTCGCGCCGTCGACGAAGACGTGCAGGTTGCTCGGCAGGTTCGCGCCGCGTCCCTTGACGACGACCTCGTAGGCGAGCTTCGGGGTGGCCCCGCCCACCACCACGAGCTGCGGCGACGACACACTGTCTACAGTGGACAACTGGCCGCGCGCGACGGCGGCCGCGCGGTCCGCGCTGATCCCCGGCTTCGTGCCGACCTTGATGTCGGCGGTCTCCGCGGCACTCGTGTCCCGGACGCGTCCGGCGCCGTCGGCGACCACGACCGCGTCGCCACCGATGACCGGGAGGCCGCGGTAGGTGCGCTCGTAGGACACGTAGAACAGGCCCGCGCCACCAGGGGTGACGCCGAGGCGGCGGAACGCCTCGTCGGTGCCCTTGCTCAGCCTGTCGACGCCGATGGCGGCGGCCTGGTCGGCCGCGGTGATCGCGGCGGCCTCGGGGCTGACGGGCTGCGCGGGAGGGGCGGCCGGTGTGGCGCTGGCCGGGATCACCGGCAACACCATGGTCATAGCGAGGCCGGCTATCGCCGCCAAGCCTGATCTGAGTCCACGCTGGGGAGTCATCGCGGATACCTTTCGTTCAAGGCAGGCCGCACTACCCGGCGAGACGGGGAAACGGGCCGTCGCGCCGGGCAGCACGGTGTGCGGGGGAGAACTGCCCGAGGAGGTGCAGGGACGGGACCTCGGACGAGCTTGAGTAAAGAATTCGGCAAGGGGGGCGTCAATGCGCTGAGTGGAGTAGTGGTGGCCTGCGGATTTATCCGTAGTGCCCCCGCAAACACTTGCGCAGCAGCGGTTTTCCACCCCAGAGCTGCTGGGAGCGACTTTCGTATGGTCTTCTGCTAATACGTGCATCGGTGCCGAGGCCACGTCATTCCGGTTATTAATTTTCCTTGATCCCCAGTGCCCGCGAAGCGGCGCGACTGGCCGAGCGGGCGGCCGCGACGGGCCGTGATGCCGTCCCGGAACGGCCGGGCCTCGGGTACGTTGTGGTGCCCCTTCGCCGCTGGCCCGCGAAGGCAGCCCCACGATCACAGCGCGCTTGCCCCCGGGCCGCCACCGGTACGTGGCGCCCGTGCATGGGCTTCGGGTGCGGGTCCGCACATGTGCCTCGGTGCGTTGCTGTCGAGGGTGCGGACGGAGGTCGCGTTGGCGGAGTCGCCGGTCGCGTTCTGGTGCCCCTTCGGTCTGGTGCCTCGAGGGCGGGGTGACCGTGGCGGTGGCCCGGCGAGTCCTTTGAGGACATAGCGGGCAGCCACCTGTACCCCGCCGGTGTGGCGGGGTTTCTGGTCAGGCGGCGCGGGGTCGTGCGGTGTGGATGGTGTTGGTTCGGGGTCTTCGCCAGGGATTCAGGTGTGCTGGTGGCGTGAACTCCGGATGCCCGTTGACCATGCGGGGTTTCCAGTCGCTGTTGTGGAGTAGGCGGTGGTGGTGTTCGCAGAGGAGTACGAGGTTTTCGACTTTGGTGTCGCCGCCTGCCCACCACGGCACGACGTGGTGGGCCTGGCAATGTTCGGGCTTTCTCCGGCAGCGGGGGAAACAGCATCCACCGGGATGAGCTTGCAGTCACACGCCATGATCCTGGCTTCGCTGACCGTGATACCCGTGACCGGATCCAGACACGCCTGATCGAGTCCACTTTGGAGGGTGGCGAGCGGGATGGTGACGATGAAGTCTGCGCGGCCACCACTGTGCCCTGGCGCCGACACTCTGGCTGGGGTTGATCGCGAGCGCCCGTGCCACCAATTTCCGCACCGCACCCGACGTGGTCCGCGCGACCTCGGCCACCAACGCCGTGGTGGAGGGGTATCCGAGTTCACGTGAGCCATCGTTGTCCAGGTGCGCGATCACACGACAGACCCGGGCTTCCTGCTGCCACAAGACCATCATCTCTTCCCGCAGCAGCGCGGCATTGTCCCGCGCTCCGCGCTGCCACAGCTCCCGCTGCGCTTCAAGGGAAGAGTTCTCGGACACAACACAATTCTACCGCGATCGTACACAGGTTCGACTGATCCATCCAAGTGAATCAAAATAAAAAATCCACAATGGACATTCCTGAAGCGGAATATGTTTCACAATAAGGAGATAATCGAAACAGGAAGCCAACGAAGCGCCACACACACCACAGAGGTTAAACTGACCGCGTGACAGCACCAAGAATCCTCCTGATCGAGGACGCCGAAGCGATCCGCGTTTCGGTGGAAGCCGCGTTGGGCACGGCCGGTTTCGAAGTGCGCGCCCGTGCCGACGGTGAAGCGATCGAGCAGGACCTCGTCGGGTTCCGCCCCGATCTCGTGGTACTGGACGTGCTCCTGCCGGGCAGGGACGGATTCGAACTGCTTTCCTTGATCCGCCGGAACTCCGCGGCGGGAGTGGTCATGCTGACCGCACGGGACGGGGTGGAGGATCGCCTGCGCGGGCTCGGCGAAGGAGCCGACGACTACGTGGTCAAGCCGTTCGTGCTGGCCGAGCTGGTGGCCAGGGTGACAGCGGTGCTGCGCCGGACCGGCCGCACCAGGCCGACCGTCGAGATCGGCGATCTCGTGGTGGACGCCGAGGCCGGGATGGCGCTGTACGCGGGCGAGCGGGTGGACCTCACCACGACCGAGTGGAAGCTGTTGAGCCATCTCGCCGCGCACCGCGACCGGGTGCGGAGCAAGACGCAGATACTGGCCGCGGTCTGGGGGTACGACGACTACGCCGAGAACCTCGTCGAGGTCAACGTCAGCACGCTGCGCCGGAAGCTGGAGCAGCACGGGCCGCGGATCCTGCACACGGTGCGCGGCCAGGGGTACGTGCTCCGGGGCGAGGTCGGATGAGCGGGCTGCGCACCACCTCCCTCTACCGCAGGGTGACGGTGACCGCGCTGGTCGTGCTCGCCGTGGTGCTGGTGGTGCTCGGGTTCGTGGTCAGCGCGGTGTTCCGCGCGCAGGCGGAGCGGGACGTCAACGGGCTGCTCACCGGGCGCGTGCAGCTCGCGCAGCAGCTCGCCAAGCAGGGTGCGCAGCCGCAGAACCTGGTGCGGCGCGTGGAGACGCGCGGTGTGGAGGGCAGGCTGACGCTGACCGACGGCACCGTGCTCGGGGCGCCGCCGCGGCCGGCGGAGGCCAGGCTGCGCCAGGTCAAGACGACCTTGAGCGGGCGGGGGAAGGTCGACGGCGCCGCGCTCACGGTCACCGCCGACGAGTCGATCGTCGCCGGTGCGGAGTCGACGTTGCGGTGGGTGCTGTTCTTCACCGGGCTGGCCGCGATCGCGGTGACCGCGGCCGCGCTGCTCGTCGGTGTCCGGATCGCACTGTCCCCTTTGGACGCCATGACCGGACTCGCGCGATCGATCGTGACCGGGCGGCGCGGTGGCAGGCTGGCCCCGTCGAGCGCGAAGACCGAGCTGGGGAGGGCCGCGAGCGCGTTCGACGACGCACTCGACGCGCTGGAGGGCGCGGAACGGGCGGCGCGCGCTTCGGAGGAGCGGACGCGCCGGTTCGTCGCGGACGCCGCGCATGAGCTGCGCACCCCGATCGCGGGCGTGCAGGCCGCCGCCGAAGCGGTGCTCCAGCAGGGACCGGACGCGGATCCCGCGCTCACCGAGCGGCTGCACCTGTTGCTGGCACGGGAGTCCCAGCGGGCGGGCAAGCTGGTGAGCGATCTGCTCGACCTCGCCCACCTCGACGCCGGGGTGCGGCTGGAGCCCGAGCCCGTCGCGCTGCTCGCACTGGCGCGGGCGCAGGCGGATCGGGCGCGCCTGCTCGCGCCCGAACTCACCGTCGAGGTCTCGGGACCGGACACCGTCGTCCTCGGCGATTCCGATCGGCTCACCCAGGTATTGACGAATCTCGTGGACAACGCCGTGCGCGCGATGGCGGGACGGGGCACGCTGAGCCTCACCGTGACCGAGTCCGGTGTGACCGTGTCCGACACCGGGCCGGGTGTGCCTGCCGAAGACGTCGAACGGATCTTCGACCGGCTGGTGCGCCTCGACGACGCCCGCGGCCAAAGCGGGGCCGGGCTCGGCCTCACGATCGCGCGCGGGTTCGCCCGCGCGCACGGCGGCGATCTCCGCTACGAGCGCTCCGGCGGTGCTTCCTTCATCCTGTATGGACTGTCCAAGCCGGACTCTCAAGCAGGGAGCAGCAGCCCGTCGAGCCGCCCGGAGTGACCGGGCAGCACGCGGTCCGCCGGGGTGCCCAGCACGCCTTCCAGCATGCTCGCGTACACGTCGCGGAAGTCGACGGTCTGCTTGAGATCTCCTTCGGCGAGATCGGTGAGGCTCGGCTCTTCGCCGTGGAACCCGCCCCGCACACCGTTGCCCAGTACGAACATCGGGCCCGCCGTGCCGTGATCGGTGCCCTGGCTCGCGTTGGCGCGCACCCGCCTGCCGAACTCCGAGTACACCAGCACCACGGCCTGCCTGCCGCGATCGGTGCTCGCCAGCCTGCGCGCGAACGGGGTCAGCGCGCCGTCCAGTTCGGTCAGCAGCCGCTGCTGCGTGCCGCGCTCGTCGGCGTGCGTGTCGAAACCGCCGAGTGACACCGAATACGCGCGAGTCGGCACACCCGCTTCGATCAGGTTCGCGACCACGTCGAGCTGCGCGGTCAGCTTTCCCTTGCCCTGCTTCTTTTCCTGGCCGTGCGCGGGGCCGCCGAGCACCCGCGCCGCGTTGTGCAGGTCCCCGACGGACTTCGCGGCCTTCGCCTGCCAGAAACCCTCGCCCGGTTGCGCGGCACCCAGTCCTTCGAAGGACTTCCCGAGCGCGCCCTTCGGCAGCGCCAGGCCGCCGACCGGCAACGACGCGGCCGCGGTCCCCGCACCGGCGAGCAGTGGCGGCAGCACGGGCTCGACGGACATCGCGCGCAGCGGGTCGTCGCCCGTGCTGTCGAGCCACCGGCCGAGCCAGCCGGTCGGGACCGAGGTCTCCGGCGACGCGGTCTGCCAGATCGCCATCGAGCGGAAGTGGCTGTGGTCCGGGCCGGGGTACCCGGCGCCGCGCACGATGGCAAGGGCCTTGTCGTCCCACAGGCCCTTGAGCCCCTTCAGCCCGGGGTTGAGGCCGAGCCCCTCGCCGAGATCGAGCACCTCGTCCGCCCGGTACGCGAGTTCGGGCCGCGCGTCCTGGTAGGCGTTGTCACCCGCCGGGACGACGGTGTTGAGCCCGTCGTTCCCGCCGTAGAGCGTGACGACCACGAGCACGCCGTCCTTCGGGTCCAGCGGCGTTTGCGCGGCGGCCGTCATCAGGCTCGTCCAGTCGACCTGGGTCGCGCCGGCCGCGAGCGCGCCCGCCGCGGTCACGCCGCTCGCGGCGAGGAATCGCCGCCGGGTCAGCTTGGTCATGTCCCTCACCCGCTCACTGCGTATTCGGGGGCGCACGCCGCCACCGCGATCAGGTCCGGCACGGTCCCGGTGACACCGGCGAGCGCGTTCTTCGTCCGCTCCGACCAGGCGTCCACACCGAGCAGGTCGCCGACCGCGGCCACCCGGTCGCGCGCGTTCGCGACGGCGTCGGGCTTCGCATGTCCGGCGACGAGCCGGGCGAGCCGCAGCCGCGCCGCCCCCGCCGAAGTAGTCAGCCACGCGCCGCCCGCGGCCCAGCCACCGACGCTGGGCGGCTGGAACGGCACTTGGCCCATCCCGCGCAACCCGGCGAAAAGCTCCTTGTCGTCGAGCGAACCAGGCCGGACGCCGAGTGCGCGCAGGAGACCGGCGAGCCATTCCACCGGTTGTTTCACCAGTGCCAAAGCCTGATCCCGGAACGCGGGTTCCGCGGCGATCGCCTTGAGCACGGCCGTGATGTCCCGCTTGGCGCCGTAGGCCGCGACGAGCCGGTTCAGGACGTCGGCGGGCGGCGGCGAGGAAGACACCAGGCGGAACCAGATCCGGCCGACCACGAACGGCGCCGACTCCGGCCTGCCCAGCACGAGGTCCACAAAGGACTGTGCGGTGAAGTCGCCGTCGCGGCCGAGTATGTGTTTCGACGCGGTGTCATGGCGTTTCGTGACCAGTTTCGCCGTCGTGACATCGCGGTCCGCGGACCAGCCGGTCAGCGCGCGGGCCGCCTCCCGCACGTCGTCCTCGGTGTAGTGCCCGACGCCGAGTGCGAACAGCTCCATGAACTCGCGCGCCAGGTTCTCGTTCGGCGAGCCCGCCCTGTTCTTGTTTCCGTCCAGCCACAGCAGCAATGCCGGATCGACGATCATCGCGCGCGCCAGCTCGGTGAAGCTGCCCATCCCGAGCGAGCGCTGGGTCTGGTTCTGCGCGAGCATCAGCTCCGGGCTGCGCACCTTCTGCTCGCTGGTCGCGAAATGTCCGTGCCAGAACCAGGTCAGGCGTTCGACGGAAGGGTGATCGGCCGTGGCCATCCGGTCCAGCCACCACCGCGCCGCCTGCGCCTCCTGCGCTTTCAGCTTTGCCGCGGCCTGCTTCTTCGCCGCCTCGTCGCCGTTCTTCTTGCCAGGGCGGTCCGGCGGCGGGCCGAGCTGTGGCGGCGGAGTGCCGCCGTCGGTGCCGGGAGTGAGCAGGCCGGTCAGCGTTTCGGCGAACCCGCGGTCGAGCTCGCCCGGTCTCGGCCCGAAGCCGAACCGGTCGTGCAGCCGCCGGACGGCGCCGCGTTCCGTGATTGCCGCCATGACACCCGATGGTGGCGATCGCGGAACGCGGCGGAAAGCGCGCCGCCGGGTTCTTCAGCCGATCTTCAGCGAAGTCACATGTCCTTCGCGCCCTGTTTGACGGCCTCGCGGATGCGGGCGTAGGTGCCGCACCGGCAGATGTTGCGGATCTCGTCGAGATCGTCGTCGCCGATCTCGTGCCCGGCCGCCCTCGCCTGCCGGACCTTCGCGACCGCGGCCATGATCTGGCCGGGCTGGCAGTACCCGCACTGGGCGACGTCCAGCTCCAGCCACGCCTCCTGCATGGGGTGCAGGTCCTTGCCGACGGTCGCGGGCAGGCCCTCGATCGTGGTGATCTCGTCGCTCGGCTTGATCTTCGACACCGGCACCGAGCACGGGTTGAAGGCCTTGCCGTTGATGTGGCTCGTGCACGCCTTGCAGACGTCGAGCCCGCAGCCGTACTTCGGCCCCTTCACGCCGAGCAGATCGCGCAGCACCCACAGCAAACGCTCGCTGTCCTCGGCGTCCACTGTGATCTGTTTGCCGTTCAACTTGAAAGTGTGTTGTGGCACAGGAACTCCTAGAAAGCGTGGTCGAGGCCGTCGGTGGGCGAGGCGGGGGTCGAAGGCGACAGCGGGATCGGCTCGAAGCTGATCGTGCCGTGGTTGATCGGGAAGGTGGTCGGCATCTTCCCGACCGCGCGCGCGTAGGCGCAGGCGGTGGCCGCGAACGCGGGCGCCACCGCGAGTTCGCCCGCGCCGCACGGGTTCGACGACGTGTCGGGCATGATCACGACCTTCGTCTCCAGCGGCGTGTTCCACTCCCTGGTGTAGAAGTAGTTGTCCCAGCTGCCTTCCAGCGGCATACCGTCCTTGATGTGCAGGCTCGACGTGAGACACGTCGCGATGCCGTCGTTGAGGCCGCCGATCATCTGCGCCTCCAGCCCGCGCGGGTTGATCGCGAACCCGGGGTCGATCACGACCAGCGCCTTGGTCACCCTCGGCCCGGTGACGCCCTCTTCGACCTTGCGGTTGACCGTTTCCGGGCGGCAGTCGATCTCGATCAGCACCGCCACCGCGCCCCGGTACTCCGAGTGCAGCGCGATCCCCTGCGCCATCCCGGCCGGGAGCTTCCTGCCCCATTCGCCGACCTGCACCGCCCGCTCCAATGTGGCGCGCAGCCGTTCGTCCTTGAGGAACTCGCGGCGGAACTGCACCGGGTCCTTCTTCATTTGCGCGGCGAGCTGATCCACCACGAGTTCCTGCGCGGTCACCACGTTCGGCGAGTAGATGTTGCGCATGCTGCCGGTGTTGAACTTCAACGGGATCTCGTTGAGGAGCTGCGTGGTGACGCCGAAGTTGTACGGCGAGGACTGGCTCAGCTCGAAGATCGACTCGGCGAAGGTGAGGTTCCCCGCGATCGGCAGCTTCGCGGCCGTCGAGGTGATCATCTCGCCGAGGCCGTGGCTGAACTCCGTCTGCACGCTGGTGTGCCGCTGCTCGAAGCTGACCACGTTGCCCAGCGCGTGGGTGGCGCGGACCCGCGACACCGACATCGGGTGCGCGCGGCCCTGCCGGAAGTCGTCGGTGCGCGACCACATCAGCTTGACCGGCTTGCCCATCTTCTTCGACGCCTCGGCCGCTTCCAGCGCCGCGTCGTGGAACAGGTGCCGCCCGAACGAGCCGCCGCCCTGGGTCACGTGCACCTTCACCGCGCCCTGCGGCAGCCCGATCTTCGCCGCGATCTCCTCCTGCGCCACGATCGGCACCTTCAGGCACGACCAGATCTCCGCGCGGTCCTCGCGCACGTCGGCGATCGCGCTGCCGGTCTCCAGCGGGCTGTTGCTGGCGAAGGCGAAGGTGAACTCGGCGTCGATCGACTTCGTCAGCAGCCCGGGGACCACCATCGGCAGCGTCGCCGCCTTGAGCTTCTTGTACACGGTTTCGTCGGACTCGCCGTCGACCGTGCCCTTGCCCCAGGTCACCTTCAGCGCGCGGATCGCGTCGATGCACTGGCCGAAGGTCTCCGCCCGCACCGCGACCCCGAAGGTGATCGGCGCGATGTCGGTGACGCCGGGCATCGCCTTGACCTCGGCCGCGTTCAGCACGGCCTTCGGCGTGCCGTTGATCGTCGGCGGGCGCGCGACCATGGTCGGCTTCGCGTCCGGGACGTCGAGGTCGAGCGTGAACTGCTTGCGGCCGGTCACCGCCTCCAGCGCGTCGATCCGGTTGCGCGGGGTGCCGAGGACCTTGAACTGACCGCGGTCCTTCAGCTTCGCGGTGACCGTGGTCGTCCGCGAGGCCGCCGCCGCGCGCGCGAGCGAGCCGTAACCCGCGCGCTTGCCGTTCTGGTGCGAGATGACACCGTTGTCGACGCGGAGCTGCGCGACGGGCACGCCCCACTGCGACGCGGCGGTGGCCAGCATCCGCTCGCGCGCGATCGCCGCCACCGTCCTGATCGCGGTGTACATGCTGCGCACCGAGTTCGACCCGCCGGTGAGCTGGTTCATCAGCAGCTCCGGCCGCGCGTCGGCGAGGGTGACCGTGACCTTTTCCAGTGGCAGGTCCATTTCCTCGGCGATCATCATCGCGGCCGCGGTGGTCATGCCCTGGCCGACCTCGGCCCTCGGCAGCGCGAAGGCGGCCGTGCCGTCCGCGTTGACCTGCACCGAGATCAGGCCGGAGGTGGGCGCCGCGGCCAGGTTCTGCAGATCGCCGAGGTCGAAGAGGTCCGCGGGCTGCGGCAGCGACGGGATCGCGGCGTCGGCGGCCGGCGCGTCGATCGCGGCGCCGCCGACCTGGGCGGCGACGGCGAGCGTGGGGGCGGCGACGAGGAAGCCGAGGAAGCGGCGGCGGCCCATCCCGTCCGGTTCGGCTTCGGGGGGTGTGGGCGCCTGCAGTTCGGGCGCACGGTGGTGCTCGACCATCAAAGGGTCCTCTCGAAACGGCGCTGTCTCCAGAGCGTGGCGGGGCTGACCGTGGTGGGTTCGGGACCGGTGGGCGCGTCACCGATCCGTCACGGCGAGTGCGCCCCTTTCCGGGCCGGAGTGTTACACAGGTCACTACCCCAAAGCTACGACCACGGTGCCTACGTTTGGGCTAACCCCGTTGTGCGGAGTGCACAATGCGTCGTAAAAGAAGGGGCGTCAGGAGAGCGGGTAGAACGGCAGCGCGCGAAGGGCGAGCGCCAGCTCTACGGGCAGGTCGTCGCCGCTCAGGGAGTGCCCCAGCAGGTCTTCCAGCCGCCGGATCCGGTTGATCACGGTGTTGCGGTGGCAGTGCAGCGCCTCGGCCGTCCTCGTCGTCGAGCCCGCGGTCTCCGTCCAGGTCCGCAGCGTGTGCAGGTACAGCCGCCGGTCCCGCACCGGCAGGTCGAGCAGCGGGCCGAGCCAGCGCTGGACGAGCGGCTCGGTCAGCTCCGGCGAACTCAGCAGCAGGGCCTCCGGCAGCCGGTCCGAAAGGCTCGCGAGCCCGGCGGCTCCGCTGTGCGCGGGTGGCACCGTGCGCCTGGCGAGCGTGGCTTGCCGGAAGCCGAGGTCGACCTCGGCGAGGCCCGACACGACGAGCGAGATGCCGACCGGCACGTCCAGCAGTTCGCGCAGCACGGCCACCGCTTCGGCCGTCGATGTCGGCGTCGACGCGGGCAGGGCGAGCAGGCCGACGAGCGTGTCGGACCGCGCCTGCCACGCCGACCGGATGCCCGCCGCGTCGAGCCGTTCGCCGAGTGCTTCGGTCAGGCCGTCGGTGACGTTCCGGTCGCCGGCCGACACCACGACGAACGGGCCGTCCACCGGCAGCCGCACGATCCGGGCCGCTTCGTAGGCGAACGCGGCGTCCTTCGCCCTGCCCTGCAACAACCCTTCCCACAACGTCGCCCGCCGCTGCTCGTCCGCGCGCACGAGCTGCCGCTCCGCCGCGTGGTAGGCCGCCGCGACCTGTGCCGACAGCGCGTCGATCACCTCCCACACCCGCGTCGCGACCTCCACCAGCGCTTCCGCCTCGGTGCCTTCGAGCCGCGCCTGCTCGATCAGCGCCTGCCACACGAGCCGCCCGCCGAGGCGGAACGAGCGCAGCAGGTCGTCGAGCGGCAGCCGCTGGCGCGCGCGCCGCTGCCCCGTCGCGTCCGCCGCGTCGTGGAAATCGGGACCTTCGCCGTCGTCTTCCGCGCGGTCGAGACCCGCCAGCAACTGCAGCACGCGCGTCAGGTTGTCGTGGCAGGAACGCCACAGGTCCTCGTCCGGCACCACGTTCATCCGGCGGTAGCCGGGGTTCTGCTGCTCGATGACGCGCACGAGCGCGTCGGTCAGCGCCGGGACGCGCTGGAGCACGCTCGACGCCAGCTTCTCCGCGATCCGCGCGCCACCGTCGTCCATGGCCGGTCAGCATCGCACAGGTGCGCGGGGAGAACTGAGCGCGAGGAACCCGATGCACATTGTCACCGCCTCGCGGTAGGGTCGGACCCGTCCGGAAATTGCTTCGGTGGGGGAGAGTTCGTGGCCGAGGGAATCCACAACGAGTTCAGCGGCGAAGCCGGGTCCGTGCTCCAGGCCGGGAAGATCTACGGCGACGTCTACCTCGGCGCGCGCCCGGAAGAGCCGCGAACACCGAACCAGCTCGGCGCCAAGGCGGTGCACTACGTCAACAACGAGCGCCAGCTGACGCGGCTGGAGACGATCCTGCGGCCGGAGAACGCGGAAGGCGGGCCGCGCACCGCGTTGATCGGGGGCGCGCCGGGCAGCGGGCGGACGGCGCTCGCCACCGAATGGTGCCACCGGCACCGGAATTCCTATCCGGACGGTCTCTTCTACACGAGGCTCGGCGGCGCGGGTTCGGCGAATTCGGCGCTGGCGGACATGTTGACCGCCGTCGGTTTCGGCCGCGGCGATATTCCGTCCAGTGTGGACGGCCGGGCGGCGATGTGGCGGACCTGGAGCAGCCGGAAGCGGCTGGCGGTGATCATCGACGACGCGCTCCGCTCGGCGGAGGCCGAACCGCTGCTGCCCACCGGGCCCGGTTCGGCGGCGCTCGTCGTGCAGGTCGGGAGCCTGACCAAGCTCCAGGCGCGGCATTCCGCGAAACACGTGCGCCTGGAGCCGCTTTCCGAAGAAGCCGCCCGTTCACTGCTGGAGCGGGCGCTGGAGCCGGAGAAGGTCGCGGCCGAGCCGGACGCGGTCACCGGGCTGGTCCGGTTCTGCGGCGGATCGGCGACCGCGCTGAACGTCGCCGTCGCGCTGATCGACGAGTTCGACTGGCCGGTCTCTCGGCTGGTTCGCCAGCTCGAGCGGAAGGGGCCGCTTGCCGAGCTGTCGCTGGCCGCGATGTTCGACACCGCCTACGAACGGCTCGAACCGCTGGCACAGCGGTGCTATCGCGCGATCGGGGCGCATCCCGGTGCCGACCCGGCCGGGGTGGCCGCGCTCGCCGCCGCGCTGGACGTGTCCGTGGACGACCTCACCGCGCCGATGCGCGAGTTGGTGCGGGCGAGCCTGGTGCAGGAAGAGGACGACGAGCGATACCGGCTCGGCGGCCTGATCGCCGAGCACGCGGCGGCGAAAGCGGCGGCGGCGGACGGCCCGCTGCTGACCGGGGCCCTGCTCACCCACTACCGGATTCGCGGACTGGCGTGTGCCGAGGCGGTGAAGCCCCGCCGGGGCTGGGTCGAAGAGCTGTGGCCCTCGCTGGGCCGGTTCGCGCCGGTGCCGAAGGACGAAGCGCTGCGCTGGCTGGAGGTCGAACGGGGCAACCTCGCCGCCGCGGCCGCCGCCGCCGAGGACCCGGAATGGGTCGTCCAGCTGTGCCTGGCATTGTGGCCGGTGCACGAGACCGGCGAGTTCCCGGCCGAGATGGTCGCGGTGAACGGCGTCGGCGTCGAAGCCGCTGGTGCCTGGGACAGCGACCTCGCGGACCTCGCGGACCTCGCGGACCTCGCGGACCTCGCGGACCTCGCGCGCGCGGTGCTGGGAACGCAGCTCGGGTTCGGTCATCGGCAGTTGCGGAACTGGGCGCGGGCGATCGAAGTGTTCGGCGAGGCGGGGGAAGCGGCCGAGCGAGCCGGGTCGCTCGCGGCGCAGGCGACCGTACTGGAATCGATCGGCCTGATCAGGATCGACGAAGAACGGTTCGCCGAGGCAGGGGAACTGCTCGATCGGAACCTGGTGCTGGCGGAGCGGATCGGTGCCGGGCGGCGGATCGCGATGGCGAAGTTCCACCTGGCCAAGGCTTCCCCGCCCGAAATCGCGCTGCCGCTGCTCGATGAGGCGCGGGCCGAGTTCGCGGGCGATGCGGCGAACCTGCGCAAGGTCGACCTGTGGCGCGGCATCAAGCTCGGCGAGCGCGGGGACCGGGCGGTCGCGGAGGACCTGCTGAACGCCGTCGTCCGGGAGGCCGGGGCCGCCAAGCAGCACCGGGAACACGCTCGCGCGTGGGAAGAGCTGGCCAAGCTCGCCGACGGGGCCGCTGCTCGTCAGAAGTGGGAGAGGGCGCTCGAAATCTGGCGGCTGAGGGGATTCACGGCCGAGGCGCGCGCTGTCCTCAGCCGGCTCAGCGCAGCCGGGTGAACCGGGCGCTCGCCACGGTCGCGCCGGAGTCGGTGGTCACGGTGACCTCGTCCGGAAACGGCGCGCCGGGCTCGGTGCGCAGTTCGCCGACCACGGAGGCCAGCGCGTGCGGATCTCCTTGCACGGCGGTGATCTTGACCAGTGCGGTGGTGTCGCCCGCCAGCCACGACCCGTCCGGTAGCCCGGCGGCGGCGATCGTGCAGCCCGGCAGCGCGTGCAGGGTTTCGGTGAGCCACCGTCCCGCGTCGCGCGGGTTGTCGTGCACCACGACGTCGGCGAGTTCGAGCAGCGTCGCGTCCGGTTCGCCGACGTGCACCACGAGCTGGGCGGGCTCCGCGGACCACGTCGGGTCGTAGAGGGTGTCCACGGCGTGCCGTGCGATACGGACGACGAGTGCCTTCTCCGTGCGGCGCACGGCTTCGGCGCGGGTGAGCTGCGCTCGTGGCAGCGGAATCGGCAGCTCCGGCACCGGGAGGACGTGCAACGGTGCGGGATGCGCGGGCGGTGCCAGATCGAGCGCGCGGTAGCAGAGTTCCCGCAGCGCGGTGGCCGCCTTGCCGGGCAGGTCGGTGGCGAGTTCGGTGATCGGCAGGTACCGGGCGGGGTCGTGCCCGGCCACGGCCCGGTCGAACTGCTGCCCGGCGTCGGCCGCGGGGTCGAACCGCGGCGCGGTCGTCACGAGCTGGTGCACCGGTGACCGCGGATCGAGATCGGCGTGCGGTGCGGCGGCGAGCAGCACCGGCTTTCCCGCGGCGGCGGCGTAGAACGTGACCGAGCCGTGGTCGCCGAGCACCACGTCCGAGGCGAGGATCGCCTGCCGCCACAGGTCTTCGTGCGGCAGCACCAGCACGCCCGCCCTGGTGCAGGCGTTCAGCCAGCGGGCGACCTGCCAGCGCGAGTGTCCTTCGTGGACATTCGGGTGCAGTGCGACCGCGATCCGGTAGGAGTCGATCGGGAGCGCGTGCGCCAGCCTGCGGATCAGCTCGGGATCGGTGCCGTACAAGGAGTTTTCGCCCCAGGTGGACGACACGAGCACGAGCCGTTGCGCGCTCGTGAGTCCGAAGCCCTGCCGGTAGGTTTCGCGGAGTGGTTTGCTCGCGATGAGCCTGTCCAGGCTCGGATCCCCGGCCACCACGGCGAACTCGGCCGCTTCGGGCACGGCGAGCCGGAGCCGGTCGAGCTGTTCACCGTGCGACAGCACGATATGCGCGGGAACCACCTCGCCCTCGTGCATGATCCACGGGGACGACAAACCGAACACTGATTTCTGATTTCTGATTTCTGATTTCTGATTTCTGATTTCTGATTTCTGATTTCTAGAAACTTATTGTATCCCATTCCGTGGGGAACGACCAGTAAGGGAGCCCGCAGGTCGTGCAGGTCGCCGCCGTAGCTGGCGGACACGGCGAGGCCGAACGGATACCGCACGGCTTCGCTCCACGGCATGAGCCGGATCCCTTGCCGGGCAAGGTAGTCGTCGATACCCGCGGTGAACGCGCTCGATCTCGGGCAGGTGAACGTCACTTCGACGCGGGGATCGTCCACGAACACGGGGAGCACGTCGAACAGGCGCGTGGCGGCGGTCACGTTGTGCACCACCGCCAGTACGGCCCGGCTGCTGGTGACGGTGCGCCATCGGGGCGCGAGCGGGCCGGACACGAACGGCGATGCTACAAGATCAGAAGGTCACATTCCCGTGGATGTCGCGCGCCTGCAGTACCTTTCCGGTCACATTCCCGGTGACCTGGTTGGCGACGCCGCCGCTCTCGGCGTGCTGCGCGACGGACGCCTTCTCCCATTCCGCCCGCAGCTCTTCGGCGAAGGAAGGATCGGCGGCCTCGGCGATCTCCAGCCGCTGCGCCAGCGCCGCGATCGGCTCGGGCGCTTCGGGGGTCTCGGTCGCCGCGGTGAGCGCGGCGGTGGCCTCGGGGTCCTTCGCGAACTTGCGCTTCACCAGGTCGTAGAGCCCGGTGGCCGCCTTGGCGGCCAGTGCGGCGGAAATCGAGATCAGGATCGGCTCAGGCATGCACCCACGGTAACGCGTGGCGGCGGCTCGTGGTGGCCACGTTGCGCGGGCGGGCGGCCTTCCGCAGGCTGGAGGGCGACGAGCACGGCGGAAAGGGGGCCCACGGCATGCCCGGGTTCGAACTGAACGGGAAGAACGCACTGGTCACCGGCGGGGCGAGGGGGATCGGCAAGGCCATCGTCGCCGCCTTCCTGGAGGCGGGCGCGAACGTCGTCATCGGCGACCGAGACGAGGAGACCGGTACCGCGACGGCGGCCGAACTCGGTGCGGGCTTCGTGCGGCTGGACGTCACCGACAGCGCGTCGCTCGACGCCGCGGTGGCGCATGTCGCCGCCGAGCTTGGCTCGCTCGACGTGCACGTCAACAACGCGGGCACGGTCATCAACAAGCCGGCCGTGGACACCACCGACGAAGAGTGGCGACGGGTGCTGTCGATCAACCTCGACGGGGTGTTCTTCGGCTGCCGGGCCGCCGCCAAGCGCATGCTCGCGCAGGACAGCGGCGGCAGCATCGTCAACATCGGCAGCATGAGCGGGCACATCGCGAACCACCCGCAGCCGCAGGCCTCCTACAACGCGTCCAAGGCGGGCGTGATCCACCTGACGAAGTCGCTCGCGGCCGAATGGGCGCGCGGCGGGGTGCGGGTGAACTCCATTTCGCCCGGCTACGTCGGCACTGAGCTGACGAAGCAGGGCATGTCGAACGAAGACTGGAAGAAGACCTGGCTCGAGTCGACGCCGATGGGCAGGGTCGCCGAGCCGAGCGAGATCGCGCCGGCGGCGGTGTTCCTCGCCTCCGGCGCCAGCAGCTACTTCACCGGTTCCGACCTGGTGGTGGACGGCGGATATACGGTCTGGTGACAGTGCTCGCCACGGGGGCCGGGCCCGAAGGGGGAAAGCCGTGTCCGGGGCCGGGCTCAGGTGGCCGGATCGTCGACCGCGTCCCGTCGTGCCCGGCGCGGGCGATCACGGCCCGCGGTGAACCACGGCGCCGACTGGTACTGCCCGTTCTTCCCCGATACTGCGGCATTCGGGTAACCGAAATTGACACCCGCCGAGCACGCCGCAATCCTGGAAAAGCCGCGCCGGTCCTGATCATTCCGAGGAGGAATGCGTGTCCGGCAACAAAAGAAGAATGCTCCTGTCACTTCTGGCCACCGCGACCGTCGTGACGGGACTCGCCGCCGCTCCCGCCGAAGCGGCGGTACCCGCCACGATCCCGCTGGAGATCACCAACAATTCCGGGCGAGCCGACCCGGTGTACGTCTACAACCTCGGCACCCTGCTGTCCACCGGGCAGCAGGGCTGGGCCGACGAAAACGGCGCGTTCCACGCGTGGCCCGCCGGTGGCAATCCGCCGGCACCCGCGCCGGACGCGTCGATCCCCGGCCCCGCGAACGGGCAGTCCAAGACGATCCGGATCCCCCAGTTCTCCGGCCGGGTCTACTTCTCCTACGGCCAGAAGCTCGTCTTCAAGCTCACCACCGGCGGGCTCGTGCAGCCCGCGGTGCAGAACCCGAGCGACCCGAACCGCGACATCCTGTTCAACTGGTCCGAATACACCCTCAACGGCTCCGGGCTCTGGCTCAACAGCACGCAGGTGGACATGTTCTCCGCACCGTACGCGGTCGGCATCCGGCCCGCGAGCGGCGCGACGAAGACCACCGGGCACCTGAAACCGGGCGGGTACAACGGCTTCTACAGCTCGTTGCGGGGACAGGCTGGCGGCTGGGGCAACCTGGTCCAGACCAGAAAGGACGGGACGGTCCTGCGCGCGCTCGCGCCGGGGCACGGGATCGAGGCCGGCGGGCTGCCCGCGTCGGTGCTGAACGACTACGTGGACAGGGTGTGGGCGAAGTACGCGAACTCCACGCTCACCGTGACACCGTTCGCGGACCAGCCGGGCACGAAGTACTTCGGCCGCGTGTCCGGCTCGGTCATGAACTTCACGAACACCTCGGGCGCGGTCGTCACGAGCTTCCAGAAACCGGACTCCGACAGCGTCTTCGGCTGCTACAAGCTGCTCGACGCGCCGAACGACCTGGTGCGCGGGCCGATCTCGCGCACGCTGTGCGCCGGCTACAACCGGGCCACCCTCCTGGCGAACCCGAACCAGCCGGACACCAGCGCGGCGAACTTCTACCAGGACGCGGTGAGCAACCAGTACGCGAAGAAGATCCACGAGCGGATGGCCGACGGCAGGGCGTACGCGTTCGCGTTCGACGACGTCGGCAACCACGAGTCGCTCGTCAACGACGGGAACCCGCAGCAGGGCTACCTCACCCTCGACCCCTTCAACTGATCCCGCCCGCACGGGTGCCCCTGGTCACGACCGGGGGCACCCGTGTTCACGAACGCGTCCCGGAACGGGCAGAGTGCGGGCAGGAGATCTCGAGGAGGACCGCGTGCTGGCCGGTGAACCGTCGTTGACCGCACCGAACGCCCCCGAGGACGTGCTCGCGCACATCCCGCCCGGCGCGGACGTGATCGTGCCGCTGATGCTCGGCGAGCCGGTCACCCTGCTGGACGCGCTCGAAGAGCACGCGGACCAGCTCGACGGCGTGCACATCCACCGGATGGACCCGTACCGGAAGCGCCGCTACATCGACGGCGCCTTCCCCGGGCGGCTCGAGCACGTCGACTACTTCCTCGGCGCCGGATCGCGCGAGGCGTTCTGGGCGGGCACCTGCGATCTGGTGCCGAACCACTTCAGCGAAATGCCGCTGCTGCTGAGGAAGTCGACGAAGCTGAGCATCGTGCTGGCCGCCGCGAGCCCACCCGACGAACACGGCTACTTCAGCCTCGGCACCAACGCGGACTACACCGCGGCGTTCATCGGCGAGGTGCCGTTCTTCCTCGAAGTCAACGAGCACATGCCGAGGACGTTCGGGCACAACCAGTTGCACATCAGCCAGCTCGCGGGCTGGTGCCGCGCCGACCGCCCGCTGCACGAGGTGCCGCCCGCGACCCCCGACGACCGCGACCGCCGCATCGCCGGACTGGTCGCCGAACGGATCTCCGACGGTGACTGCCTCCAGATCGGCGTCGGCCGGATCCCGAACGCGCTGCTGTCCGAGCTGCGCGGGCACCGCCACCTCGGCCTGCACACCGAGGCCATTTCGGACGGTGTGCTCGATCTTGTCGCCAGTGGCGCGCTGACCGGCACGCGGAAGCGGCAGCAGCGCAACAAGCACGTCGCGACGTTCGCCATCGGCACGAGGCGGCTGTTCGACTGGTTGCACGACAACACCTCGGTGACCATGGAGCCGGTCGACTGGGTGAACGACCCGCGCGTGGTCGCGCGGGAGCCGAACTTCGTGTCGATCAACGCGACGAGCGAGGTCGACCTGATGGGCCAGGCCGCGAGCGAAACCATCGCGGGGCGGTACTGGTCGTCGTCGGGTGGGCAGGCCGATTTCGCGCGCGGGGCGATGTACTCGGCGGGCGGCAAGGCGTTCCTCGTGCTGCACGCGACCACGCGCGAAGGGCAGAGCAGGATCAACACCAGGCTCACCGCGGGCAGCGTGGTCACCACGCTGAAGAACACCGTGGACCACGTCGTGACCGAGTACGGGGTCGCCGAGCTGCGTGGCCGGAGCCTGGCCCGCCGCGCGGAGGCGCTCATCGCGATCGCGCACCCCGGCCACCGCGACCAGCTCACCGCCGAAGCCAGGGCGGCCGGTCTCCTCTTCTGATCCTGTGCACCATGACAAGGGTCAGCGGTGTTTGCCGGATTCGTGCGCTTCGATGTCGTACGCCGTCATCGCGGCCGCGAGCTGGCGCGCGTCGGCGGGGCGGGTGGCGTCGTAGCCGGTGATGAGGTGCACGCGCCCGAGCCGGTAGGTGAGCGTGTTGCGGTGGATGGTGAGCGCCGCGGCCGCCTCGCCGCGGTGGTACCCGGTGGCGACGAACGCGCGCAGCGCGTCGATCAGGTGCGGATGCGGTTCGAGCGGGTCGAGCAGCGCGGCGAGCGCGGTACGGGCCGGGCTCGGCTTGGCGAGCTGGTACTCGATGGCGAGATCGGCGAGCCGGTACAGCTTCGGCGGCCTGCCGAGGCGTTCGGCGAGCGCGAGCACCTCGGCGGCTTCGGCGTGCGCGCCGGGGATGTCGGCGTGCGCGGGCGCGGCGGCGACCGCGGCCGTGCACCGCTCGTGCGACGCCGCGTCGATGCGCGCGACCAGTTCCTCCGCCGCGCGAACCGGGCCAGCGGGCACCAGCAGGACGCCGCTGTCGCCTTCGAACGTGGTGAGCACCTCGCGACGAGTGTCCAATTCGGACCGTACGGCGCGGAAAAGATCAGTGGTGGCACGGGTTCCGGAGCCGGAGCGCGGTACGGGGACCCGGATCACGACGACGTCGTACGCCTCGGCCAGCGTCTGCCCGCCCCGTTCCGCGGCACGGTGCGCCGGGCGCCCGGCGAGCAGGTTGCCCGCGAGGTTCTGGCGGTGTTCGCGCCGTTCCCAGTCGATGTCCTCGCGTTCGCGCAGGTAGGCCGCGGCGACCCTCGGCATGACCTCGGCGAGGAACCCGAACAGGCGATCGGCCAGCCGGACGGTGCCCTCGCCCGCCACGAGGCGCCACGCCTCCTGCGCGCCGAGCGGGTAGATCTGCAGTACCGCGTCGAGCGGGAGCCCGTCGCGGGCGCGTTCGGCACCCCAGGTGACCGCGATCGCCAGTTCGTCCTCGGTGGGTGACCGGTCCTCGTCGATCGTGGTGAGGACCAGTTCGACCACCGCCGCCGCGTTGGCCACGAGATCGCCTTCGAGGACGCTCGCCGGGAGGCGCTGGTACGCCGGGATTTCGGCGACGCACCTGGCCATCATCGCGGTGGCCAGCTCGCGCGCCCTCGGCAGCAGTGCCGCTGCTTCCGTCATCCCGGCATTATCGGCCTGGTTGTCACTTTGCACAAACGGGTGAATAAAATCTTTGCGCCCGTTGCCAGCAGACAACGGGGGCAGGCGGGCGCATGCTTGGCGAAACCCGAGCGGAAGGGGTTCGCAATGGCGCGAACACGGCGGCGGTTCGGCACGCTTCTCGCGGCGCTGGTGGTCGGGGCGGCGCTGTTCCCGGCCGCGCCCGCGCAGGCGGCGGGCGGCGGCAACAACGACTTCTCGTGCCGCCCGAGCGCGGCGCATCCCGAGCCCGTGGTGCTGCTGCACGGCACGTTCGCGACGTACTACGAGGACATCAACTTCCTGCAGGCCGATCTCGCGGCGCGGGGCTACTGCACGTTCTCGCTGACCTACGGCGCCTACCCCGGCTTCCCGCTCGTCGGCGGGCTGAAGCCGGTCGCGCAGTCGTCGCTGGAGATCAAGGACTACATCGAGCGGGTGCGCGCGAAGACCGGGGCGGCGAAGGTCGACATCGTCGGGCATTCCGAAGGCGGCCTGCAGTCCCTGTACGTCACGAAGATGCACGGCATCTCCGACCACATCAAGCGCGTGGTGGCGATCGCGCCGCCGACCCACGGCACCGACGCGGCGGGGCTGGTGAAGCTCGCCGACAAGCTGCTTCCGGGCGGACGGTCCACATTGGACACGATCGCGAAGGCGCTCGGCATCCCGGTGCTCTCCGACGAGTTCCCCGGCGGGCCCGCGGTCACCGCGCTCACCACCGGCCCGATCGCACAGCCCGGCGTGGCGTACACGATCATCACCTCGCGCTTCGACGAAATCGTGACGCCACCGGAAACCTCGTTCGTGCGCGAGCCGGGCGTCGAGAACCGGTACGTCCAGGACTCCTGCCCGCTCGACCCGGTCGGGCACATCGGCGAGGCGTACGACCTCAACGTCTGGCACCTGGTCCGCAACGCGCTCGATCCGGGGAACGCCACCCCGATCAAGGTGTGCGCGTTCGGTTCCCCCGGCTGAGGGAATGGAACCGGCCCCGCCGCTGGCAGCGACGGGGCCGGTTCCGCTACGTCCGGGCGCTCAGCCGACCGGGCGCGGGGCGAGGTTCACTTCGATGGTGTTGCCGGGTCCCGAGGCGACGCCGCTGACGATGTCGTTCACGAACCCGCAGCCCTGCAGCGGCGGCAGGGTGTAGGAGCCGGTCAGCTTGCCGCCTGCCAGCGGGTCGAAGCCGGGCTTCGACTGGAGCTGGATCTGGGCGGGCGTCTTCGTCTGGCAGGACGGGCTCGCCGAGACCGGGAAGCCGAAGATGCTGATCCGCGGCAGCTTGACCGTTACCGACGAGGTCGACTTGAGCACGCCGCCCTTCAGGGTGCCGGCGGTCTTGCCGACCGGGGCGAACTCGATCTTCGCGGTGACCGGGACGAAGCCCCAGAGCGTGAAGTTCGCGCTCGCCGAATTGAGCGCGAGGTCCGCGTCGAAGGTCCCGTTCGACAGGGTGATCGCGGCGTTGATGCCCCCGCGCAGGTCGATCGGGCCGGTGAGCTTCTTGAGCTGCGACTTGCCGGTCAGGTCGTAGCTGTACTTGACGACCGGCGAGGTGTCCGTCGGCTTGGTCTTGACCTTGGCCGCGGCGCTGGCCGCGGACTTGTTGCCCGCGGCGTCCTTGGCGACGACGGTGAAGGTGTACTCGGTGTCGGCGGTGAGTCCGTCGACGGTGGCCGTGGTTCCGGTGACGGTCTTGGCCAGTGCGGTGCCGTTGTAGACGTCGTACCCGGTGACACCGACGTTGTCCGTCGCGGCGTCCCAGCCCAGCACGACCGTGGTTTGGGTCGTGTCGGTGGCGCGCGGGTTCCCTGGAGCGGCAGGGGCCTGCGTGTCGGGTGCGGCCTGGGTCTTGACCTTGGCCGCGGCGCTGGCCGCCGACTTGTTGCCCGCGGCGTCCTTGGCGACGACGGTGAAGGTGTACTCGGTGTCGGCGGTGAGTCCGTCGACGGTGGCCGTGGTTCCGGTGACGGTCTTGGCCAGTGCGGTGCCGTTGTAGACGTCGTACCCGGTGACACCGGTGTTGTCGGTCGACTCGGTCCACGCGAGCGTCGCGCTGGTTTGCGTGGTGCCGGTGGCGTGCGGGTTCCCGGGAACGGTGGGGGCCTGCGTGTCGGGTGCGGCCTGGGTGTGCGCGGTAGCGGCGGCACTGGCTTCGGATTTGTTGCCCGCGGCGTCCTTGGCGACCACGGTGAAGCTGTAGTCAGTGTTCGCGGTGAGCCCGTCGACGGTGGCCGTGGTTCCGGTGACCGTCTTGACCAGGTTCGCGCCCTGGTAGACGTCATAGCCGGTCACGCCGACGTTGTCGGTCGACGCGGTCCACGACAGCGCGACGCTGGACTGCGTCACGTCCGAAGTGGACAGTGCGACCGGTGCCGACGGCGCTTCGGTGTCCGGGGTGGTCGCGGTGTGCGCGGTCACCGCCGCGCTGGCGGCCGACTTGTTGCCCGCGGCGTCCTTGGCGACGACGGTGAAGGTGTAGTCGGTGTCGGCGGTGAGCCCCTCGATGGTGGCGGTGGGTTCGGTGACCGTCTTGACGAGGGTGTCTCCTTGGTAGACGTCGTAGCCGGTGACGCCCACGTTATCGGTGGCCGCGTCCCAGGCCAGGCCGACGCTGGCCTGTGAAGTACCGGTGGCGTGCAGGTTCCCGGGAACGGAGGGGGCCTGCGTGTCCGGCGCGCCCTGGGTGTGCGCGGTCACCGCCGCGCTGGCGGCCGACTTGTTGCCCGCGGCGTCCTTGGCGACGACGGTGAAGGTGTAGTCGGTGTCGGCGGTGAGCCCGTCGATGGTGGCGGTGGGTTCGGTGACCGTCTTGACGAGGGTGTCTCCCTGGTAGACGTCGTAGCCGGTGACGCCCACGTTGTCACTGGCCGCGTCCCAAGCCAGCGCGACGCTGGCCTGGGTGGTGCCGGTGGCGCGCGGGTTTCCCGGTGCCGTCGGCGCCTGCGTGTCCGGCGCCTTCCGGGTGTGCGCCGTGACGGGAGCCGTGGCGGGCGAGGCGTTGCCAGCCGCGTCCTTGGCCTTGACCGTGAAGCTGTAGTCGGTGTCCGCGGCGAGGCCGTCGATCGTGGCGGAGGTGCCGGTGACGGTCTTGACCAGCGCGCTGCCCTGGTAGACGTCGTACCCGGTCACGCCGACGTTGTCGGTGGCCGCGCCCCAGGACAGCGCGACGCTGTTCTGGGTGACCTCGCCGACGGTCGCCGCACCGGGCGCGGAAGGTGCCGTGGTGTCGGCGGCGTCGGTGATGGTGAAGGTGTGCAGCACATTGGTCTGGCCGTTCGCGGGCGTGCAGTCCGCGACGAAGGTGCCGAGGCCGGTCTCCGCGCCGGACGCGGTCAGCGGGGTCATCGTGAGCACGAGGTCGTGCACCGACAGCGTCGCCGTGCCGGGCTTGTCGAACCGCAGCGACGGCGCGGCACCCGCGGCGTTGACGACCAGGTCGTTGCCCTCGGCCGGGATGGGCTGCGACGGGATCGCGGTGGGCACGCCGACCGCGAGGTGGCCCTGCGGGCTGGAAACCAGCGAGGTGGCCAACGCGGAACCCTTGATGGTTTCGGCGCCGACGAGGCGGAGGCCCTGCGTCGCGGTCTTGCCCGCGTTCGACACCGCGGTGATGCCGATCTTGGGCGTGAACTCACCGACCGCGATCTTGTCCGGCAGGGTCGCGTTGATGTCGACCGAGACGTCCTGGTTGCCGATCAGCGGGAACGGGCAGCTGTACACCTGGTGCAGCGGCGGGTGGTTGCCCGTGCCGACGACGGCTTCCGGTGCGACGGCGGGACCGGTCACGGTGTAGGTCTGCAGGATCGTGTCCTGGCCCTGCGCCGGGGTGCAGTCCGAGACGAAGGTGCCGAGCTCGGTCGGGGTGCCGTCGGCCCGGAGCGGGGTCATTTCGAGTTCGAGATCGGTCACCGCGAGCGTCGCGGTGCCTGGCTGGTCGAACCGGAGCGCCGGCGCGCTGCCGGTGGCGTTGACGACGAGATCGTTGCCCACCGCGGGGATCGGCTGGTTGGGCACGTCGGTGCTGACCTTCACGGTCTGGTTGCCCTGGGTGCCCGGCATCGTCACCGTCGACGTGGCCTTCGCGGTGCCCTTGATGGTTTCGGCGCCGACGAGGCGGAGGCCCTGCGTCGCGGTCTTGCCCGCGTTCGACACGGCGGTGATCTCGATGGCGGGGGTGAGCTTGCCCGTGGCGATCGTCGACGGCTGGGTGGTCTTGATGTTCACCGAGACGTTCTGGTTGCCGATGAGCGGGAACGTGCAGGAGTAGTTCTGCGCGAGCTCACCCTGGGCAGCGGCACTGGTGCCGGAACCGACCGCGAGACCCAGGACCACCATGGCCGCCGTGCTCACCACGGCGACCGCCCCCGTGGCCAGTCTTCGAGTTCGTTTTCTGTGCTTCACAGGTCATCCTCCAAGTGCTCACACACACGCGTCATTGAGTGAAAAGGGCACAACTGTCACCGATCACCTGGTGCTCGAATTCGGTGGGGGACACGTGAAATGTGCGTTACGGGCATGCTACGACGTCAAATTAACGCACTCGAACACCTTGATATGCAAGGAATTCCTCGTGCGGTCGCGGCATATCTCCAAACTTGTCACCGGCGGCCGAATCGGTGTGGATGAACTGTCAGGCGGAGTCGAGACCCTCGAATCCTCGCAGGTGGGGAGGGGAAGGTGGTTACTGGCCAACAGCGGTGTACCGAGGTGATCCCGCTTTGAAGACGGGTTCTTTTCGCTAATGTCCGCCGGTGTGCCGATCACCAACCATGTCGTCAGTCGCTTGCCCGTTGCCATACGTGGTTCGCGGTGCTCAGCCGCCACGGGATCATCTTCAGCACGGTGATCTTCTCGTCGCGGTGGTCGTCCCCACCGAGGATCCGCGGATCGTAGCCGAGCGGCTCCGGCGCGCCGGCGAACAGTTCCCACACCTTGCGGCGGACCGATTCGCCGCCGTCGAACTCCGCGTCGCATTCGGCGACCGCGACCTCGTGCGCGGGATCCCAGTAGGAGCACGAAACGTACGGCCGCGACCCGAGATGAGCGACCTTGAGCGGGTCGGCCTGGTGAACACCCATCCCGTCACACCGTCCGCGGTGCGCTCCCAGTACGGGTGCACGATCCGCGACCGTGGCCGCCCGCGCCGGTCCACGGTGACCAGCGTGCACCAGACGATCCGGTGCGCGATGCGGACGAAGTCGTCGAGAAGCGTCGCCGAAGGTCTGCTAAATTCCACAACCATGGTTGTGAAGTCTACCTCGCTTGACCTGTCCCTGGTCGCCCTGTTCGCCGGGTGGGCCATGGCCTGGGAGGTGCAACGGCGCCTCACGGCCGAGGGCTATGGCGAACTCCGCGTCAACGACGGCGTGGTGATCCAGCACGTGATCGAGGGCCCGGTGTCGATCACCGCGCTCGCGGAGCGCATGGGGGTGACCCAGCAGGCGGCGTCCAAGGCCGTCGGCGACCTGGTGCGCCGCGGCCTGCTCACCCGGGAGCCGTCGCCAGCGGACGCCAGGGCGAAACTGGTGCGCCTCACCGAACACGGCGAGGATGCCGTGCGCGCGACCCGCGCCCACCGCGCGGCACTCGACAAGGAACTGGCGGCGGAGTTCGGCGCGGACCGCGTCGCCGAAGCCGCCGTTCTGCTGGCCGCGGTCCTGACCCGGTTCGACGCCGTCGACGCCATCCGTGGCCGTCGCGTCCGCCCGCCGGTCTGAGGTGTGGGTAGCGGGAGCCGGTTGTCCATTGTGGACGCGCTGGGAGGCGTTGGTCCAGTGTTCGCGTAGGAGACGATGCAACAGCGGGCACGGCTCTCTCGCGGATCATGGGCTTCGACAACCACATGATCACCACGACAGAGCCGTGCTCGCCCGCAACGACACGACTTTGCCGGAACCCCGGCCGGTATGGCGGGACTCCCGGTCAGGCGGCGCGGGGTTGGGCGGTGTGGATGGTGTTGGTTCTGGGTCTTCGCCAGGGGTCGAGGAATGCTGGTGGGGTGAATTCGGGGTGGCCGTTGACCATGCGGAGTGTCCAGTCGCTGTTGTGCAGCAGGCGGTGGTGGTAGCCGCATAGCAGCACGAGATTACCCAGGTCGGTCTTGCCGCCGGCGTGCCACGGCAGCACGTGGTGTGCTTCGCAGTGGCGCGGTTTGCGGGTACATCCGGGGAAGGCGCATCCGCAGTCGCGGATGGCGAGCATGTATCGGATCGCTTCGGTGACCAGGCGTTTGGCTCGTCCCATTTCCAGGGGCTGTCCCTCAGTGTCGAGGATGGCGGGGATGATTTTGCAGTCGCAGGCGAGGATGCGGGCTTCGCTGGCGGTGATGTCGGTGACCATGTCCAGGCAAGCCTTGCCGAGCTTCGCTTTGAGGTCGTTCAGGGTGATGGTGACGATGAGGTCCGCGCGGGTGCCGCTGCGGTTGGGGGACTCGGGGTGGCTGGCGGCGAGGGTGACCATCTCCATGAACGCGTCCCCGTTGCGCTCAGCCTGCCCGCGCACCAAAGGATTGTCACTCGGATCATCCTTGCGGGGCTTCGCGAGCGGTTCCAGCAAGGCAAGGGTCTTCGCCCCGGAAATGGGATCGAGGTAGCCGTCGAATTTGATGGAGCCGTCTTTGCGGGTGTGCCACCGCATCGACCGCGCCGGTTCAGGAGTCTCGCGGGGTTCGGCGCCGTCGGGATCAAGCGTGTCCCGGAGTCGTTGGCATCCTTGCGCGAGCTCGGACATACCGGCGTGGCGGGCGAGGTCGACCAGAGTCTTCTCGGTCCGTTCCCGCTCCTCCACCGACACGGTGACCGGGATGGATCGCAGGGCCGCCACGATCGCGTCCGCGTGCTGTGGCGAGATCGCACCCTCCGCCGCCGCCTGCCCGGTCAACGGTGCGGCTGCCGGAATCTCCACGCCACCGACACCGTGGCTGGGATTGAGGGCGATCGCCCGCGCGACCATCTTCCGCACCGCCGCCGACGAGGTCCGCGCGATCTCCGCCACCAACGCCGTCGTGGACGCATACCCCAGTT
>NZ_BAAANN010000045.1:0-63892 GCF_039529815.1 Amycolatopsis minnesotensis | reverse complement strand
TGCAGATGTCGCAATCCACACCGAACCCGGAGGCCCTCCTCACACCAAGATCATCCGATCACGTGTCGCCCCGTACCCAACCTCCATGGTCAATACAGCTAGGCGCGGCGCCCCGGGACGGGCAACCTCGCCGTCTCCGCGGCGTCTCCCGGATATGACATCGATGATCTTGCGCTCCTCGGCGACGGCGGCGGTGGCGGCCCTCGTGGTGACGGTGGCCGCTGTCCCGGCGACCGCGGCAGGCGAGGTGGTGACCGAGGTGAGCGCGGCGGACCGGGCCGCGGCGCTTTCCCACTGGACCCCGGAGCGGATCGCGCAGCTCGGCGCGGACGACCGGCTGGCGCCGGCCGAGACGACCGCCAAGAAATGGGACGGCCAGGTGCCTTCCGGTGTCGGGCGGCTGTTCGTCACCTTCGAGCCGGGCGGTGACATGTCCTGCACCGCGACCGTGGTGCCCAGCCCCGGCAAGGACGTGGCGCTGACCGCGGGGCACTGCCTCAACGGCGGTTTCACCCGCGAGGACGACCGGGTCAAGACCAGCAACGCCGTGTTCGTTCCCGGCTACGCCGACGGGAAGCAGCCGCACGGGATGTTCCCGGTGCGCGCGTTCGCCTGGTCCGCCCAGTACGACGGACCGTCCAGCTCCGGCAGCGACGACGCGGTGATCGCGCTGGACCCGGTCGAGGGGCACCACGTCGAGGACGTGGCCGGTTCGCAGCGCATCTCGTTCGACCCGCTGCCGTCTACTGTGGACACGACCATACTCGGCTACCCGGTGTCCCGGCTCGCCCGCGGCGAATCGCTCGTGTCCTGCGCGCTGCCCGCGACCTACCAAACCAACTCGGCCTACTCGTACTGGCAGACGAACTGCGACATGGCAGGCGGCGCGAGCGGCGGGCCGTGGTTGCGGGACTTCGATCCCGCAACCGGCGACGGAACCCTGTTCTCCGTGACCAGCAAGGGCACGATGCGCGAGGACGGCACCACCGCGGACCTCAGCGGTGCGGCGTTCACCGACGACGTGCGAGCACTGTACGAGCGCTCCGCGACGCTCTGACCGTCCACAACGGACTCAGTCGGGCGGCGGCCAGTCCAGCTCGGCCCACACGGTCTTCCCGTGCTGGTCGACGCGCTGGCCCCACCGCCTGCTCACCGCGGCGACCACCGCGAGCGCGCTGCCGCCGCCCTCCGGTGACGGCGGCGCCACCGGGTCGGGATCGCCGTCACCGATCTCGACCAGTACGCCCGAATCGCTCAGGTCCAGCGCGATCTCGAAGGGCGGTTCCCCGTGGCGCAGCGCGCTGGTCGCCAGCTCGTCCGCCACGAGCACCACGTCGTTGAGCAGTCCGGCGGCCACGCCGGGGAAGGCGCCGGACACCACCTCCCTGACCCACCAGCGGATGCCTGCCAGTTCACCGAGGTCGGCCGCGAACGACCGGCGGCTGACCAGCCCGGTGGTCGCGGTTTTGCCGGAGCCGTCGTGTTCGGCACCTGCCACGTGTGCCCCCCGTCCCGATTCGAGCCTGCTTCGTGAACCAGCTACCCCGCATCACGGCCGCCCAACCACGGCACCCCAGTGTGCGCACAACGAATGGTCCCGCGCAGCCTGTTGGTGAATTTCATGGTTTCGCCCAGCGGTCACGTCACCCGAGTGCCGCCACGATCGGCGCACCGGTCTCCCGCTTGGCGAGGTAGCTGGTCGCGTCATGCGGCCTGGCACCGTTGTCGACGGTGCGCTCGCTGTGCAGCACGCCGTCCGCGCCGGGGAACCACGCGGTCAGGTCGGGCCGGGCCGCCACCAGGTCGTCCACGTCGGCCAGGTTCACCCAGCGGCGCACCGCCGGCGGCACGCGCGGCGGCTGCGGCCGGGTCCGTTCGTAGACCACCGTGCGCAGCCCGAGCGGCGAGCCCAGCGTGACCAGCAGCGGGAGCGGGCGATCGAGCCGGTGCGCGGCCTCGTAGGCGACCACCGAGCCGAGCGAATGCCCGATCAGCACCTCGGTGTCCGCGCCGACGTGCTCGGCGACGCGCTGTTGCACGGTTTCGCGCACGGTCTCGTCCGTCAGATAGGCACTGACCTGGCGCAGCGCCTTCACCAGGAACCGTTCGGCGAAGCCAGCCCCGAACCGCGCGAACGGCCGCAGCCGCGCGAGCGCGTTGAGCACGGGCCTCGCCGCCGCCCGCGCGCCCTGCCTCTCCCCTGGCTGTCCCGCGAGCGCGGCCAGTTCCGACGCCGCCCGGCGCCGATCGGACTCCCGTGACGACTCGGCGCCGCGGGTGAGCCACTCGAGTGCCAGCGCCTCCGCCAGTTCGGCTTCGGCTCCGCTCAGCTCGTCGTCCCCGCCCTGCTGACCGGAGCGCAGGAACACGTCGCCGTAGAACGCCATGCGCGTTTCGAGGTCCCCGGGGAGGTTCGCGCGCCACAACCGGTCCGCGAGCGCGGCACCGCCCGCGAGCCGCACGCCCCCCGCGACGCTCGGCAGCCATTCCGCTTCGAGCGCGTCCGCCGAGCGCTGTTCCTGTGCTATTCCGTGCACCAAGACGATCCGGGCCACAGCACACAGTATCGTCGGCACCGGAAAGGGGGCGCATGGGAGAGCGCAGGGCACTGGTCATCGCGTCGCAGTGCGACTCGCTGAACCTGCTGTCGTTCCTGCCCGATGCGGCGAAGGACGTCTCGGAGGCACTGCTCGACCCCGAGGTCGGCGCCTGCGTGCCCGCGCTCGCCGACGGACGCGGGCTGCTCGTCGACCCGACCATGGTGCAGCTCGACGACGCCGTCACCGAGGCGTTCGAGCGCGCGTCCGAGGACGAGGCGACGCTGTTCATCGCGCTCGTCGGCCACGGTGAGTACGACGACGAGGACTTCTACTTCCTCACCAAGGACGCAACCCTGCCCGCCGACAGCCGCCGGTCGTTCCTGTTCGCCCAACGCGTGCGGGAACTGCTTTCGCGGCACTCGATGCTCGACGGGCTGGTGATCCTGCTCGACACCTGTCACGCCGGGATCGCGGCACGCCAGGCGGGCGCGCGCTGGCTCCGGATCGTCGGCGAGGCCGGCAGGCGGTTCGAGGTGCTCACCGCGTCGGACGACCGGACCGCGGCGGACGGCTGCTTCAGCCGCTCGATCGCGAAGGAGCTGCGCGGCGGGCGCGCCGAACTCGGCGGCCACCTGCGCTGCCCCGATCTGAAACGGCTGGTCAACGGCGCGTGCCGGACCCAGCGCGCGATCCATCTCGCCTTCGACGGCGTGCAGGAAACCGATGAGGGCGACCAGGGCCTCTGGCTGGCGAGGAACCGGTCACCGGTATGGCGGGGCACGACCGCGGCGGCGGGTAACGCCACCGCGGAGATCGAACGCCTGACCCGCGGCTACCAGCCGACGCCCGCGCTGGGCGAGGTCGTCGCCGCGCTGCTGACCGGAAACTCGCTGGTGTCGGTGACCGGCGAGGCGGGCTCCGGCAAGTCGACGCTGATCGCGGCGCTGACCCGCCCCTCGGTCGCCGAGGGCGAGATCCCGCCGAAGCTGTTGCACGCGGCCGTGTTCCTCGACGCGGGAAGCACGGTCGAGTCGGTGTCGGCGGAGCTGGCGGCACAGCTGAGCCGCACGGTTCCGGGGTTCGCCGAAGCGGCGGCCCGCCTCGCCGCGCTCGGCGAAGAAGCCCGCACCCACGCGGGAGCGCTCGAACTGGGCGTGCTCGGCCCCTTGGCGGGTAAGAAGATCCGTGTCGCGTTCGATGACGTCCACGTGGTCGGCGCGGTCAACCGAGCCGGCGTCCGCGCCATGCTGGACGACCTCGTCGCGGCGGGAGCCCAGGTCGTGGTCACCGCGAACGAGGTCGCCGGGGGCACGGCCGTGGTCCGCCTCGGCGAGCCGAACCAGGTGATCTTCGGCGACCTTGGCGTCGAACCGATCCCCTCCCCTCCGCCCGCGATGTCCGCGAATGAGGAGGACGAGGCCGACATCGACTGGATGGGTGAGGAGCAGGAGCGGCGGGTGACCACGTACCGGGGAACCCGCGAGGGCGACCAGGTCATCAGGTCGGTGCTCGCCACGGCGCGCGGGAAGCTGCCGCTGGGCCTGCTGACAGCGGCGAGCCAGAGACTCGATGGACCGTCCTCGGTGCCGGCGGTCAGGGACGCGCTGGCCAGGCTGGGGCCCGGCACGGTCGGCAGGGAGAACCCCGGCACGGCGGCCGAACACGCCTGGATCCGCAGACCGTGGCTGGTTCAGCTCGGCGAACACGACCTGCTCGCGAGGCTGATCGAGGAACTGGCACCCGTTGGCGGCGATCCCAGCAGCCCCGAACAGGTCTACGCGATGGCGAACGAGGCCGAGCACCTGTGGGCGGCGCGACGATTCGAGGACGCGATCACCAGTCTCGAAACGCGGCAATCCACGATCCCGGTGGAAAACCGCGAACGCTGGAAGCACTGGGCGGCCCGCGTGGCGGACGAACGCGGGCCCACCGACCCGCTGACACTGCGCTGCCGGGCACGGCTGGCGACCTGGACCGGAAAAGCGGGCGATTTCACCGCGGCGTTGGACAGCTTCCAGGAGCTGTACCCGCTCGCCGAGCGGGAACTCGGACCGGACAACCGCGAAATCCTCAGCATTCGCAACAACATCTGGTACCTAACGATGGAACTCGGCGGCCACCGGGAAGCGCGCCGGGGCTTCGAAGCACTGGTCACCGACGCGACCCGCGCGCTCGGCGCGAACGACCCGGAAACCTTCCACGCTCGGCACATGCTCGCCGTCGCGGTCGGCAAATGCGGTGACCACGGGAAGTCCGTGGACATCGCCGCAGCCGCACGGTCGGACGCCGAACGCGTGCTCGGCGCGGACCACGAGATGGTCCGGAAGCTCCGGCACCACCTCGTGTTCGAGGGCGTCGAAATCAGCACCCCCCCCCCGTCCATTTTGGACGAATGTCGCCGACTCCTCGACGACGAGAGGAGGATGCTGAGTGACGACCATCCCGACGTCCTCGCCGTCGCGCACACCCTCGCGCTCATCCGCGCCAAGTCCGGGGACCGCGCCACCGCGCTGGCCGAGTGGCGAGACCTGCTCCCAGTCTCACTCCGCGTCCTCGGTGAACGGCACGAGCAAACCGCAAAGATCAAGGAACAGCTCGAGTTCTGGGGCGCACGGGAGTGACTTGTGACGCGGGTGGCGCTGCTGACCTATCGCGGCAACCCGCGCTCCGGCGGGCAAGGCGTGTACGTGCGGCACCTGAGCAGGGAGCTGGTCGCGCTCGGACACCGCGTCGAAGTGTTCTCCGGACCGCCCTACCCCGAACTCGACCCCGGTGTCGCCCTGACGACGGTACCGGGTCTCGATCTGTTCGCCGAGCCGAACCCCTTCCGCACACCAGGAATCCGCGAGCTGCGCCGGGCGGCGGACTGGGTGGAATTCGCCGGGATGCGCACGGGCGGGTTCCCGGAGCCGCTCGCGTTCTCCCTTCGCGTCGCACCGATCCTGCGACGGCGCCGGGCCGAGTTCGACCTGGTGCACGACAACCAGGGCCTCGGCTACGGGCTGCTGGCCACCGGGCTGCCGACGGTGGCGACGGTGCACCACCCGATCGCCGTCGATCGCGAGCTGAAGCTCGCCCACACCCCGCTCCACGAACGGCCGAGCGTGCTGAAGTGGTACCGGTTCGTCACCATGCAGCACCGGGTGGCACGTCGAATACCCCTGCTGCTCACCGTTTCCGGTGCTTCGCGGGACGAGATCGCGACGAGGATGGCGGTGCCGCGCGATCGGATCCGCGTCGTCCCGATCAGCGCCGACACCCGAGTGTTCCGGCCGGGGAGCACGCCGAGGGTGCCGGGCCGGATCGTCACGGTCGCAAGCGCGGACGAGCCCTTGAAGGGGCTGGCGCAGCTGCTCGACGCGATGCCCGCCATCCGAGCGGAGTGCTCGGCGAAGCTGATCGTGGTCGGGAAACCGAAGGAGGCGACGGCGCGGAGACTGGCGGACCTCGGCGACGTGGTGGAGTTCCGTTCCGGCCTGTCCGACATGGGATTGGCAGAACTCCTGTCCTCGGCCGAAATCGTGTGCGTGCCTTCGGTCTTCGAAGGGTTCTCGCTGCCCGCGGCGGAGGCGATGGCGTGCGGGACGCCGGTGGTCGCGACTTCTGGTGGCGCACTGCCCGAGGTCGTCGGCGACGCCGCCGAACTGGTGCCGCCCGCCAACCCCGCGGCGCTGGCCGTCGCGCTGTGCAACCTGCTGCGGGATCCGGCACGCCGGGCGGAACTGAGCGAAGCCGGTATCCGCAGGACGGCGGAATTCAGCTGGCGGCGCACCGCGGCCGCTACCGTACACCAGTACCATCACCTTCTCGGCACGGAAGCCGGAACCCCAGTACCCTCAGGAGAACGCTGACGTGCTGACCGTCGACTTCGGACAGTTCCCGGTCTCGGCAGGCAACCGGTTGCTCGACCTCGGGTGCGGTGACGGCAGACACGCCTTCGCCGCGTACAAGGCGGGCTCGGACGTGGTCGCGGCCGATCTCGACGATGCGGCTGTCAAGCACGTCAAGGACTTCTTCCTCGCCATCGCCGAAGCGGGCGAGGCACCGGACGCCGCCTCGGCGCTCGCGATCCGCACGGACGGCACCGCGCTCCCCTTCCCGGACGGCTCGTTCGACCGGGTGGTCCTCGCCGAGGTGCTCGAGCACATCCCGGACGATCGCGCGGTACTCGCCGAAGCGGTCCGCGTGCTCGAACCGGGCGGGCTGCTCGCGATCACGGTGCCCCGCTGGTGGCCGGAACGGGTGTGCTGGGCGCTGTCGGACGCCTACCACGAGGTCGAAGGCGGGCACGTGCGCATCTACCACCGGCGTGCGCTGCTGGGCCTGGTCCGTGCCGCCGGGCTGATCCCGGTCGCGACGCATCACGCGCACGCGCTGCATTCGCCGTACTGGTGGTTGCACTGCGCGCTCGGCGAGGAGCACCCGATGGCGCGCAAGTACCACGAATTCCTGTGCTGGGACATCCTGCGCGGGCCGCGCCCGGTGCGGCTCGCGGAACGGGCGCTGGACCCCATGCTGGGCAAGAGCCTGGTCGTCTACGCCCGCAAACCGGCGGGCACGCGGTGAACACGGCCGAGTTCATCGCCACCGTGCAGCAGGCGGACGGGGCGATCCCGTGGGAGCCGGGCAGGCACGTCGACCCGTGGAACCACGGGGAAGCGGCAATGGGCCTGACCGCCGCCGGTCACCACGAAGAGGCATATGCGGCCTACGACTGGCTCGCGCGCACGCAGAACGCCGACGGCTCGTGGTACGCCGAATACCACGACGGCACGGTCGCCGATTCCGCACGGGACCTGAACTTCACGGCCTACATCGCGGTCGGCGCGCACCATTTCGCACTATCCACAAAGGACCGTCGCATCGCAGGGCGCTGGTGGCCAGCGGTCGAAGGCGCGCTCGACTTCGTCACCGGTCACCAGCGCGACGGCGGCGAGTTCCCGTGGCGGATCGGCGCCAAGCGCGCGGCACTGCTCGCAGGAAACTGCAGCATCGCGCACGCACTCGCGAACGGCCTCGCGCTTGCGGACGAGTTGGGGCACGCCAAACCGGACTGGCGGCGTGCACGCGAGCGCGTGCTAGGCGCGATTACCGGCGCGCCGGAGGCATTCGAGCCGAAACCGCACGCGATGGACTGGTACTACCCCGTGCTCTGTGGTGCGCGCGATCGGCTGGCCGACCGGTGGGACGAGTTCGTGGTGCCCGACCTCGGCGTGCGGTGCGAGCACACGCAGCCGTGGGTGACCGGCGGCGAAACCGCTGAGCTGGCACTGGTTCTCGCCGCGCGGGGCGATCGTCGCCGCGCCCGCGCGCTACTCCGCACGCTCGACCGCCTTCGGCACGACGACGGCTCGTACTGGACCGGCTACCAGTTCGAGAACGACGACCTGTGGCCGCTCGAACGCACGACCTGGACCGCGGGCGCGGTGCTGCTCGCGTCGGCCGCGGCCGACGGTGATCCCGCCACGGTAGCCGTGTTCGGCGCGGGCGAGCGCCACTCGCGTGTCAGCCCGGCCGCTCTTTGAGCACCAACCGGGCCCGTCTCAGTTCTGGTATACGAATATCGCCTCGGCCGTGCCGTCCTGTTCGGACGGAGCGGCAGTGGTCAGGCGGGTGGCAGCACGAGCAGGTCCAGCAGCCGGTCGGCCTCGGCCGCCGCGGACCGGGTGAACCCGGGGTGCACCGGCCCCGCCCTGACCACCGTGCTGCGCGGCGCGGTGAGCCAGCGGAACCGCCGTCCGATCTCCTCGGCCGCGGCGGGGCCCGCATCCGGGTTACCCGCGCAGATCCCGGCCATCAGCTTCAGTGAGGTCTCGATCGCGTCGAGATCGGCGCCGGGGTCCAGTGCGCGCACGCGTGCGTGATCGAGGTGCACGCGCGCGACGAGCGAGCGAAGCGGGCGGCAGTAGACGAGCACTCCGGCGTTGACCAGCTCACCGCGCTCCGGCCTCGGCATGACCTGCAAGAGCGCGTACTCGTAGCGCTGCGGCTCCTGCGTCACGACGCGCTCCCTCCTTCGGCGAGCCACGACGGCAGCGCGCGCTTCGCGGGCGTCCGCTCGTGATGGGGCACGGCCGTGCGCACCGACTCCCGCAGTGGCGGGAGCCATTGTGGCCGGGCGTCGAGCCTCGCGCCGAGCCGGCTGACGTAGGCGGCGCGCAGTTCGTCGGCGGAGGCAAACCCGGGCTCATCCTCCAGCCACTCGTCCGGCACGGCGGCGAGCACATCCCGCAGGAGACCTTCGTGCACCACAGCCGAAAGCTCGGCGTCCGCGGAGTCCAGTTCGGACACTTCAGCCACGGCGGGGAGCAGCACGTGCTCGTTGGCCGCGTACGGGCGCGCGGCGCCCGCGTCCGCGGACGGCCAGTTGTGGTGGAACGTCAGCGCGGCGCCGTGGTCGATGAGGTAGGCGTTTCCGTGCCACCACAACATGTTCGGGTTGCGCCACGACCGGTCGACGTTCTGCGTGAACGCGTCGAACCAGAGCAGGCGCGCGGCGAAACCGCTGTCGGCCGGGAACGCGCGCGGGTCGTAGTCGAGCGAGCCGGGCAGATAGTCGACCCCGAGGTTCAGCCCACCGCTGGCCCGCAGCAGCTCCTGGATCTCGGGATCCGGCTCGGCGGCGGCGAGCGCGACGTCCAGCCCGGCGGTGACCAGCCTCGGCACCGCGAACCCCATGGCCCGTGCCAGCTCGGCGCAGACGACCTCCGCCACGAGCACCTTCCTGCCCTGGCCCGCGCCGTGGAACTTGACCACGTAGGTGCCGAGGTCGTCCGCCTCCATGAGGCCGGGCAGGGAGCCGCCTTCGCGGAAGGCGGTGACGTAACGCGTGACCTGGACGTGGTCCAGTACGCGGGGCTCGGGTTCGATGCTCACGGGTTTCAAGATACAGACCTGTATTCGAATATTGATCGGGTTTCACCAGCCGAACAGCTTCTCCATGATCCGGGCGCAGCGCGCCGCCATGTCCCCGGCGGTTTCCTGCGGCTGTTCGATCCACCAGGTGATCAGGGAGTCGACGACCCCGGTCCAGACGAACGCGATCGCCTCGATGTCCTTGCGCGCGGTCAGCCCCCGCGAATGCATCAGCTCGGTCGCGCCGATCTCGGCGAACGCGTCCAGCCGGGAGCGGTAGTCCTCGGCCGCGGCGCCGATCTCACCCGTCTTCGGCAGCGTCTCGTCGCGAAGGAGCTTCCAGGCGTACCGGTCCTGGTCGAAGGCGGTGAAGATGGCGCCGAGCACCGCGAGCGGCATCCGCTCCGGCGCGCCGCCCCGCGCCATCGCCTCGGCGACGGCCTCGGTCAGCTTGTCCCCCGACCGGTGCAGGCAGGCGAGGTACAGCCCGTCCTTCGAGCCGAAGTACTGGTACAGCAAGGGTTTCGTGACACCGACCTGGCGGGCGATCTCGACCATGGACGCGCCGGAGTACCCAGCGCGCCCGAACTCCCTGGTACCGGCGCCGATGATCTGCGCCTCGCGTTCTTCGCGCGGGACACCCTTCGTCCCGGCGACCCTTGCTTCCGTCACCCCGCTTATCTTACCCTCAGGTAAATGACCCTGCGGTAAGTTACCTGAAAGTCAGATAGGTGGGTGCGTGATGTCCGGTTTCCTCGACCACCTCCGCGATCCGGTGCTGCTGGCCACGCCGGTGTTCCTGCTGTTCATCGCCATCGAGGTGCTCGCGGTGCACGTGCTGGGCCATGACGACGCCGTCGTGGGCTACAGCGCGAAGGACACCAGGACGAGCATCGCGATGGGCGCGGGCGCACTCGTGGTGAACGCGCTGTTCCGCCTGGTGATGCTGGTGGTGTTCGCCGCGTTGTACGAGATCGCGCCGGTGCGGTGGGACCCGCGCGACTGGTGGACGTGGGTGCTCATGCTGCTCGGGCAGGAGGTGGTGTTCTACGCCTACCACCGGGCCAGCCACCGCGTCCGGCTGCTGTGGGCAGGCCACCAGGTGCACCATTCGAGCGAGCACTACAACTTCTCGACCGCGCTGCGGCAGAAGTGGACCCCGTACTTCCAGCTCCCGTTCTGGTCGGTGCTCGCGTTCGCCGGCCTCCCGCCGTGGATGATCCTGACCGGTCTCTCGATCGACCTCGTGTACCAGTTCTTCGTGCACACCGAGAAGATCGGGAAGCTGCCGCGCTGGTTCGAGTTCGTGTTCAACACCCCGTCGCACCACCGGGTGCACCACGGCAGCGACGCGGACTACCTCGACGCGAACTACGGCGGGATCCTGATCATCTGGGACCGGATGTTCTCCAGCTTCGTACCGGAGACGCACCGCCCGACCTACGGGCTCACCAAGAACATCGGCACCTACAACCTGGTGAAGGTCGGCTTCCACGAGTACGGCTCGATCCTGCGCGACCTGCGGTCCGCGACGCGCTGGCGCGACCGGATCGGGTACGTGCTCGGCCCGCCCGGGTGGCAGCCCGCCCAGAAGCTGGCCGGTGCGGGAGCGGCCTGACCCGCGCGCGATGATCACGTCATGCACGCACTTGTCCACCGCGGTGACGCGTGGGTCCGCACGGAGGCCGCCGACCCCGTGCCAGGACCGGCCGACGTAGTGGTGTCGGTGGCCGCCGCCGGGCTCAACCGGGCGGATCTGCTGATGCGCAGCGGAAACTACGTCCCCACCGGCGCGGACTGGGCCGTGCCGCTCGACCGCGTCGGCTTCGAGATGGCCGGTCGCGTCGTGGCGGTCGGCGCGGACGTCACCGGCGTCCGCGAGGGAGACCGGGTGCTGGCCCAGACCGGCGGCGCCTGCGCCGAACTCGTCGCCGTGGACCACCGCCTGGTGCTCGGGGTTCCCGACGGCATGGACTGGACCGCCGCCGCGGCGCTGCCCAGCGCGCTGCTCACCGAGTTCGACGCGCTGGCCCCGGCCGCCGAACTCCGCGGCGGCGAGCGCGTGGTCATCACGGGCGCGTCGAGCGGGGTCGGGCTCGTCGGGGTGCAGCTCGCCCGCGCGCTCGGCGCCGCCTCGGTGGTCGCGACCACGAGATCGACGGCGAAGTTGCCGCTGCTGCGCGAACTCGGCGCCGACACGGCCACCCTGTCCCTTGTGGACGCGGTGGAACCCGGCACCGTCGATGTCGCGCTCGACCACCTCGGCGGGACGGCGCTGGCGGACCTGGTGTCGTTGGCCGCCCCCGGCGCTCGGATCGTCCAAATAGGACGGCTGGCGGGCGGGCGCAGCACCATCGACCTCGAAGCGCTCGCCGCGCACCGCGTCCGGCTGATCGGCACCACGTTCCGCGGCAGGTCCGCGCCGGAACTGCACGCACTGGTGGCGCGAGTGCGGGCACTCCTCCCCGAACTGGTCGAACGGCACGGCGTGCACGCGGTCGTGGACTCGGTCTTCGACATCGCCGACGCCGAGCAGGCGGCGGCCCGCCTCGACGCGCCCGGCGTCACGGGGAAGGTCGTCCTCATCGTGATGGCTTCGCTCGCGTAGCCGCGGCGCTGGTGGCCGCGCCGACCCCCGTAGGCGAACCGGCCCGCCTGCGGGTCGGCGTCCGTTGTGGACAGTGAACCGACCGGGACGCCCTCGGCGAGCGACTCGACCACGAGGGGAACTCGCCGGAACCGGTCCGGTCGGTCAGGAGCAGGCCCCCCCCGTCCTCCCCCGCGCCGTGCGCACGACGGAACGAGCCCGCCGTGGCGTTCGAGCCGGTCACGCTCGCTTCGCGCGGCCCAACAAGCGGGAAAGCCGTTTCGTCGCGGGTGTCAGCTCTTCGATCCTCAGCAGGTAGAGCACGCCGAACGCGACGCCCAACCCGGTCGCGCTTTGCACGGCCACCTCGACCGCGGCCATGATCCGCCCGCCGGAATCGGGGAGGAGCAACCCGGCGAGCACGGCCACCAGCACCCCCAGCGCGCTGGCCGCGACCGACCACAGGATGACCCCGAGCGCCCGCCTGCTGCGCAGGTGTCCCAGGCTCACCCAGAGCCAGACCTGGCCGACGATCGCGCCGATGACGAAGGTCAGCGAGTTGATCAGCATCACCCCGAGCACCACCTGGCGGCCCTCGAGCAGCTGCGGGCACAGGTACAGCAGCGGCACCTTCACCACGGTCATCACGACCATGATCAGGGTCGGCGTCCGCGCGTCCTTCATCGCGTAGAAGACCCGGAGCTGGAGCATGACCAGCGCGTAGGGCAGCAGGCCGAACGCGGACACGGCGAGCGCCTGCCCGAGCCGGGCGGCGTCCTCGGCGGAGTTCGCCCCGCCGTGGAACAGCGCGATGCCCAGCGGCACCCCGATCACCGTGAGCACGGCGGCGATCGGGACCAGCAGCACCGTCGCGATCCGCGAACCGTAGGACAGGTCCGCGACCACCTTGCGGGTGTCGCCGTCGGCGGCGTTGCGGCTCAGCCTCGGCATGATCGCGGTCAGCAGTGACACGCCGATCACGCCGTAGGGCAACTGGAACAGCAGCCAGGCGTTGGAGTAGATCGCCACCCCGCCGGGGTCACCGGTGGCGAGCACGCGGGTCGTGACCGTGATGGCGATATTGCTGACCACGACGTAGGCGAGTACCCACAACGCCAGCCCGCCGAACTCCTTCATCCTGGCGTCGAGACCCCAGCGCCACCGGAACCGGAACCCCGAGCGCACCACCGCGGGCACCAGCACCCCGGCCTGCACCGCGATACCCGCGGTCACGCCGATGCCGAGCACCAGCAGTTTCGGCTCCCCCATGCGCACCGGGTCGAGGCTGATCTGCCCCGGCATCGCCATGAACACCGCGAGCGTCGCGATGACCACCACGTTGTTCGCTACCGGCGCCCAGGCGGCCTGGCGGAAGAGGTTGCTCGCGTTGAGGACCGCCGACAGCAGCGCGAACACGCCGTAGAAGAAGATCTCCGGCAGCACCAGCCGCGCGAACGCGGTGGTCAGCTCGGCGCTGGCACGGCTGCCTTCGGGGATGTACAGCGAGGTGAACGCGGGCGCGGCGAGCACCGCGACGACCGTTCCACCCAGCAGGACCACCAGCCCGACCGTCAGCATCCGCTGCGTGTAGGCCGCACCGCGGTCGGCGTCGTCCTGCGCGCGCACCAGCAACGGCACCACGACGCTGGTCAGCACTCCGCCGAAGAGCAGTTCGAACAGGATGTTCGGCATCGTGTTGGCGATGGTGAACGAGTCGTTCACCGTCCCGGTGCCGATCGCCCACACCAGCATGACCTTCCAGAGGAACCCGGTGATCCGGCTGGCCAGCGACGCGATCGCCATCGTGGCGCTGGACCTCGCCAGCGACGGCGCGGCCGGTGCCTCGGGTGCCGGAGCGGGAGTCGCGGGCGGCGGCACCCTCGGCAACATCCGGGTGGCGAGGCTCTCGTAGGGCCGTAGCGCGTCCGGATCCGCCACGGGCCACACCGGATCGGCGGGCACCCCGCCGACGCGCGGGAGGAACACCGTCGCGTCCGGATCGTCGGGCCGCAACGGCGGCGCACCGAACGGCATCGCGTCCAGCCCGGTTTCGCGAGGCCAGTGCGGTACCGGGGCAACGGGCAGGGTGGGGTACTCAGCCGGTTCCGGCTCTCGATCCGACAAGCGTGTCCCGTCCTCGGCGCCGACTCGACCACCCATCGTAGTCAGGCCGCCCTACCCCGGCGCACGGGCAAGCAGCTCCCCACCCCGCCAAGCCGCCCACAAACCTCGTAGGGGCTGCTGTTCCAGCTTTTCCTAAGCGGCCCAGCCGTTTGAGTGGGCCGTCAGCTCACACCGCCACGCGAGCCGACCACTGTCAAACAGCCCTAGGCGTCTTCTTCTTCGAGCATTTCCGGGGTGACTGCCGACTCGGTGTCGGGGATGTTCTGCTCCTTGGCCTTCTTGTCGGCCATCGCGAGCAGGCGGCGGATCCGGCCCGCGACCGCGTCCTTCGTCATCGGCGGGTCGGCGAGCTGGCCCAGTTCCTCCAGTGACGCCTGCCGGTTCGACAGCCGCAGCTTGCCCGCCATCAGGAGGTGATCCGGCGCGGAGTCGCCGAGGATGTCCATCGCCCGTTCGACGCGGGCGGCCGCGGCGACGGCGGCGCGGGCCGAGCGGCGCAGGTTCGCGTCGTCGAAGTTCGCCAGCCGGTTCGCGGTCGCGCGCACCTCGCGGCGCATGCGGCGCTCTTCCCAGTTCAGCACGCTCTTGTGCGCGCCGAGCCTGGTGAGCAGTGCGCCGATCGCGTCACCGTCGCGCACCACCACCCGGTCCGCGCCGCGCACCTCGCGCGACTTCGCCTGGATGCCGATCCGGCGCGCGGCGCCGACGAGCGCGAGCGCGGCCTCGGGACCGGGGCAGGTCACCTCCAGCGACGACGAGCGGCCCGGCTCGGTCAGCGACCCGTGCGCGAGGAAAGCGCCTCGCCACGCCGCTTCCGCGTCGGCGATCCCGCCCGACACGACCGCGGCGGGCAGCCCGCGCACCGGTCGGCCGCGCTGGTCGATGAGCCCGGTCTGGCGCGCGAGGCCCTCGCCGTCCTTCACCACGCGCACCACGTAGCGGGTGCCCTTGCGCAGCCCGCTCGACGACAGCACGTGCACGTCCGAATGGTGGCCGTAGAGGTCGTGGATCTCCTTGCGCAGGCGCCGCGCGACCGAGCCGGTGTCCAGCTCGGCCTCCACCACCACGCGGCCACCGACGATGTGCAGTCCGCCCGCGAAGCGGAGCATCGAGGCCACCTCGGCCCGACGCGGGCCGATCTTGGTGATCTCCAGACGGCTCAGCTCGTCCTTCACCTCGGCGGTCATCGCCATACGCCGCTCCTCACCCTCTCCCACCGTTCGACCGGGCGCGCCCCTGCGCGCGCCGTGGCCGTGGCATCGCTAGTCAAAGCTCGTTGAATGTCCTTATCGCAGGCCCGAAGACCCGCGAAGCCACCCGAGGCGGCTCCATATGCTCCCCCGGCGAGCTTAAGGCCGTGACTCCGGGCCCCGGTCACCGCGCTCGCCGAGACCGAGAGCCTCTCGCACACAGCGCGCGAGCGCATCCGGATCGTGCTGGCCCGGCGCGGCCGGATTCCCCACGTCGGCGAGGTGCGCGCGGGCGCCCAGCGCGGCGGCCGCGTCCCGCAGCCGCGCCGGGACCGGCACCGATTCCCGATCCGCGATCACCGCGTCGACCTTCAGCTCGGGTGCGTGCTGGAGCAGGACGTCGAGATGGCGCTCCGGCGAGAACCCCGCGGTCTCCCCCGGTTGAGGGACGAGATTGAGGATCACGATCTTCGTGGCCTCGGTGCGCACGAGCGCGTCGTGCAGCTCCGGCACCAGCAGGTGCGGCAGCACACTGGTGAACCACGAGCCCGGCCCGAGGAACACCACTTCGGCGCCGAGCACCGCGTCGACGGCTTCCGCGCAGGCACGCGGCGGTTCGGTGGAGTGCCGCGCGGTGTCCACGGTGATGCGGCGGACCTGTCCCGGGGTGGAGGCCACCGCGACCTGGCCGCGGATCCGGCGGACCGCGCCGGTGGCGAGATCGCCGTCGAGACCGGTCACCTCGGCCACGATTTCCAGCGGTTCGGGTGACATCGGCAGCACGCGGCCGGAGACGCCGAGCAGCTTGCGCGCCTCGTCGAGCGCGGCGACCGGATCGCCGAGCACCTCGAACAGACCGGCCAGCAGCAGGTTGCCCACCGCGTGCCCGGCGAGCGCGCCCTCACCGCCGAACCGGTGCTGGAACACCTCGGCCCAGAAGGTGCCGTCGTCCTCGGCCGCGGCGAGCGCGGCGAGCGCCTGCCGGAGGTCGCCGGGCGGCAGCAGGCCCAGTTCGCGGCGCAACCGGCCGGAAGAGCCGCCGTCGTCGGCCACGGTGACCACCGCGGTCACCTCGTCGGTCAGGCGGCGCAACGCGGTGAGCGTCGCGTGCAGTCCGTGGCCGCCGCCGAGCGCGACCGCGCGCACGTTACTCGCGGCCAAGGTCGCGGTGCACCACCTTCACGGCCATTCCGTCCTCATCGGACAGTCGGGTGGCGAGTTCCTCGGAGATCGCGACGCTGCGGTGCTTCCCGCCGGTGCACCCGACCGCGAGCGTGAGGTAGCGCTTGCCCTCGCGCTTGTAGCCTGCGCCGATGAGCCCCAGCAGCTGGTGGTAGCGGTCGAGGAACTCCTCGGCGCCTTCCTGGGAAAGCACGTAGTTCCGGACCTCGCCGTCGAGGCCCGTGTGGTCGCGCAGTTCGGGGATCCAGAACGGGTTCGGCAGGAACCGGACGTCCATCACGAGATCGGCGTCCATCGGCAGGCCGTACTTGTAGCCGAAGGACAGCACGGTGACGCGGGTCTGCGTGCTCGCCTCGGAACCGAACGCGTCCTCGATCTTGGCGCGCAGGTCGTGCACCGACAGCGACGAGGTCTCCAGCACGAGGTCGGCTTCCTCGCGCAACGGCGCGAGCAGCGCGCGCTCGGCGGTGATGCCGTCGGCGAGCCTGCCGTCGCCCTGCATCGGGTGCCCGCGGCGCACTGCCTCGAACCGGCGCACCAGCACCGCGTCCGTCGCCTCGAGGAACAGCACCCTCGGCTTGTAGCCGCGTGCGTCGAGGTCCTTGATGACCGAGGCGAGGTCGTCGGTGAACGCGCGCGACCGCACGTCCATCACCACGGCCACCTTGGTGATCACGCCCCTCGCCTGCGCGCCGAGCTCGACCATGGTGGCGATCAGCTCCGGCGGCAGGTTGTCCACGACGAACCAGCCGAGGTCCTCGAGGCATTTCGCCGCGGTGCTCCGGCCGGCGCCGGAAAGCCCGCTGACGACCGCGACCTCCATCCCTGCGCGCCCCTCGCCGCTGTTTCCGCTGTCGCTCGTCACGAGCCCTTCTCCCCTCCGTGGCCGGCTTCCGCCGAACCGTTCGTCGAACCGGCCAGCGCGGCGTGCACCACTTCCGCGGTGCGCCTGCCGAAGCCCTGCACTCCGGCGATCTCGTCCACGCTCGCCTGCTTGAGTTTCTTCACCGAGCCGAAATGCTTGATGAGCGCCGTCTTCCTCGCCTGGCCGAGGCCGGGCACGCCGTCGAGCGCCGAGGACTGTACGCGTTTGGACCGCTTTTCGCGGTGGTACCGGATGGCGAACCGGTGCGCCTCGTCGCGCACGCGCTGGAGCAGGTAGAGCCCGTCGGAGGTGCGGGGCAGGATCACCGGGTCCGGATCGGCAGGCAGCCACACCTCTTCCAGCCGCTTCGCGAGCCCCACCACGGCGACGTCGGTGATGCCCAGCTCGGCGAGCACGTCCGCGGCCGCGGTGGCCTGCGGCCCCGCGCCGTCGACCACCAGCAGGTTCGGCGGGTAGGCGAACCTGCGCGGCCTGCCGGTCTCCGGGTCGATCCCGGGGGTGGACGTGTCCGGCTCCGCGTTCTCGGTGCCCTCGGTTTCCTTGAGGTAGCGGGAAAACCGCCGCCGGACGACCTCCGCGATCGAGGCGACGTCCCCCTCCTCCGCGGCTTCCTTCAGCGCGAAGCGCCGGTACTCCGACTTGCGAGCGAGGCCGTCCTCGAACACCACCAGCGAGGCCACCACGTCACTGCCCTGGATATGGCTGATGTCCACGCATTCGATGCGCAGCGGCGCGGTGTCGAGGCCGAGGTGCTCCTGCAACTCGGACAACGCGGCCGAGCGCGCGGTGAGATCGCCCGCGCGCTTGAGCTTGTGCTGCGCGAAGGCCTCCGCCGCGTTGCGCTGGACGGTCTCGGCGAGCGAGCGCTTGTCGCCGCGCTGGGGCACCCGCAGCTGGACCCGCGACCCGCGCAGGCCCGACAGCCACTCCCCGACCGCCTCGGCATCGGCGGGCAACTCCGGCACGAGCACCTCGCGCGGCACCGGCGAAGCGGGTTCCGCGCCGTCCTGGGCCAGCTCGGCCTGCTCGCCGTAGAACTGGGTGAGGAACTGGTCGACGAGCGCGGGCACGTCCATTTCCTCTGCCTTGTCGACGACCCAGCCGCGCTGCCCCCGCACGCGCCCGCCGCGCACGTGGAAGACCTGCACGGCGGCCTCCAGGTCGTCGTGCGCGAAGGCGACCACGTCCGCGTCCGTGCCGTCGCCGAGCACCACGGCCTGCTTCTCCATCGCCCGCCGCAGCGCGCCGATGTCGTCGCGCAGCCGCGCCGCCTTCTCGAACTCCAACTCCTCGGACGCCTGCGCCATGTCCTTCTCGAGCCTGCGCACCATCGCGTCGGTGCGGCCGGCGAGGAAGTCGCAGAAGTCCTCGACGATCGCGCGGTGTTCCGCCGCACTGACCTTGCCGACGCACGGCGCGGAGCACTTCTCGATGTAGCCGAGCAGGCAGGGCCTGCCGATCTGGCCGTGCCTGCGGAAGACGCCGGTGGAGCACGTGCGCGCCGGGAACACCCGGAGCAGCAGGTCGAGCGTCTCGCGGATCGCCCAGGCGTGCGCGTACGGGCCGAAGTACCGCACGCCCTTCTTGCGCGGGCCGCGGTAGACGTGCAGCCGCGGGAACTCCTCGTGCATCGTCACCGCGAGCACCGGGTACGTCTTGTCGTCGCGGTAGCGGACGTTGAACCGCGGGTCGAACTCCTTGATCCAGTTGTACTCCAGCTGGAGCGCCTCGACCTCGGTGCCGACCACGGTCCACTCGACGCTCGCCGCGGTGGTCACCATCTGCCTCGTCCGCGGGTGCAGGCCGGAGAGGTCGGCGAAGTAGGAGCTCAGCCTGCTGCGCAGGCTCTTCGCCTTGCCGACGTAGATGACCCGCTTCGTGGCGTCGCGGAACTTGTACACGCCGGGTGCGTCCGGGATGCTCCCCGGCGAGGGACGGTAGGTGGACGGATCAGCCACGGGCACAAGCCTATGGCTCGGCACCGACAGGTTCGTGCACCCCCCGGTCTCGCCCACGTGTGAGTGGGCCTTTTCCGCCGGTTATGACGCACCGGAGCCGAATACCCGACGGAAGTCGGGCTTTTCCCCGCACCAGACCTTCGTTGGTTCCTACCGGGTGACACAGATGGTTACTTTCCGTCTCACGCCACATCGGCGCAGAAATCATCAGGGGCCTCCGGGTCCGGCGGAAAGGACTCCTCAGCCGTGAGCCGCACACGCATCCTTGGCGCAGCCTCCCTCACCGCGGTCGCACTGACCCTCGGGGCAGGCGCCGCCATCGCAGCACCGTCCTCCGGCGCGCAGCCGCTCATCGTCGGCGGCACCACCGCGCAAGCCGTTCCGTGGGGCGCGCAGGTCTACGTGAACACCCCCGGCAGGCAGTTCCAGGGCTTCAACTGCTCCGGCACGATCATCGCCGCCGAATGGGTGCTCACCGCGCACCACTGCCTCGACGAGGACGGCAGCGGCATGCACGTCAAGGTCGGCAGCAACAAGCTCTTCGAGGGCACCGAAGCGGACGTGGACCGCAAGGAGGTCTCGCCGAACGGGGACATCGCGCTGCTGCACCTGACCAAGGGTGTCGACACCACCTTCATGAAGCTCGGTGACGCCGACCCGGCCGCTGGCAAGACCAACGAGCTGTACGGCTGGGGCCGCGAGACCCCGACCGGCCCGCCCGCCTCGGCGTTGAAGACCACGAACGTGAAGGTCAGGGGCACCTCGTCGGACAACGACGGCGGCCCCGCGATCCAGAGCGTCGGCGTCAACGGCGCCGCGTGGAAGGGCGACTCCGGCGGCCCGGAGGTCTCGGACGGCGTGCAGGTCGGCGTCGCCTCGACGGTGCAGAACCAGGACGGCACCAACAAGACCGGCACGAACAACTATTCGAGTGTCGCCTCCAGCAGGGACTGGATCTCCCAGACCGCTGGGGTCTGACCCCGATCAACGGCCGTTCCCGCCAGCGCGATCCGCGGCGGGAACGGCCGTCTCCATTTCGGGCGGGCATGGAGCCGCCGGGGCTTGCTCCCTGAAGGCGCCCTTCGGGGCACGGTGTTCAGCCCGCCTCGGCGAGGAACCCGGCCACCACCTCGTCGATCCGTTCACCTACCACGTGCGGCCGGTCGACGGCCGCCGAGAGGCCGCCTTCGAGGCGCGTCGCCAGCCCGGCCAGCAACCCGGCCCGCAGCGCGCCGTGCGTGTCCCACGAGTGCACCGCGACGAGTGCGGTCGCTTCCGGCGCGACGCCGATTTCCCGGCACGCCCAGTGGTAGACCTTCGACGGCGGCTTGAACGACGCGATGCGTTCCGCGGACAGGATTCCCGCGAGCTTGTGCCCGATCCCGGCCGCGTCGAGCGCCGAGGAGAGGACGGACGCCGAGCCGTGGGTGAAGGCGTAGCAAGGGATTCCCGCGCCGGCGAGCAGATCGAAGGCGGGCTCGGCGTCGGGCTGCAAGGGCAACCCGGTGAAACCGTCCAGGATGTGGTCCACCCGGTCCGGCCCGAGGCCGGTGGTGAGGGCGAGTTCGGCGGCCGCGACCGCGCGGAACGGCGGCGCCTCCCCCGCCAGTGTGAAGGCCATCCCGTCGCGCAGGGTACGGGCGAAGAACAGCTCCAGCTCGTGACCGGGCCGTCCCGCCTCGACGAACCGCTGCCGCAGCGGTTCGAGCCGGACGAGCGTTTCCAGCACGTCGAACAGGACGGCGCCGGGGCGGCGCATCGGTACTGCCATGGTCGCCGAATCTACCCATGCCGTGCCCGGCACGCCCGGTATGCCATTCTCGGGCCATGCGCATCGCGACCTGGAACGTGAACTCCGTCGGCGCCAGGCTCCCCCGCCTGCTCTCCTGGCTCTCGTCGGCGGAACCGGACGTGCTGTGCCTGCAGGAGCTGAAGTGCACCACGGAGGCCTTCCCGCACGACGAGGTCGGCGAACTCGGCTACGAGGTCGCCGCGTACGGCCTCGGGCGGTGGAACGGGGTCGCGATCCTGTCCCGCGCGGGGATCGGCGAGGTGACCCGCGGCCTCGTCGGCGAGCCCACCTACGAGGACGCGACCGAGTCGCGCGCGATCGGCGCGACGTGCGGCGGGGTCCGCGTGTGGTCGGTGTACGTGCCCAACGGCCGCGAGCCGGAGCACGCGCACTACGGCTACAAGCTGCGCTGGCTCGACGCGTTGCGCGCGACGGCCGAGGCGGAGCTGACCGCGGACCGCCCCTTCGCCGTGCTCGGCGACTTCAACATCGCCCCCGCCGACGAGGACGTGTGGGACATCAGCGTCTTCGAGAATTCGACGCACGTGACCGAGCCGGAGCGCAAGGCACTGGCGATGCTCCGGGAGAGCGGGCTCTCCGACGTGCTGCCGAGGGCGCTGAAGTACGACCGCCCCTACACCTACTGGGACTACCGCCAGCTCGCTTTCCCGAAGAACCGCGGCATGCGGATCGACCTGGTGTACGGCAACCCGTCCTTCGCGGGCGCGGTCGAGGACGCCTACGTCGACCGCGAGGAGCGCAAGGGCAAGGGCGGCTCCGACCACGCGCCGGTGGTCGTCGACCTCACGCCCTGATCCCGGCGAAGACCCGCTGGAGCGCGCGGCGGCACAGCGCGCGGAAGTCCTCTTCGGACAGTCCGATCCGGCCGCCGAGGTAGAGCTGCACGAGTCCCTGCGTCTGCGCGGTGAACGACTGCGTGACCTCCAGGGGGTCGTCCTCGCGCAGGGTGCCCTCCTGCATGCCCGCCGCCACGGCGGCCACGGCCTGGCTGAACGGCGGGGATCCCGCGTCGCGGAAGTCCTCGGGGAACCGGCGCGCGTCGTCCCACCGGTCGGTCATCAGGAACGTGTAGAGCCGGGGACGGCGCAGCGCGAAGTCGAGGAAGTCGTCGAGCATCGCCATGATCGTGGTCTCCGCGTCTCCCGCCGCGGCGGCCCGCTTTTCCCATTCCCTGGCGAGTTCGACCGAGCAGGTGTCGGCGATCGCGCGCAGCAGCGCCTCCCGGTTTTCGTAGTGCCGGTAGATCGCCATCGGCGTGACGCCCACCGCCTCGGCCACCTTGCGCATGCTGACGGCCTCGACGCCGTCCTTCTCGAGGATCTCCCTCGCCGCCACCGCGACCCGCTCAGCCGTCTTCACGTCTACAGCGTACACATCGAAGTACTGTCGGTGCGGGATGAGAGGCTCTCGGCATGACCGGACCGAAGAGCGAGTTGCACCGTTATCTGCGCACCGGGCGGGAAGCCCTGCTGTGGAAGCTCGACGGGCTAGGCGAGTACGACATCCGCCGCCCGCTCACCCCCACCGGCACCAACCTGCTCGGGCTGGTCAAGCACCTCGCGGGATGCGAGTCGGGCTACTTCGGCACGGTCTTCGGGCGACCGTGCCGGGAGCCGATGCCGTGGCTGACCGAGGACGCCGAGCCCAATGTGGACATGTGGGCCACCCCGGACGAGTCACGGGAGGAGATCGTCGGCCTTTACCGCCGGGTGTGCGCGCATTCGGACGCGACGATCGAAGCGCTTCCGCTGGACGCCACCGGCGAGGTGCCGCACTGGCCCGCGGACCGGAACGAGGTGACGTTGCACCGGGTGCTGGTCCACATGACCGCCGAGACGCACCGGCACGCCGGGCACGCCGACATCGTCCGCGAACTCCTCGACGGTGCCGCCGGAATGGTGGCGGGCAACGACAACCTGGCTACTGGCGACCGGACCTGGTGGGCGGACTACCGCGCCCGCCTGGAAGCCGCCGCGAAGGAAGCCGCGCGCCGATCCTCCTGACGGGGCGTGGAAACGCTATTCGGACCAAGCCTGCTTGTGAAGGCGCCGCAGCACGCGCACGGCTTCGACGGCGCGTTCACGGTCCACGGCCTGCACCGCCATCACCGAGTAGTACTCGTCGTCCGGCAGTTCGAGCCTGGCCCAGGAAGCGCCGTCGGGGAAGCTCACCGACAGCACGTCCGTCCACGCGAAACGCTTGCCGAGCAAGACGTTGCGCACTTCTACGCCCTCGGCGTCGGCGCGGACCCTCGGCATCGCGAACAGCATGGTGCCGAGGCCGAGCAGCACCCCGATGCCGATCATCGCGACCTGGTCGGAGGTCTGGAAGCGCACCCCGGTGTTCGATCCGCGCAGCAGCACCGCGACCACCACGAACACCGCCACCAGCAGCACCGCGAGGGTGGCCGACATCCAGAACGCGCGGCGCGGCCGGATCACGACGCTCTCCGCGGCGTCTGCGGCTCGTGGGGTCATCACGGTCACACGAAGCCCCGATCGGTCCACGGCTGCCGCACCGACCGCAGTACGCGCGCGGTGTCCAGCGCGGCCACCGTCGCCTCGAACCCCTTGTCCTCTTTGGACTCGGGGAGCCCGGCCCTGTCCAGCGCCTGCTGTTCGGTGTCGCAGGTCAGCACGCCGTTGCCGATCGGGGTGCTCTCGTCGAGCGCCACCCTGGTGAGCCCGGCCGTGACGGCGTCGCACACGTACTCGAAATGCGGTGTGCCACCACGGATCACGACGCCGAGCGCGACCACCGCGTCGTGGTTGCGGGTGAGCGCCTGCGCCACCACCGGCAGCTCGATCGCGCCGGCGACCCTGACCACCGTCGGGGCCTCGGCCAGCTTCGCCTCCTGCGACGCCGCGAGCGCGCTGTGCAAGAGGCTGTCGGTGATCTTCGGGTGCCACCGCGTGACCACGATGCCGAGCCTCAGGTTCTCGCACTCGCTCAGATCGAGCTTGACGTCGGGACGACCTTCGCCGCTCACCGCGCGCCACCCCCGTTGCGTGCGTCCTCGACGTCCGCGCCGACCTGGTCGAAGTTCTCCAGCTGCGACAGGTCGTGCCCCATCCGGTCGCGCTTGGTGCGCAGGTACCGCAGGTTCTCCGGGTTCGGCGAAATCGGCAACGCGACCCGGCCCGTGACGCGCAGCCCGTAGCCTTCGAGCCCGACGCGCTTGGCCGGGTTGTTGGTCAGCAGCCGCATCGACCGGATGCCGAGATCGCACAGGATCTGCGCGCCGGTGCCGTAGTCGCGGGCGTCCGCGGGCACGCCGAGCGCGAGGTTCGCGTCGACGGTGTCGGCGCCGTCGTCCTGCAGCTGGTAGGCCTGCAGCTTGTGCAGCAGGCCGATGCCCCTGCCCTCGTGGCCGCGCACGTAGAGCACCACGCCACGGCCCTCGGTCGCCACCGTCTGCAGCGCCGCTTCGAGCTGCGGCCCGCAGTCGCAGCGCAGCGAGCCGAACACGTCGCCGGTGAGGCACTCGGAGTGCACGCGCACCAGGATGTCCTCGCCGTCGCCGATGTCGCCGTAGACGAACGCCACGTGCTCGATGCCGTCGAGGAGGCTGTCGTAGCCGACCGCGCGGAAAGTGCCCGCGGCGAGCGGGATCCTGGCCTCGGCGACCCGTTCCACCTGCTTCTCGGTGCGCCTGCGGTAGGCGATCAGGTCGGCGATCGTGATCACCTGGAGATCGTGGTCGGCGGCGAACACCTCCAACTCGTCCCGCCGCGCCATGTCGCCTTCGTCCTTCTGCGACACGATTTCGCACAGCACGCCCGCCGGGTGCAGCCCGGCGAGGCGGGCGAGGTCGACCGCGGCCTCGGTGTGCCCCGGCCGCCGCAGCACGCCGCCGTCCTTGGCCCGCAGCGGAACCACGTGGCCCGGCCTGCGGAGGTCCGCGGCGGAGGACTTGGGGTCGGCGAGCAGCCGGATCGTGTGCGAGCGGTCGGCGGCGGAGATGCCGGTGCTGATGCCCTCGGCGGCGTCGACCGTCACGGTGTACGCGGTGCCCCGCGCGTCCTGGTTCGTGTGGTACATCGGCGGCAGGTCGAGCCGGGCCGTGTCCTCACCGGTCAGCGAGACGCACACGTAGCCCGACGTGTAGCGCACCATGAACGCCAGCAGCTCCGGCGTCGCCTTCTCGGCGGCGAAGATCAGGTCGCCCTCGTTCTCCCGGTCCTCGTCGTCGACCACGACGACCGGGCGGCCCGCCTTGATGTCGGCGACCGCCTTCTCGATACCGGCGTCGTCCCCCACCGCGGTCGCGCCGCAGGGCGCCCACTCCGCACTGGTTTCCTGGCTCATCGAAGATCCCCTTCCGCGCCGGTACCCCCGGTGGCTCCGTTCGCGTCCCCGGCGACACCGGCGACACCGGCGACGCCAGCGACACCATTGTGCTCCCGGGTGGCGGGCAGATGGGGCGCAGCCAGCTTCTCGACGTACTTCGCGAGCACGTCGACTTCGAGGTTCACCAGGTCGCCCGGCTCGCGGCGGCCGAGCGTGGTCAGCTCGAGGGTCGTCGGGATCAGCGCGATGCTGAACTCCTCCGCGGTGATCCCGGCGACGGTCAGCGACACCCCGTCCACCGCGATCGAGCCCTTCTCGACCACGTACCGCGCGAGGCCCTCCGGCAGCGCGAACCTGGTCAGGCCCTGCGGGTCGCGGGACAGGTAGACCCCGGTGCCGTCGACGTGGCCCTGCATGATGTGCCCGCCGAGCCGGTCACCGACCGCGGTCGCGCGTTCGAGGTTCACCGGGTCGCCCACCGCGATCTTCGCCAGGCTCGAACGCTGGAGCGTCTCGTGCACGACGTCGACGGTGAAGTCGCTGCCCACGACGTCCACGACGGTGAGGCAGACGCCGTTCACCGCGATCGAGTCGCCGTGCTCCGCGTCCGTCGTCACCACCGGTCCGCGCACGCTCAGCCGTGCCGCGTTCGGGACCTGCTCGACCGCGACGATCTCGCCGAGCTCCTCGACAATGCCGGTGAACACTGCCTGCCTCCTGTATCGACGAGCCGTCCGGAGGTCCATGGTGGACCTTCCGGGGCGCTGGCGGGGTGCTGCGGTGACGGTTGCCACGTCCCGCCTGGTCAGTCGCGCTTGGCGGCGCCCGCCGCCTGCGCCCTGAGCGCGGCGATCGCCCGTGCCGGGTCCTTGGCACCGTAGACCGCGGAGCCCGCGACGAAACAGTCGACACCCGCTTCCGCGGCGCGCTCGATGGTGTCGGCGTTGATCCCGCCGTCGATCTCCACGACGAGGTTCAGGTGCCCGGTGTCGACGAGCCCGCGCGCGGTGCGGACCTTCTCCAGCACGCTGTCGATGAACGACTGCCCGCCGAAACCCGGCTCGACCGACATGACCAGCAGCGTGTCGTAGTGCTTGAGCACGTCGAGGTGGTCTTCCAGCGGCGTGCCCGGCTTGATCGACAGGCCGGCCCTGGCACCCGCGGCGCGCAGGTCCTTCGCGATCTTCACCGGGTCCGTGGCCGCTTCGGCGTGCACGGTGACGTTGTAGGCGCCGGCCTCGGCGTACCCGATGGCCCAGCGGTCGGGGTCGTCGATCATCAGGTGGCAGTCGATGGGCACGTCGGTGGTCTTGAGGATCGACTCGACGACCGGCAGCCCCAGCGTCAGGTTCGGCACGAAGTGCGCGTCCATCACGTCCACGTGCACCCAGTCGGCGCGGGCCTCGCCCGTTCCCGCCACGGCGTTGATCTCTTCGCCGAGACGGGCGAAGTCGGCGGACAGGATGCTCGGGGCGATGAGGGGTGCGATGGCCACGGTCACGCAGTGTAGGAGGTCCGCGGTCACCCGTTCACGACGGGAGGAGGTCCACCACCTCGGTCAGCGGCTTGCGCGTGTCGATGCGGTGCAGCGCCACCCCGCCCTCGGCCAGGGTATCGAGGTGGCGCTGCCACGCCGGGTGGTGCCGGCGCGCGTCGACGACCTGGTAGGCGACGACGACGTGCACGCTCGGTGACCCCAGCACGTCGCCGAGCACGGTGAGCGCCTGGTTGTCGGCGATGCCGAGCGCCAGCTTCGCGAGCGAGTTCGCCGACGCGGGCGCGAACAGGAACACGTCCGGGTCCGGGTGCGGCCTCGGGTCGCCCGGCAGCCGCGAGGTGCTGCGCACCGGCAGGTCGACGAGCGCGTCGACCTCGCCGAGACCGCCGGTGTGCTCCAGCCAGCGCGCCGCGGTCGGGGTCAGCGTGATCGCGGGCCGCCAGCCGCGCTCGACGGCGGGCGCGACGATTTCGGCGGCGAACCGGGTGTCCAGCCCGCCGCACGCGCTCGCGACCAGCCCCAGATCCCTTGCCACTAAACGGGTTTCCTCAGCACCGCGCAGAACATGGCGTCGGTGCCGTGACGATGCGGCCAGAGCTGGACGTACGGGCCGTCGCCGAGCTGCGGGACGCCGGGGAACAGTTCGCGCGCGTCGAGCACCTCGGCGCCGAGCTTGCGCGCGGTCTCCCCGATCAGCCCTTCGGTTTCGGCGAGGTGCGGCGAGCACACGACGTAGGTGAGGATCCCGCCTGGCCTGGTCAGCGCGAACGCCGCCCGGACGAGTTCGCCCTGCAGTTTGGTCAGATCGGCGACGTCCGAGGGCTGCCTGCGCCAGCGGGCCTCCGGACGGCGGCGCAGCGAGCCGAGCCCGCTGCACGGCGCGTCGACCAGAACGCGGTCGTAGCCGCCTTCCAGCTCGCTCTCGCGACCGTCGGCGACGTGCACGGTGACCGGCAGCCCGTCGGTCGCCTTTTCGACGAGCTTCGCGCGGTGCGGCGCCTTCTCCACGGCGTCGACGTGCGCACCGGTCGACACGGCGAGCGCGCCGAGCAGCGCCGCCTTGCCACCCGGCCCCGCACACAGGTCGAGCCAGCGCTCGTCGCTGCCGGTCAGCGGCGCTTTCGTCGCCGCGACGGCACAAAGCTGGCTGCCTTCGTCCTGCACCGCGGCCAGCCGTTCGCGAATCGGTTCGAGATCGCCGGGGTCGCCCGCGCCCGACTCCAGCCGCACTCCGTAGGGCGAGTACGGCGCGACGTCGCCGCCGGTGATCGCGGCGAGCTCGTCGGCGCTGATCTCCCCCGGCCGCGCGACCAGGTGGACCTCGGGGCGCGCGTCGTCCGCGGCGAGCGCGGCCTCCAGCTCGGGTCCCTTGTCCCCCAGCGCTTCCGCGAACGAGCGCGCGATCCAGCGCGGGTGCGCGGTGCGCAGCGCGAGGTGCCCGATCACGTCGGACTCCCGATCCGGCGCGAGTTGCTCCAGCCAGGCCGCTTCGTCCTTTTCGGACACGGTGCGCAGCACCGCGTTGACGAATCCCGCCACGTGCGTGCCAGCGTCCTCGCGCACGAGATCCACTGTGGACGCCACCGCGGCGTGCTGCGGGATACGGGTGCGCAACAGCTGGTACGCCCCGAGGCGCAGCCCGTCCAGCACGATCGGGTCCACTTTGGACAGCGGGCGGTCGAGGCAGGCGCCGATCACCGCGTCGAGCAGGCCGACCGCGCGCGCGGCACCATAGGTCAGCTCCGTCGCCAGCGCGGCGTCACGGCCGCTGATGCGCCGGTTGCGCAGCATCTCCGGCAGCGCGAGGTTCGCGTACGCGTCGCGCTCCCTGATCGCGCGCAGCACGTCGAGCGCGACGCGGCGCGCGGGATCCTGCACCGGCGGACGGCGCGGGCCTTCCTTGCGCGGTGCCGGGCGGCCCCGTTGCGGCCGCGACGGCTTCCGCTCCCTGCGGTCGTCGCTCATATCAGGCGCTCTCCCTGTTCCATCCGTGTACCGCGCGCCCAGTCGGTGGCCGCCATCCGCTTCTTGCCCGGTGCCTGCACCTCGCCGAGCCGCACCGGTTTCGTCGCCGTCCCGGCGAGGACCCGCTTGCGCTCCACCCGGATCTCGCCGGGCGGGATCGGGTCGTCGCCGGTCACCGCGACCGGGCCGAGCTTGAACCGCTCACCGCGGAACTCGGCCCACGCACCCGGCTCCGGCGTCACCGAACGGATCAGCCTGTCCACAGCGGACGCGGGCGCGTCGAAGGAAACGCGGGCCTCCTCGACGCTCACCTTCGGCGCGTAGCTCAAGCCTTCCTCCGGCTGCTCGACGGCGCGCACCGTGCCGTCCTCGACACCATCCAATGTGGACGCGAGCAGCCGCGCGCCGGAGACCGCGAGCCTGCCGAGCAGTTCGCCCGCGGTGTCGGCGGCACCGATGGCCTCGGTGACGACGCCGAACACGGGACCCGCGTCGAGTTCCTTCACGATCCGGAACGTGCTGGCTCCGGTGATCTCGTCACCCGCTTTCACCGCGGCCTGGACGGGCGCGGCGCCACGCCACGCGGGCAGCAGCGAGAAGTGCAGGTTGACCCAGCCGTGCGCCGGGATGTCGAGCGCCTTCTGCGGCAGCAGCGCGCCGTAGGCGACCACCGGGCAGGCGTCGGGCGCGAGCTCGCGCAGCCGGTCGAGGAACTCGGGGTCACCGGCCTTCGGCGGGGTGAGCACCTCGATCCCGTGTTCGTCGGCGAGCGCGCCGACCGGCGACCGCTGGACGGTCCTGCCCCGGCCGGAGCGGGCATCGGGCCTGGTGACCACGGCGACGACCTCGTGCCGCGCCGATTCGAGCAGCGCGCGCAGCGACGGGACGGCCGGGGCTGGGGTGCCCGCGAAGACGAGGCGCATCAGCACACCCCGCAGGAGGGCGCGGGAGAAAGGGAACGAGACATCCGCGCCAGTCTACGGGCCGTGATCGCCGCCCCTGCCGGGGTCGGCGATCACGGCCGCACCGGTCACTTGTCCCAGGGCCACCGCCACGGCAGCACGACCTGCGCGGCACCGGTCCCGCGGCGCACCGGCTCCGCGGCGGCCAGCCAGCGGCCGTCCTTCAACCGCTCGACGCCGGTCGCCGCGCCGATCTCCGCGGGCGCGGTCGCGAAGCCCTGGCCCCGCGCTTTCAGCTCGGCGGTCTCCGGCTGGTCGAGGAAGCCCTGCTCGACCTGGGCCGCCGCGGAGTTCCGCTGCGACGCGCGCGGTGCCGCGATCGCGCCGGGAAGGGACAGGCCGCGGTCGAGCCTGCCGAGCAGCACCTGCAGCACCGTGGTGATGATCGACGCGCCGCCTGGCGAGCCGACCGCGAGCAGCGCCTTACCGCCTTCGAGCACGATCGTCGGCGCCATCGACGAACGCGGGCGCTTGCCGGGGCCCGGCAGGTTCGGGTCCGGCACGCCGGGGGTCACCGGGGTGAACGAGAAGTCGGTCAGCTCGTTGTTGAGCAGGAACCCGCGGCCGGGGACCACGATCCCGCTGCCGCCCTCCTGCTCGATGGTGAGCGTGTAGGCGACCACGTTGCCCCACCGGTCGGCGGTGGTGAGGTGCGTGGTGTTCTCGCCCTCGTACGGCGTCGGCGCGCCGGTCGTCCCGGCCTGGCACGGCACCGGGTGGCGCGGGTCCGCCGGCGCGACCGGGCTGACGCCCGCCTTCTTCGGGTCGATCAGGCACGCGCGCGAGTCGGCGAACTCCTGGCTCACCAGTTCCTTCGCCGGCACGTCGATCACCGCGGGGTCGCCGATCCAGCGGTTGCGGTCGGCGAAGGCGAGGCGCGTCGACTCCAGGAAGTAGTGCAGGTAGTCGGCCTTGCTCAGCTTCGCCAGGTCCGTGTTTTCGAGGATGTTCAGCGACTCGCCGACGGTCAGCCCACCCGATGAGGGCGCGGGCATGCCGTACACGTCCAGGCCCCGGTACCGAGTCTTCGTCGGCGCGCGCTCGACGGTCCGGTAGGCGGCCAGGTCGGCGGTGGTCATCGAGCCCGGCCGCACCTTGAGCGCCGACGCGGGGTCGACCGGCGGCTGTTGCACGGTGTTCGCGATGTCCTCGGCGATCGGCCCGCGGTAGAGCGCGCCGGTGCCCTGCGATTCGAGCGCGCGGTAGGTGCCCGCGAGGTCCGGGTTGGTGAACTTCGTGCCGACCGCCGGCGGCGCGCCGCCGGGCAGGTACAGCGACCTCGTCGACGGGAACGCCGAGAACCGCTTGGCGTTGTTGGCGATCTGGTCGTGGAAGGTCTGGTCGACGGCGAACCCGCGCCTGGCGAGCTGCTCGGCGGGTTGGACCGCGGCCGCCAGCGATCGGGTGCCCCACTTCCGCAGCGCGTCCTGCCAGGTGGCGGGCGTGCCGGGGATGCCGACCGACAGGCCGCTGGTCACCGCGTCGTCGAACGGCAGCGCCTTGCCGTTCTCCACGAACAGGTTCTCGTCGGTCTTCGCGGGCGCGGTCTCGCGGCCGTCGAGGGTGTGCACCTTGCCGGTGCGGGCGTCGTAGTAGACCAGGAACCCGCCACCGCCGACCCCGGCGGAGAAGGGGTCGGTCACGCCGAGCGCGGCAGCGGTGGCGACAGCGGCGTCCACCGCGTTGCCGCCCTCGCGGAGCACCCGGGTGCCGATCGCGGTGGCGTCCGCGTCGATGCTCGACACCGCGCCGAGGTACCCGGCCGCGACGGGTGATTTCGGGCGCTGCGGCAGCGCTTCGGCCGGTGCCGCGGCGAGGGGCACGGCGACGGCGACGGCGCTCGCGAGGACCACCGAACGGCGAAGGGCTCTGGGACGGAACGCTCTCTCAGGCATGGCGAGGAGTCTGCTCCGCGGGAGCGGCACGTTCAATACGGACGGCGGGTGCCGTCCCGCCTTTTGGTCGGCAAAACTCTCCCCAGTGCCGTCCGGGCCGTCCGGGTGCCCGAACGGCCACCATGGGTGTCCATTTGGTTAGGGAGTGTGTTCGTGGGAATTTCGCGTGCGGTGCTGAGGGTGGTCGCGCCGGTGCTCGCGGCGGTTCCGGTCGCGGTGGCGATCCCGGCCGCCGCCGAAGCGTCGGCGCCCGCCTCCTGCTTCGACCAGTCCGTCCCGCTGACCGTCGAGGAGCAGCGCCTCACCGCGACGCTGCCCGCGGGCGGGCCCGCCGTCGGCCCCGAGCTGATCCGCCTCGCCGGGTTCGACCGGCTCGTCGACGAGTTCACCGGAAGGCTGTGCCGCACCAGGACCTCCGGTGGCGCGAAGCTGCTCGTGAAGTCGGCGGGCGACGACCTGTGGCGCACCGCGGTCGACCGCGCGCAGGGCAGGCGGCCGGGCATGGGCACGCTCGACCGCTACGACGACCGGCCCCTCTACTGGTCCCGGCTCGCGATGAGCAAGGCGCTGCGGCAGTGGGCGCCGAGGTTCGCGCTGCCGCCGTCGGCGAGGACCGCGCTGCTCACCTCGTTCGACCACGGCGCGCGCGGCCTCGAATCGGACCGGTTCCCGTTCGGCGGCGCGGCACACCGGATCCTGGTCAGCGGCTTCGACCCCTTCCAGCTCGACGGCGCCGGCGTCCGGATCTCGAACCCGGCCGGCGCGTCGGCGCTGCAGCTCGACGGCCGCGTCCTGGCGACCCCCACCGGACCGGCGCGGGTGCAGGCGGTGTCGTTCCCGGTCGTGTGGGGCTATTTCGACCAGGGCATCGTCGAGGACGCCTACGGCACCGCACTGCGCGGGCCCGGCGGCAAACCGGAGCTGATCACGACGATCAGCCAGGGCCGTCCAGGCCAGTTCGACATCGAACGCTGGGCGGGCGGCTGGCGGGGCACGGCGCCGGATAACAACCGCGCCATCAGCCCCGGCGCGGTGCCGCCCGCGGCGGGATGGCCCCAGCCCGCGGACTCGTTCATCGAAACCACGCTGCCGTACCAGCGGATGATCGACGCGGGAACCACGGGCTACCCGGTCAAGTTCAACCAGCAGTTCTGCGTCTGGCCGGACAGCGCGAAACCCGGCACCGGCACCCCGGTGTGCCGCACGGACGCGCCACGCCCCGGCGAGATCGCCGCGCAGGGCGGCGGCGGGGACTACCTGTCGAACGAATCGATGTACCGCAGCAACCGGGTGCGGGTCGGACTCGGCGCGACTTCCGTGCGGGGCGGGCACCTGCACACCCCCGTGCTCGGCCAGCCCACCGCACCGGACGCCATCACCGACGCCGATTTCGAAGCGCGGCGCAAGACCATCGCCGACCAGACCGTGGCACTGGAAACCGCCGCCGCGAGCGCACTCGGCGGGCGGGACTGACCCCTTCCCCTGCACCGTCCACATCGGACTCTGCCCAGGCACCCGGCGCACACGCGCCGCAGTGTCCACATCGGCCCCAACGGGATCGATCCGGGGTGTCCAGTTCCCCGAGCGTGGCCTTCGGACACGGGCGGCCGGTCCCGGTCAGATCAGTTCCAGCGGGTCCAGCTGGATACGGGCGGGGTCGGTTTCCTTGCGCGCCGCTCGTCCCGCCTGCGCGGCGGCGAGCGCGGCGGCCAGTGCGCGCCCGTCGCCCCGGGGGACGCGGATCAGCGCGCGCTCGCGTTCGGCGTTGCCCTCTTCGTCGACCTCCCCCACCGGCACCGGGCCCAGCACCTCCCCCGTTTCGGGCAGGGTCAGCTCGGCAAGCAGGTTCGCCACCGCGTCCGGGCTCCCTTCGACGCTGGCCATCCGCACCGCGGGCGGGAACCCGAGCTGACGGCGTTCCGCGAGCTCGTTCCCCGCCTGCCAGGCCGGGTCCCATCGCAGGAGTGCCTGCACGGGCCCGAGCGAGGCGTCCGCGCCGACGATCACCCGCCCGCCTTCGGCGCCGGGACGCACGAGCGCGGCGGCCGCCATCCAGCGGCGCAGGGTTTCTTCCGCGGCGCGGAGATCGGGCCTGCCCAGCAGCGCCCAGCCGTCGAGCAGCAGCGCGGCGCCGTACCCGCCGTCGGCGACCGGTTCCGCACCGGGCGTGCACACCACCAGCGCCGGTTTGCCCGGCACGGTCGCGAGCACCTCCTTGGCGCCGGAGGTGCGCACCGCGATGCCGGCGAACGCCCTGCCGAGCTCCTCGGCGGTCCGCTTCGCTCCGACGACGACCGCGCGCAGCCGGGGCGACCCGCACGCGGCGCACCGGAAGTTCGCGTCCGGCACCCCGCACCAGCGGCAGATCGGCGGCCTCGCGCCGCCGTCGTTCGCGCCACCGGGGAGCAGGAGCGGCCCCGCGCAGCGACGGCAGTGCGCCGGGGTGCGGCAGTGCCCGCAAGCGAGCGCGGGCACGTACCCGCGCCGGGGCACCTGCACGAGCACCGGCGCGCCGGCCCCGAGCGCCTGCCTCGCGGCTTCGAACGCCACCGAGGGCAGCCGGGCCGCCTTGGCCGCTTCGTCGCGCGCCACGTCGAAATCCTCGCCGACCGGGGTCACCCGTGGCGCGCTCGCCCGTAGCTGCTCGCGCGTGGCGCGCACCTCGTGCGCCCAGCCGGACTCGACCAGCAGCTGTGCCTCGGCGGTGCGGTTGAACCCGGCGACGAGCAGTGACGACTGCGTCGCGTGGGCTCGCAGCATCAGCACATCCCGCACCTGCGGATACGGCATGTGCGGATCGACGTGCAGGTCGTCGCCGTCGTCCCAGACCACGAACAGGCCGGGATCGGCGACCGGCGCGAACATGGCCGCCCTGGTGCCGATCGCGACCCGCACCGCGCCGCGCGACACCGCGAGCCAGCGCCGGTACCGCTCCGCCGGGCCTGCCTCCGCGGACAGCGCGACGAAAGCGTCCGGCCCCAGCGCTGCCGCGCACGCCGTGTCCAGGCGCTTGAGATCGCGCTGGTCCGGCACCACGAGCACGACGCCGCGGCCGAGCGCGGCGACCACCGCGGCCACCTCGGCCAGCCGCGCCGGCCAGTCCTCCCCGGGAAGCGCCTGCCACACCGCGTTCGCGGGGCGGCCCGCGCCGAGTGCTTCGACGAAGCTCTCCCCGCGCTGGTACCGGTGCCAGCCGGTGGTCTCCGGCGCCCGCGGCGCCTCGGCGGCCTCGCGCGGCGCCTCGGCCTCCGCCTTGCCGTGGCGCGGCGGGATCGCCAGCCGCAGCACGTCGATCAGCGAGCCGCCGTACCGCTCGGCGACCGCACGCGCGGTCTTCGCGAGCGCGGGCCCGAGCACCGGCTCGCTGGAGGTCACGCGGTCGAGGAAGGCGAGCTTGCCCTGGTGCTCGGTGGTGTCACCGCGCTCGGCGAGGAAGCCGTCGACGAGCTGCCCGGCGAACCGCACGCGCACCCGGCAGCCCGGTACCGCGGCCTCGTCGAACTTCTCCGGCACGTGGTAGTCGAAGGTGCGGTCCAGGTGCGCGAGCGGCACGTCCACCACGACGCGTGCGACCGGCGCGGTCGCGGCGGGCCGCTGCTGGCCCTTCGCGTCGCGCGCCTCCTTCGCCGCCTTGCGCGCCGGATCGGCCTTCTTCCTGGCGCGTGGCGGTTCCGGGAGGTCCCAGAGGGGTGTCGTCTCCTGGCGGCTCACCCCGTGATCTCTACCAGACGGGCCGGACAGTCCTCCGGGCGCGCTCAGGCACCCGCGAGCGACCGAAGCGCGTCGGCGCGCTGGGTGTTCTCCCACGGCAGGTCGAGGTCGGGGCGGCCGAAGTGCCCGTAGGCGGCCGTCGGCGAGTAGATCGGGCGCAGCAGGTCGAGATCGCGGATGATCGCCGCCGGACGCAGGTCGAACACCTCGGAGATGGCGCTCTGGATCTTCGTCGGGTCCACCGTCTCGGTGCCGAAGGTCTCCACGAACAGGCCGACCGGCGATGCCTTGCCGATCGCGTAGGCGACCTGCACCTCGACGCGGGAGGCCAGGCCCGCCGCGACGACGTTCTTCGCCACCCAGCGCATCGCGTAGGCCGCGGACCGGTCCACCTTCGACGGGTCCTTGCCGGAGAACGCGCCGCCACCGTGGCGTGCCATGCCGCCGTAGGTGTCCACGATGATCTTTCGGCCGGTCAGCCCGGCGTCGCCCATCGGGCCGCCGATGACGAACCGGCCGGTCGGGTTGACCAGCAGCCGCACGTCGGCGGTGTCCAGCTCCAGCTCGGCCAGCTCGGGCAGCACCACGTGCTCGCGGACGTCGACGCCGAGCATCTTGTCCAGGTCGATGCCGTCGGCGTGCTGGGTCGAGACCACCACGGTGTCGAGCTTGACCGCCTGCTCGCCCGCGTACTCGATGGTGACCTGGGTCTTGCCGTCGGGGCGCAGGTAGGGCAGCACGCCCTCGTTGCGGACCCCGGTCAGCCTGCGGGAGAGCCGGTGCGAGAGCGCGATCGGCAACGGCATCAGCTCCGGGGTGTCCGAGCAGGCGTAGCCGAACATCAGGCCCTGGTCGCCGGCGCCCTGGCGGTCGATGTCGTCGAGCGCGCCCTCGACCCGCGACTCGTGCGCGGTGTCGACGCCCTGCGCGATGTCCGGCGACTGCGACCCGATCGCGACGTTCACGCCGCACGAGTTGCCGTCGAAGCCCTTGGCGGACGAGTCGTAGCCGATCCGGAGGATCACGTCCCGCACGATGGTGGGGATGTCCGCGTAGGCCTCAGTGGTCACCTCGCCCGCGACGTGCACCTGCCCGGTGGTGATCAGCGTTTCGACGGCGACCCTGCTGCGCGGGTCCTTCGCCAGCAACGCGTCGAGGATGGAGTCGCTGATCGCATCGCAGATCTTGTCCGGATGGCCCTCGGTCACCGACTCCGAAGTGAACAGCCTGCGGTTGGACGCCGTCACGACGCTCGTCACATCCCCTCAACTCGACAATTCGTACCCAAAGCCCCCACGGCGCTGGAACGCGGCGCCTTGGTAGACAGAGCTTTCGCCGGGTTCAGCCTACTGATTTCGTTCGAGCGGTGGTCAACGCTTGACTAACGACACAACGGCATCCCACACCGCGGCGGCCAATTGCGCCTTGGAGCCCAGTGGGATAGGCCGTTCGGTGCCGTCCGCGGCGAGCAGCCAGCCCCCGTTGTCCTCGACCTCGAACGCCTTGCCGTCGCCGACGGCGTTGACGACCAGCAGGTCGCAGCCCTTGCGCTTGAGCTTGGCGCGGGCGTGTTCGAGCACGCTGCCGTGCTCGTCACCGGTTTCCGCGGCGAACCCGACGACGGCCTGCCCCTCGGGACGGGCGGCGACCAGCTCGGCGAGGATGTCCGCGTTCCGGTCCAGCACGATCGTGGGATCCGGCTGGTCGTCGGACTTCTTGATCTTGTGCTCGGCACGGCTGGCGGGCCGGAAGTCGGCGACCGCGGCGGCCATCACCACCACGTCGGCGACCTCGGCCGCCGCGTGCATGGCGACGCGCAGCTCTTCGGCCGTCGAAACGTGCTCGACGCGGGCGCCCGCGGGCTCGGACAACGCCACGGTGTGCGCGGCGACGAGCGTGACGTCGGCGCCGCGCTGGGCGGCGACCCTGGCCAGCGCGTAGCCCTGCTTGCCGGACGAGCGGTTGCCGAGGTAGCGCACCGGGTCGAGCGGCTCCCTGGTGCCGCCGGCGGACACGACGACCTTGAGGCCGTCCAGGTCGCGGGGCAGCGCGGCGGGCTCGGCCAGCAGCAGCCTGGCGACGTCGACGATCTCGCGGGGGTCGGCGAGCCTGCCCTTGCCGGTGTCGACGCCGGTCAGCCTGCCCGCGGCGGGCTCGGTGACCACGGTCCCGCGGCGGCGCAGCGCGGCGACGTTGTCCCTGGTCGCCGGGTGCTCCCACATCTCGGTGTGCATCGCGGGGAAGAACACGACCGGGCACCGCGCGGTGAGCAGGGTGTTCGTCAGCAGGTCGTCGGCGATGCCGTGCGCCGCCTTCGCGATCAGGTTCGCGGTCGCCGGGACGACGAGCACGAGATCGGCTTCCTTGCCGACGCGGACGTGCTGGACCTCGGGCACCTCGGTGAACACCCCGGTGTGCACGGGGTGCCCGGACAGCGCCTCGAAGGTGGCCGCGCCGACGAACCGCAGCGCGGCTTCGGTGGGGACCACGCGGACGTCGTGACCGGATTCGGTCAGCCCGCGCAGCACCTCACACGCCTTGTAGGCGGCGATGCCGCCGCCCACACCGAGTACGACTCGGGGTTTACTCACCCTCGGTGTGCTCGAGCAGACCGGCGTGGATCTCGCGCAGCGCGATCGACAGCGGCTTCTCGCGCGGGCCCGGCTCCACGAGCGGGCCGACGTACTCGAGCAGGCCCTCGCCGAGCTGGGCGTAGTAGTCGTTGATCTGGCGGGCGCGCTTCGCGGCGTAGATCGCCAGCGCGTACTTGGAGCTGACCTTCTCGAGCAGGTCGTCGATGGGGGGGTTGGTGATGCCCTCGAGCTCTTCTAGGGCACCCAGCGTCGTGGTCACTCGTGTCGCTCCCGGTGTATCGCAGTATCTCAGTATCGCAGTATCGCAGATCAAGCTTTTGAATCGTCAGTGAGCAATCTTAGCAACTCCGCCGCCGCGTCCTTGACGTCGGCGTTCACCACGCGCGCGTCGAACTCCCCCGCGGCGGCCAGCTCGCGCTCCGCCTCGGCGAGCCTGGCCTGCACGGCGGCCTCCTCCTCGGTTCCCCTGCCGGTGAGCCTGCCGACCAGTTCCTCCCACGACGGCGGCATCAGCATGACCAGCCTCGCCTCCGGCATCGCCGCGCGGACCTGGCGCGCGCCCTGCAGCTCGATCTCGAGGATCGCCGGCTTGCCCGCCGCCAGCGCCCGCTCCACGGGTTCGCGCGGGGTGCCGTAGCAGTTGCCCGCGAACTCGGCGTATTCGAGCAACCGGCCGCCCGCGGCCATCTCGTCGAAGGTCGCGCGGTCGATGAAGTGGTAGTGCCGTCCGTCCACCTCGCCCGGCCTCGGCTTGCGCGTGGTCACCGAGACGCTGAAGTAGATGTCCGGTTCGAGCAGCCGCAGCTGCGCGACGACGCTGGACTTGCCCACTCCGGAAGGCCCCGAAACGACGGTGAGCCGGTGCTGGGCACGTTGTCCCAGCACCGGCTCACCGGCTGGACCTGAGCCGGCCGCTGCCGCGCCGCCCTGTCCGTTCTCGGTCACTCGGCGCTGAACTCCGAAAGCAGAGCCTTGCGCTGACGGTCGCCCAGCCCGCGCAGACGGCGGCTGGGTGCGATCTCGAGACGCTCCATGGTCTGCTGTGCCCGCACCTTGCCGACGCCGGGAAGTGCCTCGAGCAGAGCCGAGACCTTCATCTTGCCGAGGACCTCGTCCTCGTCGGCCTGCTTCAGCACGTCGGTCAGAGTGGTACCGCCTCGCTTCAGGCGCTCCTTGAGCTCGGCACGGGCACGACGAGCGGCAGCGGCCTTCTCCAGCGCTGCCTTACGCTGCTCGTCGGTCAGCTGGGGAAGTGCCACGTTTTCCTCCGTAGTACTCAAATTCCGGGTGGGTGACGCGACGGTACCCACCCCTGACCACCCGCCACAATGCGGGGGTGGCCGCTAGGTTGCCAGGACAGGGCCTGATATTGGCCCGATCCCACCGTCCGCGAACCCCTGTCCCGCGAGTGATTCCTGTACGCGCACCACGGCTTCACGCAGCGCGACCGGGTCCGGACCATGCCTCAGGATGTCCCGTGAGGACGCGGGGAGCACGCCGGGCAGTCCTGGGCCGAAAACCCGGCGAAGGTCGGCCACAGTGGCCCCCTGCGCTCCGAAACCGGGCGCCAGCACGGGTCCGTTGAGCCCGCCGAGGTCGAGTTCCCCTGCGGGCACGGTCGCCCCGACCACGACGCCGACATCGCCGAGCGGGGCAACCCCCTCGTTCCACCGCGCCACCTCGTCCACAATGGACTGTGCGACGGTTTTCCCGTTGGGCAGCAACGCGTTCTGCACCGCCGCGCTCTCCGGGTTCGACGTCCTGGCGAGCACGATCACACCGCGTCCCGCCGCGCGCGCGAGCTCGACCGTCTGCGCGAGCGAGCCGGCTCCGAGGTACGGCGACACCGTGATCGCGTCCGCGGTGAGCGGTGCGCCGTCGGCGACGTAGGCGCCGGCGTATGCGCCCATCGTCGACCCGATATCGCCCCGTTTGACGTCGAGCAGGACGAGCGCGCCCGCCGCGCGCGCGTGCTCCTGCACGCGCGTCAGCACGGCGATTCCCGGTGCCCCGAACGCCTCGAAGAACGCCGACTGGGGTTTCACCACCGCCACCCGCTCGGCGAGCACGTCGACCGCGGTGAGCGCGAACTTTTCCAGTCCGCCCGCGTCGCGGGGCAGGCCCCATGCGTCGAGCAGGCCGGGATGCGGGTCGATACCGGCGCACAGCGGGCCGCGCGCCAGCACCGCCTCGGCCAGCCTTGCGCCGAACCCCGCCGACCGCGCGGTCACGACTGCGCCCGCAGCGCCGCCTGGAGCTCCTGCAGCGACTTGACCCCGATATCGCCCCTGATCAGTGCCTCGATGCCGTGCACGGCCGCCGAGGCGCCCTGGACCGTGGTGATGCACGGGATGTCCCGCGCGACCGCCGCCGTCCTGATCTCGTAGCCGTCCACGCGGGGCCCGCTGTTGCCGTACGGGGTGTTGATCACCATGTCCACCCCGCCGGCCAGCACCAGCTCGACGATGTTCTTCCCGGTATCGGATTCGGCCGACTCGTAGTGCTTGCGGACCACGGTCGCCGACACGCCGTTGCGGCGCAGCACCTCGGCGGTGCCCGAGGTCGCGAGGATCTCGAACCCGAGGTCGGCGAGCCGCTTCACCGGGAAGACCAGCGAACGCTTGTCCCGGTTGGCGACCGAGACGAACACGCGCCCCGAGGTGGGCAGCGACCCGTACGCGCCGGTCTGGGACTTCGCGAACGCCTTGCCGAAGGAGACGTCGACGCCCATCACCTCGCCGGTCGACTTCATCTCCGGCCCGAGCAGCGAGTCCACCCCGTGGCCCTCCGGGGTGCGGAACCGGTGGAACGGCAGCACGGCCTCCTTGACCGCGACCGGCGAGTCGGCGGGCATCATCCCGCCGTCGCCATCGGCGGGGAGCACCCCGCTGCCGCGCAGGTCCTTGATCGAGGAGCCGGTCATGACGAGCGCGGCCGCCTTGGCGAGCGGGACCGCGGTGGCCTTCGAGACGAACGGGACGGTCCGGCTGGCCCTGGGGTTCGCTTCGAGGACGTAGAGCACGTCGTCCTTGAGCGCGTACTGGACGTTGAGCAGCCCGCGAACGCCGACTCCGCGCGCGATCGCCTCCGTCGAGCGGCGAACCGCGTCGAGATCGGTGCGGCCGAGCGTGATGGGCGGCAGCGCGCACGAGGAGTCGCCGGAGTGGATCCCGGCCTCCTCGATGTGCTCCATGACCCCGCCGAGGAACAGCTCCTCGCCGTCGAAGAGCGCGTCGACGTCGATTTCGATCGCGTCGTCGAGGAACCGGTCGACCAGTACCGGGTGCTCCGGCGAAACCTCGGTCGCCCGCTCGATGTAGCCCTCGAGCGACGCCTCGTCGTAGACGATCTCCATGCCCCGCCCGCCGAGCACGTACGACGGGCGCACGAGCACCGGGTAGCCGATCTCGTCGGCGATCCGCTTGGCGCCGTCGAACGATGTCGCGGTGCCGTAGCGCGGCGCGGGCAGCCCGGCGGCGCGCAGCACCTCGCCGAACGCGCCCCTGTCCTCGGCGAGGTGGATCGCCTCGGGTGAGGTGCCGACGACCGGCACGCCCGCGTCGGCGAGCTTCTGCGCGAGGCTCAGCGGGGTCTGCCCGCCCAGCTGCACGATGACGCCGGCGACGGTGCCGGACTCCTGCTCCGCGTGCACCACTTCGAGCACGTCCTCGAAGGACAGCGGCTCGAAGTAGAGCCGGTCGGACGTGTCGTAGTCGGTGGAGACGGTTTCGGGGTTGCAGTTGACCATCACGGCCTCGAACCCGGCCTCGCGCAACGCGATCGCCGCGTGCACGCACGAGTAGTCGAACTCGATGCCCTGCCCGATCCGGTTCGGCCCGGAGCCGAGGATCAGCACCTTCCGCTTTTCCCGCTGCGGCGCCACTTCGGACTCGGCTGCGGGATCGGCTTCGTAGGCGGAGTAGTGGTACGGCGTGTTCGCGGCGAACTCGGCGGCGCAGGTGTCCACGGTCTTGAACACCGGCCGCACCCCGAGCCGGTGGCGCAGCGCGCGGACTCCGTTCTCCCCGGCCAGCTCCGGCCGCAGCGCGGCGATCTGCCGGTCGGACAGGCCGGTGCGCTTGGCGCGGCGCAGCAGCGAGCCGTCGAGCACCGGCGCCTCGCGGACCTCGGCGCCGACCTCGCCGATGAGCGCGATCTGGTCGATGAACCACGGGTCGACGCCGCTCGCCTCGTGCACCTGCTCGACGGTCGCACCGAGCCGCAGCGCGCGCTCCACCGCGTAGAGCCTGCCTTCGTGCGCCGTCCGCAGCGAGTCCAAAGTGGACTCCAGTGTGGCGCCGGCTGGATCGGGCACGGTCCAGAAGCCGGTCGCCTTGGTGTCGATCGACCGCATCGCCTTGCCGAGCGCCTCGGGGAAGCTGCGACCGAAGGACATCGCCTCGCCGACGCTCTTCATGGTCGTGGTGAGCGTCGGATCGGCACCGGGGAACTTCTCGAAGGCGAACCGCGGCATCTTCACCACGACGTAGTCCAGCGCGGGCTCGAACGACGCGGGCGTCTCGCCGGTGATGTCGTTGCGGATCTCGTCGAGGGTGTAGCCGACGGCGAGCTTCGCGGCGATCTTGGCGATCGGGAACCCGGTCGCCTTCGACGCCAGCGCGCTCGACCGCGAGACGCGGGGGTTCATCTCGATGACGACCATGCGGCCGTCACGCGGGTTGATCGCGAACTGGATGTTGCAGCCGCCCGTTTCCACGCCCACCGCGCGGAGCACGTCGATGCCGACGTCGCGCATGTGCTGGTACTCGCGGTCGGTCAGCGTCATCGCGGGCGCGACCGTGACCGAGTCGCCGGTGTGCACGCCCATCGCGTCGATGTTCTCGATCGAGCAGATGATCACGACGTTGTCGCGCTTGTCGCGCATCAGCTCGAGCTCGTACTCCTTCCAGCCGAGCACGCTCTCCTCGATGAGCACCTCGGTCACCGGGCTCTCCTCGAGCCCGACCGACGCGAGCCGGTCCAGCTCTTCGGCGGTGTGCGCCATGCCGGAGCCGAGCCCGCCCATGGTGAACGAGGGGCGGATGACCACCGGCAGGCCGAGTTCGGCGACCGTCGAGCGGACCTCGTCCATGGTGTTGCACACCGCGCTGCGCGGGACCTCGGCGCCGATCTGGCGCACGATGTCCTTGAACTTCTGGCGGTCCTCGCCGCGCTGGATCGCGTCGATGTCGGCGCCGATCAGCTCGACCCCGTACTTCTCCAGCACCCCGCGCTCGTGCAGGGCGACCGCGCAGTTCAGCGCCGTCTGCCCGCCAAGGGTGGCGAGCACCGCGTCGGGACGCTCGGCCGCGATGACCTTCTCGACGAACTCGGCGGTCACCGGCTCGATGTAGGTGGCGTCGGCGAACTCGGGATCGGTCATGATCGTCGCCGGGTTCGAGTTGACCAGGCTGACGCGCAGGCCCTCCTCGCGCAGCACCCGGCACGCCTGCGTGCCGGAGTAGTCGAACTCGGCGGCCTGGCCGATCACGATCGGCCCGGAACCGATCACGAGCACGTGCTCGATGTCTGTCCTCTTTGGCATTAGCTTCCCTCACTCACCAGGCGCCGCAGACCGTCGCGGAACACCTGAAAACTCCTGGAACGATTGGCTTCTACGTCCATGTGCACGCCGATGCCGACCGCCGCCTTGACTTTGGCCAGATGATCGCGGTGATAGCCATTCGACTTCAGTACGTGTTCCAGCGCCCTCAATGCCTTCCCGGTCGCGTCGGGGTCGCGGTACCGAGCCTGCTCGCCGAGATTTGCTGGCACCCGCGGGTAGGCCGCGCACAACGCCGGAACATCTCCGAGGAACCACGACTCCAGCTCGTCGATCGCTATCCGGAACAGCACAGCACTGCGCGGTAGTCCCGCGTCGTCGGCGATCCGGACCAGCTTCCGCTTGAGTTCGGCGCAATCATCGAGATCACGGTCGATGACGACCACGATCCTGAGCAACTCCCACTCAAGCCTGACCGCGTAACCCTTCAGCAGACCGGGCAGCCTTTTGAGCAGATCCTGCTTCCCCTGGAACTGCACTATTTCGAACGGGACGTTCGGAACGATCTTCGGCAAGATCACTCCCAGCGCCTGTTTCGTCGACGGCTCTTCGACTAGCAACTGCACCGTGACCTCCGCATCGGTCACCGTGGCCGTCCGGAACGGGTCAGCGGGTCGCCGACACCGAAGTAGCCTTCGGTCCACAAGCTGCCAAGCAGCCCACCGGCTTCGAGCATGGCGACCAAAGACCGATTCTCAGCGGCTCGTCTCACTTCCGCGAAACCCTGGTCGTTCCGGAACATCATCCAGACCTCGTCCGGGTGCAACGCGTCCACGAAATACGGCGAGTGAGTGGCGACCACCACTTGGCCGGTCTCCGCGGCGGCCATCCTGGCGTCCTCCGCAAGCAGGTAGGGCAGGCTCGGGTGAACCTGGTTCTCGGGTTCCTCCATGAACAGCACCGAGGCTTGGTCCTGCAAGGCAACGAGATAGCCCAGTAGTTTGAGCGTTCCATCGGAAATGTGGTCCGGAAGAATCGGCTGCCCGGCTCGTTGTTCGCGCAACCGAACGATCTGGCTGCCGTCACCGAGGCTGAAGGGTTCGATGTCCACGAGCCCCGGTACGTACCGCCGAAGGGAGCCGAGGATCTTCGCCCAGGCATCCGGACGTTGTTGTCGCAGACGCCGCACCACAACCGCCACGTTGTCTCCCGACGAGGAAAGCCGTGCGGTCCGGCTCTTCGTGCGAACTCCTTTTCGCATCAGCTCGACATCGAGGTCGGACACTTGGCACCGGGAAACGAACTTGAGGAAGGCAGCCACCTGGGGATTCGTGGCCACCTGCCCGATCGCCACGACACCGAGCACGTCCTGCCCCACGAGTTCAGTCGCGTTACCCGCTGCTCCGGGGACCTTGACCGTTCCCGCTCCCCGGTGGAACTCAAGTACGTCCACCGACTGGTCCTGGCCCGCTTCCCGCCAGGTCAACCGCTCCTCCACGATGACCGGAGCGCCATCCTCCTCATCCACCGCGAGACGGTAGTCGTATGAATCGCCCTCGACCCGGCAACCAAACTCGACTTGGACCGGACCAGTCGATTCACGTGTGCGTGTTTCGGCGACCCCACCACGGCGTTCCCATGCCTCGGCGAATCCTCCGGTGAACGACTCCACGATCAACCGAAGCGCGTCGAAAACCGTCGACTTTCCACTCCCGTTGGGGCCGAGCAACGCGGTGATCGGCGTGAGATCGTACAACTCCACGTCCCGCAGGACGCGGAAGTTGCGGATCCGCAGCCGTTCGATCCCGTTGAGAAGGCCAGTCATTTGGCCTTCTCCATCAGGCTCACGAACTCGTCGAACAGGGGCGCCGCGTCGTGCGGGCCCGCGGCGGCCTCGGGGTGGTACTGCACCGAGAACGCCGGGACGTCCGAGCAGCGGACGCCTTCGACGGTGTCGTCGTTCGGGCAGTAGTGGCTGATCTGCGCGCTGCCGAAGGGCGAGTCGAACCGCTGGCCCGGCTCGCCTTCGAGGGCGAAGCCGTGGTTCTGCGCGGTGATCGCCACCGCGCCGGTGGCCACGTCGATCACCGGGATGTTGATGCCGCGGTGCCCGTAGCGCATCTTGTAGGTGCCCAGCCCCAGCGCGCGGCCGAGGATCTGGTTGCCGAAGCAGATGCCGAACGTCGGGATCCGCCGCCCCAGCACCGCCTTCGTCAGCTCCGTCGCGTGGTCCTCGGTCGCCGGGTCGCCCGGCCCGTTCGAGAGGAACACCCCGTCCGGTTCGATCGCGAGCAGCTCGTCGAGCGTGCTCGTCAGCGGCAGCACGTGCACCTCGATCCCGCGCTCGTTCATCAGGCGCGGGGTGTTGGACTTGATCCCGAGATCCAGCGCGGCCACCCGGAACCGCCGCTCCCCCGGTGCGGGCACCACGTACGGCGCCTTCGTGGTGACCTCGCCCGCCAGGCGCGCGCCCTTCATCGACGGGCTCGCCAGCACCTCGGCGACCATCTCGTCGTCCTCGCGCAGTGCGTCACCGGAGAACACCCCCGCCCGCATGGCGCCGTGCTCGCGCAGGTGCCTGGTCAGGGTGCGGGTGTCGATCTCGGCGATGCCGACGATCTCCTGCGCGGTCAGCTCGGAGTCCAGCGAGCGGCGCGAGCGCCAGTTCGACGGCGTGCGCGCGGGGTCGCGCACCACGTACCCGCTGACCCAGATCCTCGCCGACTCGTCGTCCTCGTCGTTCCAGCCGGTGTTGCCGATCTGCGGTGCGGTCTGCACCACGATCTGGCGGTGGTAGGACGGATCGGTCAGCGTCTCCTGGTACCCGGTCATGCCGGTGCAGAACACCGCCTCGCCGAGCGTCCTGCCGCGCGCACCGTAGGGGACGCCGCGAAAGATGCGGCCGTCCTCGAGTACCAGTGCCGCGGGCTCACGATTTCCCGTCATCTCTCAGGCTCCTCCCTTGACCTCGCCGGAATCGGACCGGCCGTGCTCGGCGAGCTTCGCCAAGCGCTGGACCGCCTCGATCCACTGTGGATAGACACTCAGTTCGTCACCGCGGAAGCCGGTGTCCAGCTCGATGTCGCCGAGCTTCCAGGTGAACACCAGCAGGCTGTCGGTCGCCATCACCTTGCCCGCGATTCTGCTGTCCAGCCGGATGTCCACAAGGGACTCCGCGGGGATCCAGAACCCCGGCGCGCCGACGCGCTCGACCTCGACCCCGTGCTCGTAGAGCCGCCAGGTCGCCGACGTGCGCAGGCCAGCTCCCCTGGTCACGATCCGGTCCTGCCAGTGCCCGGCGCGGGTGGTGCTGACGTAGAGCCCCTCGGCGGGGGCCAGCAGGCGCTCGCCGGTGTCCTCCGGACTCGATGGCGTGGACGGGAACGGCGGCACCTGGACGCTCTGGGAGCGCGCCTTGCGGCGCCAGCCGAGCCACATGCCGAACACGCACAGCAGGAAGAACGCGACGATCGCGAGGGTGAGCAGCACTCTCTCCATCAGGAGATCTTCCCTTCTCGGCAGGTGATCCGCCCGCGCAGCAGCGTGGCGTTCACCACGCCGGGCAGCCGCATGCCCTCGTACGGCGTGTTCGCGGCCACACTCGCCAGCTCGTGCCCGCGCACCGTCCACTCGGCATCGGGGTCGACGAGCGTCAGGTTCGCGGGCTCGCCGACCGCGATCGGCCTGCCGTGATCGGGCAGGCCGCCGATCTCGGCGGGGCGCTCGCTCAGCACCTTCGCCACCCCGCGCCAGTCGAGCAGGCCGGTCCTGACCATGGTGTGCACCACGATCGACAGCGCGGTCTGCAGCCCGAGCATGCCCGGCCTCGCCGCGGCCCACTCGCAGTCCTTGTCCTGCACCGCGTGCGGCGCGTGGTCGGTGGCGACGCAGTCGATCGTGCCGTCGGCGAGCGCAGCCCGCAGACGCTCCACATCGGACTCGGCGCGCAGCGGCGGGTTGACCTTGTTCACCGGGTCGTAGGTGGCGAGCCGCTCGTCGGTGAGCAGCAGGTGGTGCGGGGTCACCTCGGCGGAGACCTGGGTGTCGCGCGCCTTGGCCCAGCGGAGCACGTCCGCGGTGCCCGCCGTCGAGACGTGGCACACATGCAGCCTTGCCCCGGCGTGCTTCGCGAGGATGCAGTCACGGGCCACAATGGACTCTTCGGCCGAGGCGGGCCAGCCGCTGTAGCCGAGCCTCGACGCGCGCTCGCCTTCGTGCGCCTGCGCGCCGACGGTCAGCCTCGGCTCCTCCGCGTGCTGCGCGATCACCACGCCCAGCGCGGTCGAGTACTCCAGCGCGCGGCGCATGATCAGCGGGTCCGCGACGCAGTGGCCGTCGTCGGAGAACACGCGCACCCCGGCCTCGGACGCGGCCATGGTGCCCAGTTCGGCGAGCCGCTCCCCCTTGAGCCCGACGGTGACCGCACCGACCGGGTGCACGTCGGCGAGACCGGCCTCGCGGCCACGCCGCCAGACGTGTTCGACGATCACCGCGTTGTCGGCGACCGGATCGGTGTTGGCCATCGCGAACACCGCGGTGAACCCGCCGAGCGCGGCCGCGGCCGACCCGGTCGCGATGGTCTCGGTGTCCTCCCTGCCCGGTTCGCGCAGGTGTGTGTGCAGGTCGACGAAACCGGGCAGCAGCACCTGGCCGTCCGCTTCGATGACCTCGGCGTCCTCCGGCGCGGCGATGCGGGCACCGATCTCGGCGAGCACGCCGCCGGTCACCAGCACGTCGACCGGCTCGCCCTCGCCGTAGGGACGGGCGCCCTTGATCAGTACGGTCACGACTCGTCTCCTTCGCCGGCGAGCAGGTGGTACAGCACGGCCATCCGGACGTGCACCCCGTTGCGGACCTGTTCGGTGATCGCCGAGGACGGCGCGTCCGCGACCGCGGAGGCGATCTCCATACCGCGCAGCATCGGGCCGGGGTGCAGCACGACCGCGTGCTCCGGCAGCAGCTTCAGCCGCTTCTCGGACAGCCCGTAGGCGATCGAATATTCGCGCGCCGACGGGAAGAACCCGCCGTGCATCCGCTCGGCCTGCACGCGCAGCATCATCACGGCGTCCGACGCGGGCAGTTCGGCGTCGAGGTCGTGCGACACGGTCACCGGCAGGCTGTCCACTCCGGACGGCAGCAGCGTCGGCGGCGCGACGAGCACGACCTCGGCGCCGAGCGTGGTCAGCAGGTGGATGTTCGAGCGGGCGACCCTGCTGTGCAGCACATCGCCGACGATCGCGACGCGACGGTCCTTCAGGGACCCGAGCCGCTCGCGCAGGGTCGCCGCGTCCAGCAGCGCCTGCGTCGGGTGCTCGTGCGTGCCGTCACCGGCGTTGACGATCGCGGTGCCCGGCTCGGCGAGCCAGCCGGCGAGCCGCTGCGCCGCGCCCGAAGCGGGGTGGCGCACGATCACGCAGTCGGCGCCCGCCGCGGCCAGCGTCAGCGCGGTGTCGCGAAGGGACTCGCCCTTGTTCACCGACGAGCTGGCCGCCGAGACGTTGATGACGTCGGCGCTCATCCACTTGCCCGCGATCTCGAACGAGACCCTGGTCCTCGTGGAGTTCTCGTAGAACAGCGTGATCACCGTGCGGCCGCGCAGCGTCGGCAGCTTGCGGATCTCGCGGCCCATCAGCGTCCGCTTGAGCTCGTCGGCGGTGTCCAGCACGGCGAGCGCGCTGTCGGCGTCGAGGCCGTCGGTGGCCAGTAGGTGCTTCATCGCTCCCCTTCTCCGGAACCGTCTTCCGGGCCGCGCAGCAGCACCGCGTCGCGGCCATCCACTTCGGACAGCAGGACGTCGACGCCCTCGGCGCGGGAGGTGGGCACGTTCTTGCCGACGTAGTCGGCGCGGATGGGGAGTTCGCGGTGTCCCCTGTCCACCAGCACGGCCAGTTGCACGGCCTTCGGCCTGCCGTGCTCGCGCAGCGCGTCGAGCGCGGCGCGGATGGTGCGGCCGGAGAACAGCACGTCGTCGACGAGGATGACGACCCGGTCGTCCAGACCACCGTCCGGCAGGCTGGTCGGCTCCAGCGGCCTGGTCGGGCGGCGACGGAGATCGTCGCGGAAGAGGGTCACATCGAGCGCGCCCGTCGGCGTGTCGTGACCGGAGAACTCGGCGATCCGCGCGGCCAGCCTGCGTGCGAGCGGTGTTCCCCTGGTCGGGATCCCGAGCAACACGGGTGGCGGTGCGGGCCCGGCACCCACAGCGGTCTTTTCGATGACCTGATGGGCCATTCGGGCGATGGTGCGCGCGACGTCGCCAGCGGTGAGCAGTTCCCGCTCACCGGCCGGTTCCGCCGCGCCACGAGGGCGTGGCGCCACGGCAAGACCTCCTTCCCCGCCTCTCTGGACGGGTCCTTAAAGGATGTCGGATCTCCTGCTTGCCTGAGGAAATCGACCCGACAGTAGCAGGCGGACGTGCTCAGCCTTCCGGGTGGTGTGGCCGTCGCGGAACTCACCTGGAACGAGGATGCGCTTGACCTGGTGACGACAATGCGTAACCATTACTCTGAGTATTCGACTCAGGAGTCCCCCCGGGACGATCCACACGATCGGCCAGGGGCAAGGAAACGGAGAACCACCAGATGGGCGATTACGCCAAGGCGCTCGGGGCCAAGCTCCGCGGCATCCGCCAGCAGCAGGGCCTCTCCCTGCACGGGGTCGAACAGAAGTCCGGCGGGCGCTGGAAGGCCGTTGTCGTCGGCTCGTACGAACGGGGCGACCGCGCGGTAACCGTCCAGAAACTGGCCGAGCTGGCCGATTTCTACGGCGTGCCGGTCGTCGAGCTGCTCCCGGAGGGCCGCGTCCCGTCCGGTGCGGAGCCCGCCACGAAGATCGTGATCAACCTGGAGCGGCTCCAGCAGCTGCCCGCGGAGAAGGTCGGCCCGCTGGCCCGCTACGCGGCCACCATCCAGAGCCAGCGCGGGGACTACAACGGCAAGGTGCTCTCCATCAGGACCGAGGACCTGCGGTCACTGGCGATCATCTACGACATGACCCCCGGCGAGCTCACCGAGCAGCTCATCGACTGGGGCGTGCTGCCGCCGGAAGCCCGTCCGTCCAAAGAAGACTGATGCCATCCCCTCAAGAGAAGGCACTTGGGGGAGGGCCTTCTCTTGAGGTAGGGGAAATCCCGCGTCAGAGCACCGCGCGAAGGCGGTCGGCGATATTGCCGATCCGGCCCAGCACGCCGTTGACGAAGCGCGGGGAGTCGTCAGTGGACAGTTCCTTCGCCAGCCCGACGGCCTCGTCGATCGCCACCGGGTCCGGCACGTCCGCCGCCCACAGCAGCTCGTAGACGCCGACCCGCAGCACCGCGAGGTCCACCGGCGGCATCCGGTCCAGCGTCCAGCCCTGTGAGTGCTCCGCGAGCAGCTCGTCGATCCGCTCCCGCTGCGCCGTGACGCCCTCCACCAGCGCGATGGTGTGATCGGCGATCGGGTCCACCTCGATCGCGCCGACCCGGTCGGCGACCAGGGTCACCGCGTCGGCCGAGCGTTGCGCGGCCTCGTAGAGGATTTCCACCGCGCGCTTGCGCGAGGCGCGGCGGCCGATCGGGCCGCCGCGCTTCGCCGAACCTCCGGATGTCATCCGCGCCTCAGCCGGAGACACGGCCGAGGTACCGGCCGTCCCTGGTGTCGACCTTGACCTTCTCGCCGGTGCTCACGAACAGCGGGACCTGGATCTCGGCGCCGGTCTCCAGCTTCGCGGGCTTGGTGCCGCCGGTGGAGCGGTCGCCCTGCAGGCCGGGGTCGGTGTGCTCGATGACCAGTTCGACCGAGGTCGGCAGCTCGACGTAGAGCGGGGTGCCCTCGTGCACCGCGACCTGGACCTCGGTGTTCTCCAGCAGGTAGCCCGCGCCCTCGCCGACGACCTCGGGCGGCACCGTGATCTGGTCGTAGGTGTCGGAGTCCATGAACACGTAGTCCGAACCGTCGTTGTACAGGTAGGTCATGGTCCTGCGGTCCACGGTGGCCGTCTCGACCTTCGTGCCCGCGTTGAACGTCTTGTCGACGACCTTGCCGGAAAGCACGTGCTTCAGGGTGGTGCGCACGAACGCGCCGCCCTTGCCCGGCTTGACGTGCTGGAAGTTCACGACGGACCAGAGCTGGCCGTCGAGGTTCAGTACCAGGCCGTTCTTCAGGTCGTTGGTGGTGGCCACGGGGTTCGGTTCTCCTGTGCTCGTCTTTGCTTGTCTCTGCGGGCCGCCCTCAGACGACCACGAGTTCTTTGCTGCTCAAGGTGAGGAGTTCGGGACCACCGTCCCGCACGACCAGCGTGTCCTCGATGCGCACGCCACCCCGTCCGGCTAGATAGACGCCGGGCTCGACGGTGACCGCCATACCGGCGGACAGTGTACCGGCGCCGGTCGCGGCCAGGCTGGGCGCCTCGTGCACCTCGAGGCCGACGCCGTGCCCGAGGCCGTGGGAAAACTCGTCCCCGTGCCCCGCGCGCTCGATCACGCCGCGCGCGGCCGCGTCCACCTGGCTGACCTCGATCCCCGGCAGCACCGCCGCGCAGCCCGCGGCCTGCGCGGCGTACACCAGCTCGTAGACCTCCCGCTGCCAGTCCGCCGGCGCGCCGAGCACCAGCGTGCGGGTCATGTCCGAGTGGTAGCCGTCGACCGTGGCGCCGAAGTCGAGCTTGACGAAGTCGCCCGGCGCGAGCACCGAGCCGGTCGGCTGGTGGTGCGGGATCGCGGAATGGGCGCCCGCGGCGACGATCGTTTCGAACGACGGGCCCGACGAGCCGTGGTCGAGCATGCGGCCCTCGAGTTCGCGGGCGACCTCGCGCTCGGTGCGGCCGGGGCGGAGCCCGCCGTGCTCGACGAGGTCGGCGAGCGCGCGGTCGGCGGCCGCGCAGGCCATGCGCAGCGCCTCGATCTCGGCGGCGTCCTTGACCAGGCGCAGCCGCTCCACCAGTCCGGGCGCGCGGCGCAGTTCGATGCCTTCGGCGAGGCCGCGCAACGACTCGTGCGCCTCCACGCTGACGTGCTGGCTCTCGAAACCGGTGCGGCGGAACGCCTCCGCGTTCGCGCTGCCGTGCTTGGCCAGCGCGGCGGCGCTCGCCCGCTCCAGCACGCGTTCGAGATCGGGCACCTCGGTGGCCGACTGGGCGGTGTAGCGCCCGTCGGTGCAGAACACCGTCCCGGACTCACCGGCCGCGGACACCAGCAGCGCGGCGTTCGAGCCGGTGAACCCGGTCAGGTAGCGGATGTTGAGGAGGTCGGTGACCAGCAGCGCGTCGAGGTCGGCGGCGGTGATCAGGGCACGGAGGGCTTCGCGTCGGTGCGCATGGGTCTCAGGCACCCGCCCACCCTATCGCCAGCACCCGCGCTCCCCAGCCGGGTGAGCCGCCCGCTCCACCGCCGCCCTTGGCTGCGTGGCCGCAGCTATTTTTTGCCAGCGGCGGAGCCGCTTGAGTGGGCCGCCGACCGGCACCGCCACCCAAGCCAGCCACTGGCGAAGACGAATTGGGGGGATACAGTGGCTCGATGCCGCCATGGTTGCTTCGCGGGACCGGGATGGGTGTGCTCCATGCCGTCGCCGCCACTCTGCTGGCCAAGGTCGCCGTGAACTCGCCGACCGACACGATCACGACACGGGTCGTCACGATCGCGCTGCTCGTCGGCGCCGCCGCGCTGTGGAGCGCGCTCGACGGCTGGCTGCGGCACCGCGACCCCGGCCGCACCTGGTTCGCCGGTGCGCTGCTCGCCGGTGTCGTCGCGCCGATCCTGTCGACCATCGGCAGGGCCGTGTTCGTGGACCAGACCGGGATCGGCACCTTCTTCGACGAGTTCCTCGGCACGTTCGCGTTCACCGCGCTGCTCGTGCTCGTCCCCGCCGGGCTCGGCCTGTTCGTCGGCGGCCGGATCGGCAAGGCGCCCGGCGAACGGGAGCCCGAGCGCCCGAAGCCGTCGCCGGGGCCGAAGGCGAAGCCGGGTCCGGCAGCTTGACCGGCACTACCCGGTCAGCGGCCCAGTGACGCACCGGCCGGGTAGGACCGCCACCGCTCGTCGGTGACGGTTTCCACCGGTGAGCCGTTCACCTCGGCGACCGAGCCGGGGCGCACGCGCCACAGCGTCCCGTCCGCGAGCACGAACCCGGTCCTGCCGTCCGGTGTCCTGACCGCGGGCGCCTGGCCTCCCAGCCGCGCGGCCACCGGCAGGCCGTCCAGCACGGGGAGGCGCCGCGGGCCCAGCGTGGTCGCCAGCCGCTCGGCGACCGAACGGCGGTCGACCCGGAGCACCCGGCCCGCGATGACCAGGTCCATCGTGCGATCGGGCGAGGGCATCGCGAACCCGTCCAGCACGGCGAGCGTGCGGCCGGGGTCGGTGCACGCGCGGACGCCGTGCACGTCGATGCCGAAGTGCCGCAGGTCCGTCGGCGCGTTCGCCCCGCCGATCACGGTCGCGCGGACCACGTCGAACGGCACCCTGCCGCACGGGTCGGCCTGCGACAGCGGCGCGTGGCCGTCCGGCGCGCGGACCAGCCCCGGCCCCTCCTGCCACGCACCGGGCACGGTCACCGGGCGGAACGGGTTCGCCGTGAAGTCGCGGTCCCAGAACGTGAGCGTGGTGCCGCCGCTGGTCTCGTGCGCGATGACGAACGCGTCGAGCGCCTCGACCCACATCAGGTCCGCGCTGAACGCGTCGACGAGCGACCTGGTGCGCTGCGCCGAGGTCGTGGCCGCCGCCGCGAACCCCTTCTCCCCCAGTGCCTCCACGCCGCTGGCGAACGCGGGGTCCTTCGACCGCAGCAGGAACTGGCCCGCCCCGTTCCAGCCCGCCGCGCGGCCCGTGGTGTCGGTGAACATCAGGTAGAACCAGCCGCCGAGGTACACCACCGATGGCTGCCCGGAGCCGTAGTTGTTGTCGCGGTGCACGTCGTGCGCGGGGTTCAGGATCGGCTTGCCGCCGTTCGCCCGCGTCCAGGTGATCCCGTCGGCGCTGGTCGCGAGCCCGACCGAGTTCCCGAGCGCGTGATCGCCCGCGGCGCCGGTGTAGTAGAGGTAGTAGGTGCCGTCCACCCTGAGCACCGACGGGTCGCAGGTGTGCATGCCGTCGAACTGGCCGGGGTTCCCGGACAGCACCGCCACCGGCGGGCCACCACCCGGCGCGGTGAACGGGCCGTCCACCTTGGGTGACTCTCCGTACAGGATGTCGTCGCCCGCGGGCATCGCCGACGGGTACTGGCTGCACCACCACATGCGGGTCGTCGGCCCGTCGGCCATCGCCGACGGGCCGTAGTTGTACGGGGCACCAGGACCGCCCGCGGCGACCACCGCGCCGCCACCGCGGCCGGCGTCGGCGTTCAGCGGGACGTCGTGCGGCCGGGGCGGCCGGGGCTTCGAGGTTTCCCCGCTGCCACCAAGGCTTCCGCCACTGCCGGGGCTCGTTCCGGCGGCTTCGGCGCGCAGCTCCCCCGAATCGCTGCAGCCCGTCAGCGCGGTGGCGCCGAGCACCGCGCCCGCGGCGACGGCGAGCAGCCGCGCGCGGCGTTGACGGAACGTGCGCATCGTGCCCGGTGCCCTCCGTCCGTGCCCACCGCCCCGTCGTGCGACGGGCCGCGGCACAGTGTAGTGAGCGTTAACCCTGTCGAGTGACAGGCGTGCCGATTGTCGCCGTGCGTCATCGGCCGGCGGGCGACGGACGGCCGTGCGGAACGGGGAAGGCCACCGTCACCCGATGCGGCCGTCCATAGTGGATCTCACCGCCGACGTCCAGGAAACCCAAGCGGCGGGCCAGGTTTCGACTGGCCACATTGGACTCGTGGATGAGCGCCCACACCGAGCGGAGGCCGAGGGTGTGAAAGCCGTACCGGACCAGTGCCTCCGCCGCTTCGGCGCCGAGGCGCTGCCCGGCGTGCGCGCGGTCGAAGTAGTAGGCGATCTCGGGAAGATCACCCGGGAGCCCCTTCGACGGGTGCAGGTGCCCGACCCCGGCGACCACGCCCTGGTACTCGAAGACCCAGTGCCCCATCCCCGGCGGGTCCACCGATCCGACCCTCGCCGCGACCATCTCCGCGACCTGCGCCGGATCGGTGAAGTCGCTGGCAAGGAACTCGCTCATCGCCGGGTTCGCGAAGACGGCGACGAGCGCGTCCAGATCGGACGGCTCGATGCCGCGCAGGGTGAGCCGGGGCGTGCGGAGGACGGGAACGCTCACCCCTCGCGAGCGTTCTCCCCCAGCCAGCGCAGCGCAAGCCGGTACCCGTCGACGCCGAGGCCAGCGACCACACCGGTGGCGATGCCGGAAAGCACGCTGTGGTGGCGGAACTCCTCGCGCCGGTGCACGTTCGAGATGTGCAGCTCGATCAGCGGCGCGGTGAGCTGGGCCGCCGCGTCCCGCACCGCGATCGAGTAGTGCGTCCACGCCCCGGCGTTGAGCACCACCGGGTGCCCGCCGTCGGCAGCCTCGTGCAGCCAGCCGACCAGCTCACCCTCGTGGTCGGTCTGGCGCACCTCGACCTCGAAGCCCTCTTGCCGCCCGGTCCGCCGGCACAGGTCCACGAGATCGGCGTGCGTCGTCGAGCCGTACACCGACGGCTCCCGCTTGCCGAGCCTGCCCAGGTTCGGGCCGTTGAACACGAACGCCTTCACAGCAGGACGCTCCCGCCCGAGGTGGGCTCGGCGGCGATCGCGGAGTACGCGGCGGCCAGCAGCGCCGGGTCCGGTCCTTCGAGCCTGCCCGGTTTGGCGAGCCCGTCGAGCACGACGAACCGCAGGACCCCGGAGCGGGCCTTCTTGTCGCCCTTCATGGTCTCCAGCAGCTGCGGCAGCGCGTCCGGGTCGTAGGTGGTCGGCAGGCCGAGCTGGGTGAGCACCGCGCGGTGCCGTTCGGCCGTCGCGTCGTCGAGACGGCCCGCCAGCCGTGCCAGCTCGGCGGTGAACACCAGCCCGACGCTGACCGCCGCGCCGTGGCGCCAGCGGTAGCGCTCGCGCCGTTCGATCGCGTGGCCGAGGGTGTGCCCGTAGTTGAGGATCTCGCGCAGGTTCGACTCGCGCAGGTCCGCCGCGACGACGTCGGCCTTGACCTGGACGGACCGGCGCACCAGCTCGCCGAGCACGTCCCCGGTGGCGTCCACGGCGGCCGCCGAGTCCCGCTCGACGAGGTCGAGGATCACCGGATCGGCGATGAACCCCGTCTTGACGACCTCGGCCATCCCGGCGACGAGTTCGTTGGGCGGCAGGGTTTCCAGCGTCGCCAGGTCGACGAGGACCGCGGACGGCTCGTGGAAGACGCCGACGAGGTTCTTGCCCGCTTCGGTGTTGATCCCGGTCTTGCCGCCGACCGCGGCGTCCACCATGCCGAGCAGCGTCGTGGGCACGTTGACCAGCCGGACGCCGCGCATCCAGGTCGCCGCGACGAAACCGGCGAGATCGGTGACCGCGCCGCCGCCGAGGCCGACCACCACGCCCTCGCGGTCGAGCCCGATCCGGCCGAGCACCTCCCAGCAGAAGCTGGCCACGGTGAGCGCCTTGCCGTCCTCGGCGTCGGGGATCTCCACGCGATGCGCGTCGAGGCCCGCCTTTTCCAGTTCCTCGCGGATCGCCTCCGCGGTGGTGGTCAGCGTCGGCGAGTGGATCAGCGCGATCTTCGACGCGGCGCGCAGTGCCTCGGTGAGGTCACCGAGCAGGCCGCGTCCGATCACCACGTCGTACGGCTTCGCGGTGTTCACCTTGATCCGCACCGGCTCGGTCAACTGCGTGCTCCTTAACGAATCGGCTGGTTCAGTCTGCTGGCAGCGCGGCCAGCTCGGCGGCGATCGCGGCCACCACCTCGGCGGGTGTGCGGTCGTCGGTGGCCACCTCGATCGTGGCCACCTCGCGGTACACCGGCAACCTGGCGTCGAGCAGTTCCTTGTAGGTGGCGCGCGGGTTCACCCCGGCGAGCAGCGGCCGCGCGGTGGACAGGCCGACGCGCTGGACGCCGACCGCCATGCCGACGTTGAGGAAGACCACCACGTGCCCGTGCAGCCGCGCGCGGGTGGCCTCGGAGAGCACCGCCCCGCCGCCGAGCGACAGCACGCCGCCGTGCTCGGTCAGCGCCGTCGCGATCGACCGCTCTTCGAGTGTGCGGAACACCGCTTCGCCCTGGGTGGTGAAGATGTCCGAGATGCTGCGGCCTTCCGCGGCGACCACATCGTCGTCGGCGTCGCGGAAGCCGACGCCGAGGTGCTCGGCGAGCAGCGGGCCGACCGTGCTCTTGCCGGATCCCGGCGGCCCGACGACGACCGCGCGGGGACTCACCACCGCTCCTCCAGCGCCTTCAGGTACGCGTCGGCGTTGCGCTTGCTTTCGACGAGCGAGTCGCCGCCGAACTTCTCCAGCGCCGCGTCGGCGAGCACGAGCGCGACCACCGACTCCAGCACGACGCCCGCCCTCGGCACCGCGCACACGTCGGAGCGCTGGTGGATCGCGACCGCCGGCTCGCCGGTCGCGACGTCTATTGTGGACAGTGCTTTGGGGACGGTCGAGATCGGCTTCATCGCGACGCGCACGCGCAGCGGCTCGCCGTTGGTGATACCGCCTTCGAGACCGCCCGCGCGGTTGGACCGCCTGGTGACGCCGACCGGCCCGGTACCGCGGTCGATCTCGTCGTGCGCCTTGCTGCCCCAGCGGGTCGCGGTGGTGAAGCCGTCGCCGACCTCGACGCCCTTCATCGCCTGCACGCCCATCAGCGCGCCGGCGAGCCTCGCGTCGAGCCTGCGGTCCCAGTGGACGTGCGAGCCGAGGCCGGGCGGGAGCCCGTAGGCGATCACCTCGATCACGCCGCCGACGGTGTCACCCGCCTTCCGCACGGCGTCGACCTCCTCGACCATCGCGTCGGTGCCCGCCTTGCCGAACGCGCGCACCGGGCTCTCGTCGATGGCGGCGAGGTCCGAAGCGCGCGGGAGCGGGCCTTCCGGCGCCTGCGCGCCGCCGATCGACACGACGTGGCTCAGCACCTCGATCCCGAGGAGCTGCCGGAGGTAGGCGCGCGCCACGGTGCCGAGCGCGGTCCGCGACGCCGTCTCGCGGGCGCTCGCCCGCTCAAGAACGGGGCGTGCCTCGTCGAAGCCGTACTTCTGCATGCCGGGCAGATCGGCGTGCCCCGGTCGCGGGCGGGTCAGCGGCTCGTTCCTGGCGAGACCGTCCAGCTCGGCCTTGTCCACCGGATCGGCCGACATGACCTTCTCCCACTTGGGCCACTCGGCGTTCTCGATCTGGATCGCCACCGGCCCGCCCTGGGTCAGGCCGTGCCGCAGCCCGCCGAGGAACTCCAACTGGTCGGTCTCGAAACCCATGCGCGGGCTGCGGCCGAAGCCGAGCCTGCGCCGTCCGAGCTGCTCGCTCACGTCGGCAGTGGTGACCTCGACCCCGGCCACCATGCCCTCCAGCACGGCGACCAACGCGGGCCCGTGCGACTCACCAGCGGTTATCCAGCGCAACACCGTACGATCCTGTCATGGCACCACCTCCGCGGTTCAAGTGCCCATGCCCAGCGCGGGGCAGGCGGTGACCAGGCAGACCGCCGCGACGAGACCGGGGCCGTGCGGAACGCCGCCGCGCCAGCCACGCCACCGGCACAGCGCCGCCGCGACGGCCAGCGCCGCGGTGACGAACGCCGCGAGCACGGCCGCCACCGGCAGCGCCGCCCAGCCCGCCGCGCCGAGCACCCCGCCCAACGCGCCGGAGAGCTTCACGTCGCCTGCGCCGAGCGAACCGGGCGAGAGCGCCCTGATCGCGAGGTGCGCACCGCCGAACACGATCGCGCCCCCGGCGGCGCGCACCGCGAGCCCGGCCCCGGGACCGAACGCGGCGGCGAGGCCGAGCACCACCGCGGCCAGCGGGTAAGCGGGCAGCGTCAGCACGTCCGGCAGGCGGCGGACGCGAAGATCGGTGACGACCAGCGGGACGGCGAGCACCGCCACCAGGCACGCGGTGGGCAGCCACCACGACGGCCAGCCGCCGGAAACCCAGCGCCACGCGACGAGCCCGGACAGCACGGCTGTGCCGGCCGCGCACCACGAGCGCGACGGCGGGAATCCGGCGCGCGCCAGCACCAGCGCGGCGGCCAGCCCGATACCGGCACCGGCGACGGCGAACGCGAGAACGATGATCCCCTGCACGCCGCCCAGGTTCGCCCGCCTCGGGCACCGCGGCAAGAAAGTGGCCGTACGAACTCGACCCTTCGTACGGAACCGGCGCACACACCACTCGAACGGGCGAGCCACCGGAAATCGTGGCGGGGTCCGCGCCTATCGGAGTGGCTTCTCGGGAACGCCGGCGCTGTCCGCGTGCGCCCGGCCTCCGCCCGCCTGCCGGAGTAACGCGAGGGCTTCCTCGGAAGACGATCCGGCGGGGGTCGTGCACACGATGAGCGCCTGGTCCGGTGACCGGGCGATGGACAGCGTCTGCTGCGTCACGGTCACCGCGCCGATGACGGGATGGCGCAGTTCGTAGGACGCGGCGTCGCACGGCGCCACGCGGTGGTCCCCCCACAGCGCGACGAACTCCGGGCTCTTCATCGTCAGCTCGCCGATCAGCTCCGCGAGCAACGGGTCCTCCGGGTGCCTGCCGACGGCGATGCGCAGGTTGCCGACAACCGCGCGCGCCTTGCGCTCCCAGTTCGCGTACAGCTCCCGGCAGTGCGGGTCCAGGAACAGCATCCGGCTCGTGTTGGGGCGGCGCGCCGGGTCGTCCGGGCCAAGGAGGTCGAGGTGACCGGCCAGCAGGGCGTGCCCGAGGGTGTTCCACGCCAGTACGTCCGTGCGGCGGCCGAGCACGATCGCCGGGACGCCGTCGACGGCGCGGAGCAGGTCGCGCGTTTCGTCAGCGAGCTTCTCGGGGCGCGGGCGGCGCACCCGGGGCGAGTGGCGGGTGGCACCGGCGAGCCGGTCGAGGTGCTCGCGCTCGTGACCGTCGAGCAGCAGCGCGCGGGCGATCGCGTCGAGCACCTCCGCCGACGCCCCGCGGGACAGGCCCTGTTCCAGCCGCGTGTAGTACGAAACGCTGACACCGGCCAGCTGGGCCAGTTCCTCGCGCCGGAGCCCGGCCACCCGGCGGCGGGGCCCGAAGCCGCGCAGGCCGACGTCCTCTGGCCGCAGTTGCGTCCGCCGGGCACGGAGGAAGTCGCCGAGCGGGCCGGGTTCGTTCATCACCCCAGTATTCGGTCCACGGCCCGATCCCAGCCACCCCCTGTGCGGGGTAGGACAACCGGGGAGTGGCCCGTGCCCGTCCGCGCGCCAAGGCTCGGTGTCAGTCAGCCACCCCACCCCGAGGACGGACCACATGGACCAGCTCACCCTTGGCGACGTCACCGTCACCCGCGTCAAAGAGTTCTGCGGCTCGGTCGAGATGCCGCCGAGCCAGTTCTTCCCGGACAGCCCCGACGGCTCGTGGGACGAGCACCGCCACTGGCTGGCGCCCGACTTCTGGGACGCGGAGGCGGACGAATGCCGTTCGGCGATCCAGTCCTGGCTGCTGCGCAGCGAGGGGCGCACGATCCTGGTCGACACCGGCGTAGGCAACCACAAGGAGCGGCCCTACGCGCCGGTGTGGAGCCGGCTGGACACGAACTACCTCGACAACCTCGCCGCCGCCGGAGTACGGCCGGAGGACGTCGACATCGTGATCAACACCCACCTGCACATCGACCACGTCGGCTGGAACACCCGGCTCGACGGCCGGACCTGGGTGCCGACCTTCCCGAACGCCACGTACCTGATGCCCCGGCGGGACTTCGAGTTCTGGGACCCCGCCAACGAAAACGAGACCGTGTTCGGCCGCGGGAACCAGAACGTCTTCGAGGACAGCGTGACGCCGGTTCACCAGGCCGGGCGGGCGCACCTGTGGGACGGGACGCACCGGATCGACAAGAACCTGCGGCTCGACCTGGCGCCAGGGCACACCCCCGGCTCGTCCGTGCTCAGCCTGGAGTCCGGCGGCGACCGGGCGCTGTTCGTCGGAGACCTGCTGCACAGCCCGCTGCAGATCGTGGAACCCGGGACCAACTCGTGCTTCTGCGAGGACCCTGCCGAGGCACGGGCCACCCGGCACAGGCTGCTCGGCCGCACCGCCGAGGACAACGCGCTCGTGTTCCCCGCGCATTTCGCCGGCCGAGGTGCCGCGGAAGTCGAACGAAACGGGTCGAAGTTCGCGATCAGGGAATGGGCCGGTCTTTCCCGTATCTCCTGACCCCGGAAGGAAGCGTTTTCCGTGTCCCAGCAAGCAGATCCGGCCGTGGAAACCCCAGCGGGCGCCGTGCGCGGCCTTCGCGCCGAATTCGGCGAGCGCTACCGAGCCGTCCCGTACGCGGCGGCGCCGACCGGTGCCGGCCGTTTCGCCCCACCCGTCCCGCACCCCGGCTGGTCCGGTGCCCGTGACGGCACGCAGCCCTCGCCGACGGCTCCCCAGCCTGCCCGCGACTTCGGCGGGCTCGACATGATCCCCTACTTCGGCCCGGGCTGGATGCCCGGCGAGGAGTACCTGACCGTCGATGTCCACACGCCCGCCGCCGACGGCGGCAGGCGCCCCGTCATGGTCTTCGTGCACGGCGGCGGGTTCGTCACCGGCTCGAACCGCGCCGCGCTCTACGACGGCAGCGCGTTCGCCCGCGACGAAGTCGTCCTCGTGACGGTGAACTACCGCCTCGGTATCCCCGGGTTCCTCGATCTGGCGGGTGCGCCGGCCAACCGCGGGCTGCTCGACGTGCTCGCCGCGCTCGGCTGGGTGCGCGAGACGGTCGCGGCGTTCGGCGGCGATCCAGGGAACGTCACGGTCTTCGGCCAGTCCGCGGGCGCCACGCTCGTCGGCGCGCTGCTCGCGGCACCTCAGGCCAAGGGCCTGTTCCGGCGAGCGATCGTCCAGAGCGGCAACGGCACCGGCGCGTTCACCCCGGAGCAGGCGCGGCGGGTCACCGACGCGGCGGCCGCCGCGCTTGGCGTCGAACCGACCGCCGAGGCGTTCGCCCCGGTCACGGACGAACGGTTCCTGGAGATCCTGCCCGCACTGGCCGGACTCGATCTCCGCACCGGGACCGCCACGGACCCGCTGGCCGGGCTCAGCCCGTTCAGCCTGGTCCTGCCGGTCCAGCCCGCCGACGGTCTCGCCGACGGCCCGGCGGGCGATGTCGATCTGCTCATCGGCACCAACACCGAAGAGGGACGCCTCTACGTCGTGCCGCAGGGCGGCCCGGAGCCCGCCGCGAAAGCCGCCGCGCTCGGGGAGGTCCTGTTCGAAACCGGTACGACGCGCATGGCGGAAGCCCACGCGAGGATCTCGGGAGGCCGCACGCACCGCTACTCGTTCGGGTACCGCTCGACGGCGCTGGACGGACGGCTCGGCGCCGCCCACACCGTCGAACTGCCCTTCGTGTTCGACATCGCGGGCGAACCCCGGCTGCACGGGGACACCGGCCTGCTCGGCCCCGGCCCCGCCCCGGCGGGTCTCGCGGCCCGGGTGCACGGCGCCTGGGTCGCGTTCGCCCGCACCGGGGACCCTGGCTGGGCCGCCTACACCCCGCAGCGACCCGTCGTGGAGGTCCTCGGCGGCTGAGCTAGGGATTCCAGCGCAGCAACGGTTTCCCGGCCGGGGTCCGGATTTCCAGCGCCGCGATGTCCGCGCGGTGCAACGCGGTCCCCACCGAGATGCGGGCGGTGTCCTCAGTGGCCACTCGCCACGTCGCCAGCTGCTGGTCCTGCCCGCCCGGCCCGACTGCGACGAGGAGGTAGTCACCGGCGCGGCCACCGTGATAGCCGCACGACATGTCGACGCGCGCGCCGCCCGGCGTGTCGGTGACGCGGGCTTCCGCCCGCACCGGGTATTCGCCGAGCGGGGCCATCGCGGTGCCGTCCTCCCCGGACTGGCTCCAGGCTGTGCCGCGAATGTGGCCCTGATGGAGCCAACCCCCGCTCCAGAGCCCATGCCCCGAAGGCGCCCTTGAGGGAATCTAACGCCGCAAAAGGCACCCTCACGACATCAGCAGCGCCATACTCCACGCCATGCCACGAACGTGACCCCCCGTGAAGTCAGCCCCCACTCCGGAGTGCATGCCCCGAAGGCGTCCATGAGGGAATCTGATGCCGCGAAGGGCACCTTCAGGGCATCAGCGCCGCCACGACGCGCATCGCGAGAGCCAAGAACGCGGCATCAGATTCCCCGAAGGTCACCTTCAGCGCCCCGGCGGCTCCACGCCTCGGCACCCCATCGAACCGGAATCAACGCGCGCATCATCACGGCGACTTTCCGGGCTTGTGAGTCCTCGAAAGCCACAGTGATGATGTGTGCGCGTTGATTCTGGTGAGGTGGGTGGCGGAAGCGCGGAGCCGCCCGGGGGCTTGGTCCGTGAAGGTCGCCTT
>NZ_BAAANN010000044.1:0-66460 GCF_039529815.1 Amycolatopsis minnesotensis | reverse complement strand
CCAAAACCTCACCTGCACACCACGCGGCAACCGCGCCCGAACCACCATCACAACCTCCGATCACAACCGGTGTTGCAACGACCCCATGAACCCAAGGAGCCTTCGGGGAACCCGACGCGGCGAAGGCTCCCTTCGGGGCATGGGCGTCCCGAACCCGCCCTCGTGAGAACTCGCGCTGCCCCAGCGAGGAGCCCGCATGCGCTGAAGGTGACCTTCGGGGTCTTAGCTGCCCCGAAGGTCACCTTCGGGGCACGTGCGGCTGGAGCCGCGGCCGTGCGAAGGCCGAGTTCGCGGCGTCAGAATCCCTGAAGGTCACCTTCGGGGCGGTCGAACCTATTCGGCGGCGGAGAAGAGCACCGGCGGGGCCTTGCGGGGCGAGCGCTTCGGCTTCGCGGTCGCCTTCGCGGGCGCGGGCTTCCGGCTCGTGGCCGTCTTCTTTTCGGTGGCCGCCTTCGCGGCGGTCTTCGGGGCCGCTTTCGCCGTCGCCTTCGGGGCGGCCTTCGCCGGGGCCTTGGCGGGCTTCACCTTCGTGGCCGGGGCCTTCGCGGTGGCCGTGGTCTTGGGCGACACCTTCTTCGCGGTCGTCTTGGCCGCCGTCTTCGCCGTGCTCCCGGCTGCCGCCTTGGCGGTTTTCTTCGGTGCGGCCGGGGTTTTCGCGGCTGCGGCGCGCCTGGCCCGCTTGGGCACCGCGAACGTGCGTGGCCTGCGCTTGCGGCCGCCGGTCCGCCGCCCGTTCCCGACATAGGCGTCCAGGGTTTCGCGGAGGTTCGCGGCGTTCTCGGCGGAAAGGTCGATGTCGTACTCGATCCCGTCGAGGGCGAAGCTGACCCTTTCCTCGGCCGGCTCCCCGTTCAAGTCGTCCAAGACGTGAACGGCTGTGTTTCTGGCCACGTAAGAACCTCCCGTGCTCGATCGTTGACGTAGCGCAATCGGCACGGCGACCCTCGTTGAAACCTTCTCGCCGTCCTTGAGCTCGGGCCGGAGAATACCTGTTTCCCCTTCTGTGCGCGCACAGGTGGTTGGGGTTGCGCGTCGACCCGCGCTGGTGTGCGCTGAACACATGGCGGAAGAAACGTTCGACGTGGTGGTCATCGGCGGCGGTCCGGTCGGGGAGAACGCGGCGGGACGGGTGGCCGCGGCCGGCCTGTCGGTCGCGCTCGTGGAGCACGAGCTCTTCGGCGGCGAGTGCTCGTACTGGGCCTGCATCCCGAGCAAGGCGTTGCTGCGCCCCGGAAATCTGTTCGCCGCGGCGAAGCGGATGCCGGGGGTCGAGGCCGGCGCGCGGCTCGATCCGGCGAAGGTGTTCGAACGGCGGGACTACTTCACCGGCAAGGGCGACGACGCCGGCCAGGTCGGCTGGGCGCGCGGCGCCGGGATCGAGCCGGTGCGCGGGCACGGCCGGCTCACCGGTGAGCGGGAAGTCACCGTCGACGGCGATCGCGTGCTGCGCGCGAACCACGCCGTCGTGGTGTGCACCGGAAGCGTGCCGAGGACGCCGGACATCCCCGGCCTCGCGGACGTGAAGACGTGGGGTTCGCGCGAGGCGACGTCGTCGAGCGAGGTCCCCGGCCGCCTCGCGGTGCTGGGCGGCGGTGTCGTCGGTGTCGAGATGGCGCAGGCGTGGGCGCGGCTCGGGTCCGAGGTCGACCTGATCATCACCGGCGCCCGGCCGCTGCCGAAGTACGCGGACTTCGTCGGCGACGCCGTGGCCAAGGGGCTCGGCGAGGACGGCGTGCGGGTGCACGCGGGCTCCGGCGTCGACTCGGTGTCCGAAGTGGACGGTTCGACCGTGCTGGCGCTGACCGGTGGCGGAACGCGCACCGTCGACCGGCTGCTGGTGGCCACCGGGAGGGCGCCCGCGACCGGTGACCTCGGCCTCGGCTCGATCGGCCTCGAACCGGGGAAGGCGCTGGCCGTCGACGATTCCGGCACCGCGACCGGCATCGGCGGCACCTGGCTCTACGCGGCAGGCGACGTCACCGGCAGGGCACCGCTGACCCACCAGGGCAAGTACGCCGCGAGGATCGCCGGGGACGTGATCGCCGCGCGGGCGAAGGGGGAATCGCCGAAGAGCGAGCCGTGGACCGCCTACGCCGCCACCGCCGACCACCACGCGGTGCCGCAGGTCGTGTTCACCGATCCCGAGGTCGCCTCCGTCGGCCTCGCCGGTGCCGAGTCCGGCAACCACCGCGTCGTCGACATCGACATCGCGGTCGCCGGGTCGTCCTTGCACGCCGACGGGTACGAAGGCAAAGCCCGCATCGTCGTCGACACCGACCGCGAGGTCCTCGTCGGAGTCACCTTCGTCGGCCAGGACGTCGCCGAACTGCTGCACGCGGCGACGATCGCGGTGGCGGGCGAAGTGCCGTTGCGCCGCCTCTGGCACGCCGTCCCGGCCTTCCCGACCATGAGCGAGGTCTGGCTCCGGCTGCTGGAGGAGTACGGCCCGTAGGGGCCTTACGGGCCGAGCGAGGTGGTGAGGGCGGCCTTCGCGGCGCGGACCAGCCCCGGATCCTCCGTGCTGGACGTTCCCGCCGCCCACACCGCCTGCACGAGCCGCACCGACTTGCCGTCGAGCGCGCTCGCGTAGGCGGCCCCTTCGAACCTCGGCGCCGTACCGTCCCATTTGGACTGTTCGGTCGCCACGTCGATGATCCCGCCACCGCCGGGGTTGTCGGCGGTCTTGCGGAACTCCTCTGCCGTGCGCGCGTCCGGGAAGGACACCACCGCGACCGAGACCGCGGCCTTCCTCCCGTCGACGGTCGCGTCGAAGCTGCCCCGGCGCACTTCGCTGCAGCTCGTGCGGCCGAGGCTGGCCTGGACATCGCCGAAACCGTGCGATGCGCACCGCGCGTCCGCGCTCGAAGCGCGCGAGGTGAGCGCGACCTCCGCGGACGGCGTGCTCGTCGGTGCGGGTGAAGAGCTGGAGGGTGGCGGCGGCGCCGGCGTGACCGGGGGTGCCGACGACGCGGCGACCGGTGCCGGGTCGTCCCCGCCGCTGGTCGCCGAGACGATCGCGGTGATCACCAGCACGGCGAGCAGGCCGATCGCGGCGATCGGGAGCCAGCGCACCGCGGGCTTCCGCGGCGAAGGCGCTTTGGCGGCAGGGGTTTCCGCGGTCGGTGCCGCGGCGGGAGCCGGAGAAACGGCCGCGACCGGTTCCGGAGCGACGGGCTCCGCGCCGCGCGAGTCCGCTTCGCTCGGCCACACGACCGGCTCCAGCCCCTCGGCCTCGTCCGGCTCGGGGAGTGGCTCAGGCGGTCGCTCGGCAGGCGCTTCGGCAACGGGTTCCGCCGGAGCCTCCGGCTCGGCGGGCGGCTCCACCCGTTCGGTCGGCGCGGGCTCTTCCCCGACGACGGGTTCCGGGTCCGGTGTGGACGGTTGGGGGCTGGCCCAGCCGCCGTGGGTCTGGCGGGGGACCGGGGTGACCGGCACCGTCACGGTGGCCTCGGCCAGCGCCGGCCGCTCGTTCTTCGCCGCGGCGTAGAAGCCTTCCGCGAACAGGACGTCGTCGTCGAGCGACGGGGTGCCCGGCGCGAGGAGGTCGAGCAGTGCGCGCGCGGTGGGTGCCGAGCACGGTCGTTTCGCCGAAGCGAGTGACACGGTCGCGGCGAGCATGCTGGTGGGCGTCGGGTGCAGCACGCGAACCGCCCCGGCCAGGTCCGCTGGCGGCTGTTCGACGGTTTCCACGAACGGGCCCACCGCCACCACGGTCCCGACGGGCGGGCAGGACGGCAGCTCGGCGGCGAGGCGGGTTCCGATGGCTTCGGACAGGGCGAGCGCCTCGGTCGCCGGGTTGGTCGCCTCGTCGGTGCGCACGAGCGGCCAGCCGTCGGCCTTCCACTGGCCCCGCAGCGGGGCTTCGAGCCGCATGGCGGGGTCGGGGAGATCGACGCCGATGACGATCAGGACGCCCTTCGGCAGCACCAGGATCGCGTCCACGGGTTCCGCGCATCCGGCCGGCTGGGGGCCGATGAGGGCGATCCCGCCGCCGACGGTGCTGCCGCGGCCGAGCGCGGCGAGCGCGGCGCGGATGTCGTCCGCGATCCGGGCCGGCTGCCTGCCGAGACGGACGAGCCGCAAAAGGCACCTCCCCGAGTCGACATTCTTCGGGTGCACACGCTAGCGCGGGCACGGGGTACCTCTGCGTATGCCACGTGCGGCCTGTCGGATGACACCCGGATGGGGGATGTGAACGGAGCAGCTCACCCGAGGTGCGAGTGGACAGTGAGCACTCGCTCCCCTGCGGAGGTGAGACTTCTGGTGTTCCTGTGGCAAATGGGGCAGCGGGCGTGCACAATGAGGACCAAGCGTCACGGGTCCGGGCCATACCGGAGTTCGCCAGGTCGTAGGGGAAGACGCACCTGGTCGAGCAGCGGAGGTCAGCAGTGAGCACTCGTGGCACCACGCGTGGCGTGGTCTACGTCCACTCGTCGCCGTCTGCGGTCTGCCCGCACGTCGAGTGGGCTATTTCGGGCACCCTCGGGACCCGAGTGGAACTGAAGTGGACGGCACAGCCGGCCGCTCCAGGGCAGTTGCGCGCGGAGTGCGGCTGGAGCGCGCCCTCCGGGGCGGGCGCCAAGCTGGCGGCCGCGCTGAAGGCATGGCCGATGGTGCGCTTCGAAGTCGCCGAGGAGCCGAGCGCCGGTGTGGACGGTGAGCGGTTCTGCTACGTGCCAGGCCTCGGCCTTTGGCATGCCCGCACCAGCGCCAACGGCGACATCGTCGTCGGCGAGGACCAGCTGCGCGCGCTCGTCGCGCAGAGCAGGGCAGGCGAGCAGTTCGCGCACAAGCTCGACGAACTGCTCGGCGCGAACTGGGACGAGGCGCTGGAAGACTTCCGGCACGCCGGCGATGGCGCGCCGGTGACCTGGCTGCACCAGGTCGGCTGAGCGGCGGCGACTACTCTTTCGGGTGTGTCCCGTCCGATTCAGCCGCCACGCGCACGCTGGCTCATCCCCGTACTGGTCGTGGTCGTCTCACTCACCGTCGGTGGCGGCCTGCTGACCCGTGAGCTCTACCGCCAGCCGGACCGCCAGGAGGTCGCAGGCGTCACCATCGGCACGACGAAGCAGCTCCCGCCCGACCAGCAACCGGGCTCGCCGGCCGTCGAGCTGACGCCGGACGCCGCGGCGCATCCGCAGGACGACACCGTGCGCAAGCTCCTGCAGGACTACTTCGACTCGATCAACGGGCGCAACTACGAGCGGTACCGCACGACCGTGACGATCGCGCGGATGCAGGCGATGGGCCCGGCGGAGTGGCGCCAGAGCTTCAAGACCACGAACGACGGCAGCATCTTGGTCTACCGGATCGAGTCGGTCGGCCCGAGCGCGATGAACGTGCTGGTCTCGTTCACCAGCACCCAGGAGCCGAGTGACGCGCCGCCCGAGCTCCAGGAGAGGTGCATCCGGTGGAGCCTCGCGCTGCCGGTGAAGCAGGAAACCGGGTCGTGGAAAGTGGACGCGCTGCCCGCCGGCGCGCCCGCCGAGTTCAAGGCCTGCTGAAACCCGCACAGGACAACGAAAAAGGGCGCCTCCGAAGTGGAGGCGCCCTTTTCGACGGGACTTGGCCGTGGGTCAGGCCGGGGTGAACGCCAGTGCGACGTTGTGCCCGCCGAACCCGAACGAGTCGCTGACCGCGGCCTTCAGGTCCACCTTGCGCGCTTCACCCGCGACGATGTCCTGTGCGACACCGGGATCCGGGTTTTCGAGGTTCAGGGTCGGCGGGATGATGCCTTCCTTGATCGACAGCACGGTGGCGATCGCCTCGACGGCACCGGCGGCGCCGAGCAGGTGGCCGAGTGCGCCCTTCGGCGCGGTGAGCACGGGGTGCTCGCCGATGGCCTTGCGCACGGCCACGGTTTCGCCGACGTCCCCGACCGGGGTCGAGGTGGCGTGGGCGTTGACGTGCCCGATGTCCTCACGGGACAGTCCGGCGCTGCGCAGCGCCGCGGTGATGGCGCGTGCCTGCCCGGTGCCTTCCGGGTCGGGGCCGGTGATGTGGTACGAGTCGGCGCTCGTGCCGATCCCGGCGAGCTTCCCGTACACGCGCGCGCCGCGGGCCTTCGCGAACTCCTCGCGTTCGAGTACGACGATGCCGGCGCCCTCGCCGAGGACGAACCCGTCCCGGTTGACGTCCCACGGCCGTGAAGCGCGCTCCGGGTCGTCGTTGCGGGTGCTCATCGTGCGCGCCTGTGCGAACCCGGCCATGGTGATCGCGGCGATCGCGGCCTCCGCGCCGCCTGCCACCACCACGTCGGCCTCGCCGGTGCGCAGCATCCGCCAGCCCCACGCCAGCGCCTCGGCGCCGGACGCGCAGGCCGACACCGGGGCGTGCACCCCGGCGCGGGCCTTGAGTTCGAGCCCGACGTGCGCGGCGGGGCCGTTCGGCATCAGCATCGGCACGGTCAGCGGGGAGACCTTGCGCAGACCGGTGTTCTCCAGGAGGTCGTCCTGGTCGAGCAGGGTGGTGGCACCGCCGATCCCGGTGCCGATGATGACGGCGAGCCGCTCGGGCTCCACCCCGTCATCGGCACCGTTCCCGGCGCTGAACCCGGCGTCCGACCATGCCTGCCGCGCGGCGATCATGGCGACCTGCTCACAGCGGTCGAGCCGCCTCGCCTGCACGCGCGGCAGAATCTCGGTTGGCTCCACGGCGAGCCGTGCCGCGATCTTCGACGGCAGGTCGAACTTCCTGACCCACTCGGTGTCCAAAGCGGACACGCCACTGCGGCCGGTCAGCAGACCCTGCCACGTGGTCTCGACGTCTCCGCCGAGCGGAGTGGTGGCACCCAGCCCAGTGATCACGACGTCGTTGCTCATCATGAAGCTCCCCGAGGTTGTCGAGCGGAACTACTTGGCGTTGGCGGCGACGTAGTTCACGGCGTCGCCGACGGTCTTGAGGTTCGCGAGCTCGTCGTCCGGGATCTTGACGCCGAACTTGTCCTCGGCCTGCACGGCGATCTCCACCATCGACAGCGAGTCGATGTCGAGGTCGTCCACGAAGGACTTCTCGGCGGTCACGTCGTCCTGCGCCACACCGGCGACCTCTTCGACGATCTCGGCGAGACCGGACAGGATTTCTTCTTTCTCAGCCACTTGCGGTTTCCTTCCTTGGTTTTCGCTGATGTGCTCCGCGGGGGCGACGGTGCCTCCCGGAGGAGTTGATATCACGGGCAGATGATGACCTGGCCCGCGTACGACAGCCCCGCGCCGAATCCGACGATGAGCGCGACGTCGCCCGGCTTCACCGTGCCTGCCTTGCGCATGTGGTCCAGTGCCATCGGGATGGACGCCGACGAGGTGTTGCCGGAGTACTTGATGTCGTCGGCGACCACCATGTCCTCGCGCGCGCCCGCGGCGCGCAGCTTCTTCGCGATGGCCTCGACGATCCGCAGGTTCGCCTGGTGCGGGATCAGCACGTCCACATCGGACGGTGTGATCCCCGCGGCCTTGAGCACGTCGAACGCGATCGGCGCGATCTTCGTGGTCGCCCACCGGAAGACCGCCTGGCCCTCCTGGTAGATGTAGCGGTGGTCGCGCATGTAGATGGTGTCGACGAGATCGCCCGCGCTGCCCCACACCACCGGGCTGATGTGCGGCTCGTCGCTCGCCCCGACCAGCGCGGCGCCCGCGCCGTCGGCGAAGATGATCGCGTTCGCCCTGTCCACCGGGTCGACCGAGTCGGTGAGCTTCTCGGCGCCGATCACCAGCACCTTCTCCGCCGAGCCGGAGCGGATCAGGTCGGAGGCGACGCCGAGGCCGTAGCAGAACCCGGCGCAGGCGGCGTTGAGGTCGAACGCGCCGGGCGCCTTCACCCCGATCCGGTCGGCGACCTGCGCGGCCGCGTTCGGGATGGGCGACGGCATCGTGCAGTTCGGCACGATCACGGTGTCCACTTCGGACGGATCGGCACCGGCGTCGGCGAGTGCGCGGCTGCCCGCTTCGACGGCCATGTCGACCAGGAGCGTGTCCTTGTCGGCGAAGCGGCGCTCGATGATGCCGACGCGGTCCCTGATCCACTGGTCGTCGGTGTCCATGATCTTGGACAGGTCGTCGTTCGTGACCACGCGCTCCGGCTGGAAGCTGCCGACGCCGAGGATCCGGCTGGCCTTGGCGCCGGTGGTGAGTCGCAGTTCGGTCACTTGCTCGCCTCCTGCCCGGTGAGCTTCGCGAACTCGGCCGGGGTCTTCAACGCGGTCGGGGTGGTCACGACGCCTTTGAGCTGGCGCTTCACGAGTCCGGTGAGGGTACCGGCCGGCGGCAGCTCGACGGTCTCGGTCACACCGAGCGAAACGAGTCCGTCCATGGTCAGGTCCCAGCGCACCGGGCGCGTGACCTGCTTGACCAGCCGTTCGAGGTACTCCGCGCCGCTGCCCACCACCGCACCGTCCGCATTGGACAGCAGCGGCCGCGTGGGGTCCTGCGGCGTGATTCCGGCGGCGTGCGCGCGCAGCGCGTCCTCCGCCGGTGCCATGTACTCGGTGTGGAAGGCGCCCGCGACCTTGAGCGCGCGCACCTTCGTGCCGGCGAGCGGCTCGGCGACGATCTTGGCGATCCGCTCGGCGGAACCCGAGGCCACGATCTGCCCGGCGCCGTTCTGGTTCGCCGCGGTGAGCCCCTCCTCGGCGAGCCACGCGACGATCTCCTCCGGCGTGCCGAGCATCACGGCGGCCATGCTGGTGGGTTCGAGCGCGCACGCCTTCGCCATCTCGGCGCCGCGGACGGCGGCGAGCCGCACCGCGTCGTCGGCGGTGAGCACCCCCGCGATGGCCGCGGCCGCGAGCTCGCCGACGGAATGGCCTGCCACCGGCGCGTCGTCGGCGACGGGCGCGACGCGCTGCAGCTCGTCGAAGGCGAGCAGGGACAGCGCCACGATGAGCGGCTGGGTGATCGCGGTGTCCTGGATGTCCTCCGCGTCCGCCTCGGTGCCGAGGTGCACGAGGTCGAGACCGGTCAGCTCGGACCAGCGCCGTACGCGATCTTCGGTGCCCTCCAGCTCGAGCCAGGGGGCGAGCATGCCGGGCGCTTGGGAGCCCTGTCCGGGGGCGAGGACTGCAATCACTCTTCTAGGGAACACGGTGCCCGCCCGTTCACGTGATGTCGCCGCTCACCAAGTTCCCGCGGTGATGTTGGAGGGTTCCTACAAAGGTTGCCGCCGGATTAACGCCCGTAACCAGAAAGCCTTGTCGGGTTTCGGCACTTTTTGCCGTGAGGTGGGTCACCCGCCCGGCGTGTCGGCTGGTATGTGCCCACCGCCGTTGTCCGGGTCACCACAGCCCGCGCGCCTTCGCCAGCCGCGCGACGGTCAGCGCGATGCGGAGGATGAGCGCGTCACGGGCGTCGGCGGGATGCCGCCCGGTCAGGTCGGCGACCCGCCGGAGCCGGTACCGGACGGTGTTGGGGTGCACGACCAGCGTCCGCGCGCAGGTTTCGAGCACCCCGCCGCCTTCGAGATAGGTCTCGACGGTCTGCAGGAGCGTGCCGCCCGCCGCTTCGAGCGGCCTGGCGATCTCGTCGATCAGCAGGCGCTCGGCGTCGGGGTCGCCGGCGAGCGCGCGCTCGGGCAGCAGCTCACCGGAGCGCACCGGCCTCGGCGCCGACGGCCAGCCGACCACCGCGCGCAGGCCGGAGAGCGCTTCGACGGCGCTGCGGTGCGCTTCGGCCAGGGTGTCCACGGTGGGCCCGGCGACCACCGGGCCGTCCCCGAAGGCGACCGACAGCTTCGCGAGGATCTCCTGGTCCTTGAGGGTCCCCTCGGTCGGGCCCGCGACGACGATGACGAGCCGGGAGCCCTGCACGCTCAGCAGCACGGCGCGGCCGACGCGCGCGGCCCTGCTGCGCACCTCGAACACCACCGTCGGCGGATCGTCGGAGCCGGGGTTGCCGACCAGCACGGTGGCCGGGGTGGCCGGGTCCCAGCCGAGCGCGGCGGCACGGGAAAGCACGGATTCCTCGGCGTCGCCACGCACGATGCCGTCCACGACGAGCGCTTCCAGCCTGGCGTCCCACGCGCCGCGGGCCTCCGCCGCCGCGGCGTAGGAGTTGGCCGCGGCGAACGCGATTTCCCTGCCGTAGCGCAGAATTCCCTCGATCAGCGCGGCGTGCTCGGCCTCGGTGGCGGCGAAGGCGGGGAGCTGCTCCTCGAATACCTCGATGGCGAGGCGGACCAGCCCGACGGCCTGGCGCAGGCTGATCCACCTGGACAGCTCGGTCGGCGCGCCGCGGAACGCGTCGGCGGTGAGCTTGAGCGCCTCCTTGGAGTCGCGCAGCCACGCGACGAATCCGGCCGCACCCGTCTGGGTGATGAGCAGGACGCTGGCCCGCTGGTCGGCGGGGAGCCTGCCGAACCAGGGGAGGCGTTCTTCCATGGCCGCGACGCTCGCCGAAGCCAGGCTCCCGGAGGCGTGTTCGAGCCGTTTCAGCGTAGTGGCGGAAAGTCCATGCCGCTTCGGCACGCTTTGTCGCGGGGGCGCAGGTGTCATGACATGCTCATCGTACTGGGCGTGACATGGGGAGAAGGCAACTCGCGGATCCTGGCCCGCAACTTAGGTTGCTAGCCGGTGCCGGTCACCCGTTCCTACGCTGTCACGGCCAGCTCGATCCGCGTGATGCCGCGTGCCACCGGGGGTGCGGGGAGAAAGGGGAAAGCCTTGCCTGATCAGAATCTGGAGATCGACAAGATCTCGAAACGCTATGGCGACGTGGTCGCGCTGCGAGAAATGTCCTTCGAAGTGCGCGCGGGGGAGCTGTTCGGTTTCGTCGGCAGCAATGGCGCCGGCAAGACCACCACGATGCGGATCGCGCTCGGCGTGCTCAGCAGCGATTCCGGCGAAGTGCGCTTCGGCGGTGAGCCGGTGACGCTGGAGACGCGTCGGCACATCGGGTACATGCCGGAGGAACGCGGCCTCTACCCGAAGATGAAGGTCGGCGAGCAACTGTCCTATTTGGCTCGTTTGCACGGCCTTTCGCCGCGTGCCGCCGCCAAGTCGAGTGACGAGTGGACGGAACGGCTCGGCGTCGAGGCCAAGCGGAACGACGAGGTCGAAAAGCTCAGCCTCGGCAACCAGCAGCGCGTTCAGCTCGCCGCGGCGCTCGTGCACGACCCGCGGATACTGGTGCTCGACGAGCCGTTCTCCGGCCTCGACCCGGTCGCCGTCGACGTGATGAGCCAGGTGCTCAAGGAGAAGGCGGCCGAGGGCGTGCCGGTGGTGTTCTCCAGCCACCAGCTCGATCTCGTCGAGCGGCTGTGCGACCGGATCGGCATCGTCCGGAGTGGACAGATGGTCACCTCGGGCACGGTCGCGGAGTTGAGTGTGGACAGTGCGGTGCGGCTGCTGGTGCACGCGCCGGACGCGCCGCGGGGCTGGGCCGACGGGCTGGCCGGGGTCACGGTGCTGCGGCACGAGAACGGGCGCACCGAGCTGGAACTCGGTGCGGGCACGGACGACCAGGCGGTGCTCAAGGCGGCGCTGGCGACCGGCCCGGTGCACGAGTTCGCCCGCAGCAGGACGTCCTTGACCGATCTGTTCCGCAACGTCGTCACCGAGCCGGGGGAGTGAACGTGAGCACACCGATTCAGGACAAGTCGAGCGGATGGTCTTCGGTGTGGCTGGTGGCCTCCCGTGAGATCACCACGCGCCTGAAGTCGAAGGCGTGGCGCATCAGCACGGTGGTGCTGATGCTGCTGATCGTCGCGGGCGCGCTGGTGATGAAGCTCGTCAGCGGCGGTTCCGACGCGACGGTCGGCGTGCTGCCGCAGAGCGCGTCGCTGTCCGCGCCGCTGCAGGCCAGCGCCACCAGCATCGGCCAGACGGTGACGGTGAACCCGATCGCCGACGAGGCCGCGGGCAGGGCCAAGGTGGCCGACGGCTCGCTGGACGCGCTGCTCCTCGACGACCCGAAGGCGCCGGGCAAGGTTTCCGTCGTGGTCAAGAAGGACCTCGACGGCAAGCTCAAGAACGCGCTGAACGTGCTCGCCGGGCAGGCGGCCTTCAACGAGCAGGTCCAGAAGCTCGGCGGGGATCCCGGCGAGGTGAACAAGGCCGTCGCCGCGGCGGCGGTCAACGTCGAGCCGATGGAGACCCCGACCGAGTACAGCGGGCAGCAGATCGCGATCGGGTTCATCGCCGGGCTGCTGATCTACCTCTCGCTGATGCTCAACGGCCAGATGGTCGCCCAGGGCGTGGTCGAGGAGAAGACGAGCCGGGTGGTCGAGCTGCTGCTGTCCACGGTCCGCCCGTGGCAGCTGATGACCGGCAAGGTGCTCGGCATCGGCGCGGTCGGGCTGCTGCAAATGGTCCTGATCGGGGTGGCGGGCCTGGCCGCGGCGCTCGGCACGAACGCGTTGTCGGAAGTGTCCATTTCGGCCACCGTCGGTGCCGTCGTGTGGCTCGTGGTGTGGTTCCTGCTCGGGTTCCTGATGTACGCGATCGTGTTCGCCGCGCTCGGCGCGCTGGTCTCGCGGCAGGAGGACGTCGGTGGCGCGGTGACGCCCGCGCTGATGTTCGTCGTTGCCGGGTACATCATCGGGGTCACCATCATCCCGTCGAACCCGGGCAGCAAGCTCGTCGAAGTGCTCTCGGTGATCCCGGTGTTCTCGCCGACGCTGATGCCGGTGCGGCTGGCGATCGGCGGGGTGCCGGTGTGGGAAACGGTGCTCTCGGTCGGGCTCACCCTCGCCGCGCTGCCGCTGCTGATCTGGCTGGCGGGCCGGATCTACCGCAACGCGGTGATGCGCACCGGTGCGAAGGTGAAACTGCGCGACGCGCTCCAAGCCGCCTAGACCGCGGGCCGAACATAACTCGAGGCCGCCCGGCTCGGCGTTTTCGCCTGGCCGGGCGGCCTCGTCTCCCCGGTCCCCACCGGTAGTTCAACTATGACCCAGTGGATCTTCATCCGCTACGGGTCTCACCCAATCGTGGACTGGTCGAGTTGCTGCTCCCGCGCCGCTGATAAACGATTCCGCCAGGAATTGGAATTCGTGGCCAGCGAGGAGGATGTTGTGGGACAGCAGCTCAAGGACGGACTCGGCCAGGCGTGGGGGCTGATCGCGACCTTTGTGCCCAAGCTCGTCTTCTTCCTGATCGTCCTGCTGATCGGGTGGCTGATCGCGAAGGCGATCTCCAAGGCTCTCGGCCTGGTGCTCGGCAAGCTCGGGTTCTCGAAGATGATCGAGAAGACCGGCCTGTCCGGGATGCTGAAACAAAGCAGCCTCGACGCGACGAACATCATCACCAAACTCGTCTACTACTTCATTCTCCTGATCGCGCTGCAGCTCGCGTTCGGCGTCTTCGGGCCGACCAATCCGGTGAGCCAGCTGCTCAACGACGTGATCGCGTTCCTGCCGAGGATCGTGGTCGCGGTCGTGCTCGTCATCGTCGCCGCGGCAATTGCGAAAGTCGTTCGCGATCTGGTCGGCAGCGCGCTTTCCGGACGGCCCGCAGGCAGGCTGCTCGGCACCATCGCCTACTGGCTGATCATGGCGTTCGGCATCATCGCCGCGCTCAACCAGGTCAACATCGCCACCACGGTGACCACCCCGGTGCTCATCACCGTGCTCGCGACCATCGGCGGCGTGCTCGTCGTCGGGTTCGGCGGTGGCCTCATCAAGCCCGCGCAGCAGCGCTGGGAGGGCTGGATGGGCAGCCTGCAGAGCCAGTTCAGCCGCGACGGCGGCGCGAAGCCCGGTGTCGGGCAGGGCCAGCCGACCGCCGTCGACGCGCCCACTCCGCCGCACGGCTTCAACCAGGTGGATGGCTGAGGTTTCCCGAGCTTCGACCGTCCGTACCCGCCCGGCGCACGAGGAAGGCGCCGGGCGGGCGCGCGTCCGAGGTGTTCTCCGGCTCACAGTCGCTAGGGAATTGCGACCGCACGGGAGGATGTTGAGCCCAGAGACGAAAGGGGCGGACCGGTGGAGTTTCTGCTGCAACACGGTGTCACGGTCTTCGGCCAGTGGATCTCCATCGCCGAGCTCGCCGGGCAGTTGTTCGCACTCGCCGTCGTCTTCCTCGCGCGGCGGCGCACCCTCTGGACGTGGCCGGTACAGGTCGGCGCGACCGCGTTGCTGTTCGCCGTCTACGTCTCCGCGCACCTCGGCGGGTTGGCCAGCCGCCAGATCGCCATCCTGCTGATCTCGCTGTACGGCTGGTGGGCGTGGTCGCGCAAGGCCGATCCCGTCTACGGCATCGCGGTCCGCAACGGCCGCGCCGTCGAGCGCGTCGCGATGGCGTCCGCGTTCCTGGTCGGCACCACCGCGATGGCCCTGCTGCTGCAGGCGTTGAACGCGTCGTGGATGCCGTGGCCGGACGCGGCGATCTTCGTCGGCACGCTGGTCGCCTTCGCCGCGCAGGGTGCGGGCCTCGTCGAGTTCTGGCTGGTGTGGCTGGTCGTGGACGCGATCGGGGTGCCGCTGCAGATCAGCTCCGGGCTGTACTTCTCGGCCGCGATCTACCTGGTGTTCGCCGGGCTGGTGGTGCACGGCTGGTGGAGCTGGCACCAGACGGCCAAGCAGGTGCGCCTCGAAGCCGCGCCGAAGGTCACGGCAGCATCCAGCTGAGCGTCGGCGTGCTCTGCCCGAGCGCGATCAGGCACAGCACGCCGAGCAGCGCCAGGCTCCGCGGCAGCTTTCTGATGTCCTGAGGGTGCCCCTCGGGGACTCGTTTGCCTGAACGGCTACGCCCGCGAGGGTCGAGAACGTGGCGTCGGAGTCCCTGAAAGCCACCATGACGGCATCCGGTCCCCATCAGGACCCGCGGCTGCCCCAAAGGCCACATGGCCGACAATCAGGGGAGGACGGCGTGCGAGGGGCGCAGGTCGCCGATCGTCCGGACGCCGAGCAGCTGCATGGTGCGGATCATTTCGGTGCGCAGGATGTCCACGGTGCGCTGCACGCCGCGTTCACCGCCCGCCATCAGCCCGTACAGGAACGCGCGCCCGATGAGCACCGCGTCGGCGCCGCGGGCGATGGCGGCCACGATGTCGCCGCCGGAGAGGATGCCGGTGTCGAGCCACACCTCGGCTTCGCCGTTGACCGCGTCGAGCGCGGCCGGCAGCAGTTCGAGGGGGGTCGGCGCGCGGTCGAGCTGGCGGCCGCCGTGATTGGACAGCAGCACCGCGTCGGCACCGTGCCGCACCATGTCGCGGGCGTCGTCGGCGTTCTGGATGCCCTTGACCACGAGCTTGCCCGGCCAGGTGGCGCGCACCCAGTCGAGGTCGTCGAAGTCGAGTGTGGGGTCGAACAGCATGTTGAGCAGCTCCGCGACCGTGCCGTCGAAATGGCTCAACGACGCGAAGGACAGCGGCTCGGTGGTCAGCAGGTTGAACCACCACGACGGGTGCATCGCGCCGTCGACGAAGGTCCTCAGGGTCAGCCCGGGCGGGATCGTCAGCCCGTTGCGCACGTCCCGCATGCGCGCGCCCGCGACCGGGGTGTCCACGGTCAGCATGAGGGTGTCGTACCCCGCCTCCCAGGCCCGATTCATCAGATCTTCGCCCGCACCGTGGTCGTGCCAGACGTAGAGCTGGAACCATTTGCGAGCCCCCGGCGCGGCCTCGGCGGCGTCCTCGATCGACGTGGTCCCCATGGTGGACAACGAGAACGGGACGCCGTTGCGCTGGGCCACGCGGGCCACCGCGCGCTCGCCCTCGTGGTTCATCATGCGGGTGAACCCGGTGGGGGCGAACGCGAACGGCAGCTCGGCGCGCTTGCCGAGGATCTCCTTCGAGGTGTCCACATCGGACACTCCGCGCAGCACGTTGGGGTGGAATTCGATGCTGCGGAACACCTGGCGCGCGCGGCGGAGGCTGTCTTCGAGTTCGGCGGCGCCATCGGTGTAGTCGAACGGCGCGCGCGGTGTCCGCCTGCGGGCCAGCATGCGGAGATCGGCGATCGTGTGCGCGCCCGCCAGCCTGCGGTCGGTGGGGTTCAGCACGACCGGTTTCGGCCGCAGGATCTGCTTGAGCTCACTGGGCCGGGGCAGACGACGCTTCGTCACTCGATCACCCTCCTTACGCGCACGCCGTGAAACATCCGATCTTTACCTTAACTGAACGAGGGCCGCCGCGGTATCCGCGGCGGCCCCCGTTCCGTGTTCGGTTACGCGCTGCCCGAGTCCGAGGTCTGCGGGCCAGCCGCGGCGACGTCGTCGATGCGGTACTGGCGCGCCGCGTCCACGACCTTCGACTGCGCCACCTCGCCGCGCTTCGCGAGCGCGGACAGCGTGCCCACCACGATCGACTCGGCGTCCACCAGGAAGTGGCGCCGCGCCGCCGGGCGGGTGTCGGAGAAGCCGAACCCGTCCGTGCCGAGGGTGAGCATGTCGGTGGGCACCCACGGCCGGATCAGGTCCGGTACCGCGCGCATCCAGTCCGACACCGCCACCACGGGGCCCGCGACGTTCGACAGCGCGCTCGTCACGTACGGCACGCGCGGCTCGCTGCCGGGGTAGAGCAGGTTGTCGTGGTCCACCTCGACCGCTTCGCGGCGAAGCTCGGTCCACGAGGTCGCCGACCACACGGCCGCCCGCACGCCCCACTCCTCGGCCAGCAGCCGCTGCGCCTTGAGCGCGTCCGGCATGGTGACGCCGGAGACCAGGATCTGCGCCTCCGGACCGTCGCCCGACGGCGCGTCGGCGTACTTGTACAGGCCCTTGAGGAGACCGTCCACATCGAGGTTCTCCGGCTCGGCGGGCTGCTGGTACGGCTCGTTGTAGATCGTCATGTAGTAGAAGACGTTCTCGCCGTTGCCGTCCGGGCCGGTCTCGCCGTACATCCGGCGCAGGCCGTCCTTGACGATGTGCGCGATCTCGAACGAGTAGGACGCGTCGTAGGCGACCACGGCCGGGTTCGTCGCCGCCAGCAGCAGCGAATGCCCGTCCGCGTGCTGCAGGCCCTCGCCGGTCAGCGTGGTGCGGCCCGCGGTCGCGCCGAGCACGAACCCGCGCGCCATCTGGTCCGCCGCCGCGTACAGCCCGTCGCCGGTGCGCTGGAACCCGAACATCGAGTAGAAGATGTAGATCGGGATCATCGGCTCGCCGTGCGTGGCGTACGCCGTGCCGACGGCGGTGAACGAGGCAGTGGAGCCCGCCTCGTTGATGCCCTCGTGCAGGATGACGCCCTTCTCGGACTCCTTGTACGCCAGCATCAGGCTCGCGTCGACCGAGGTGTAGGTCTGCCCGTGCGGGTTGTAGATCTTGGCCGTCGGGAACATGGAGTCGAGGCCGAAGGTGCGGGCCTCGTCCGGGATGATCGGCACGATCCGCTTGCCGATCTCGGAGTCCTTCGCCAGCTCGCGGACCAGCCGGACGAACGCCATCGTGGTGGCGACCTCCTGCTTGCCGGAGCCCTTCCGGATGCCCTCGTACACCTTGTCGCCGGGCAGCACGAGCGCCTTCGCCGTCTTCGGGCGCCGCTCCGGGAGGAACCCGCCGAGCGCCTTGCGGCGGCCGATCAGGTACTCGATCTCCGGCGACTCCTTGCCGGGGTGGTAGTACGGCGGCAGCTTCGGGTCGCGCTCGAGCTCCTCGTCGCTGATCGGGATGCGCTGGGCGTCCCGGAACAGCTTCAGGTCGTCGAGGGTGAGCTTCTTCATCTGGTGCGTGGCGTTGCGGCCCTCGAAGGCCGGGCCGAGGCCGTAGCCCTTGATGGTGTGGGCCAGGATCACCGTCGGCTGGCCGTGGTGCTCCATCGCCGCCTTGTAGGCCGCGTAGACCTTCCGGTAGTCGTGCCCGCCGCGCTTGAGGTTCCAGATGTCGGCGTCGGACAGGTCGTGCACCAGTTCCTTGGTGCGCGGGTCGCGGCCGAAGAAGTGCTCGCGGACGAAGGCGCCGTCGTTGGCCTTGTAGGTCTGGTAGTCGCCGTCCGGGGTCACGTTCATCAGGTTGACCAGCGCGCCGTCACGGTCGGCGTGCAGCAGCGAGTCCCATTCGCGGCCCCAGATGACCTTGATCACGTTCCAGCCCGCGCCGCGGAAGTACGACTCCAACTCCTGGATGATCTTGCCGTTCCCGCGGACCGGCCCGTCGAGGCGCTGCAGGTTGCAGTTGATCACGAAGGTCAGGTTGTCCAGGCCCTCGCCGGCGGCCACGTGGATCAGCCCGCGCGACTCCGGCTCGTCCATCTCGCCGTCGCCGAGGAACGCCCATACGTGCTGGTCGGAGGTGTCCTTGAGGCCGCGGTCGCGCAGGTACCGGTTGAACCGGGCCTGGTAGATCGCGTTCATCGGGCCGAGGCCCATCGACACCGTCGGGTTCTCCCAGAACTCCGGCATCAGCCGAGGGTGCGGGTAGGACGGCAGCCCGCCGCCGGCGCCGGCGTGCGAGTACTCCTGGCGGAAGCCGTCGAGCTGCTGCTCGCTCAGCCTGCCCTCGAGGAACGCGCGGGCGTAGATGCCCGGCGAGGCGTGGCCCTGCACGAAGATCTGGTCGCCGCCGCTGGAGTGGTCCTTGCCGCGGAAGAAGTGGTTGAAGCCGACCTCGTACAGCGCCGCCGAGGAGGCGTAGGTCGAGATGTGCCCGCCGACGCCGACGCCGGGCCGCTGCGCGCGGTGCACCATGATCGCCGCGTTCCAGCGGATGTACGCGCGGTAGCGGCGCTCGATCTCCTCGTCACCGGGGAACCACGGTTCGTTCTCGGTGGGGATCGTGTTCACGTAGTCCGTCGAGGTCAGCGCGGGCACACCGACGTTCCGCTCGCGGGCGCGCTCCAGGATGCGCAGCATCAGGTACCGCGCGCGCTGCTGACCACCCCTGGCCAGCGCCTCGTCGAAGGAATCCAGCCACTCGGACGTCTCTTCCGGGTCGATGTCGGGCAGGTGCGCCGCAAGTCCGTCACGGATGACACGTACGCGGGCCGGGGCCTCCTGACCGGACGCGCCGTCGCGTCCGGTCTCGCTGCTCTGGGGGGCCAAGGGGTCTCCTCGCCATTCTGCTAGCTGTGGTTGCTCGCGCACGCCTGCCTTCGAGGAGGAGTGCGCAACTGCCATCGTCGTCGCCTTCGTGGCTCACGTCATCGCTACTGATCGGTAACGTTTGCCCACCCCGCTGCGGTGGTTTCCGGCTGCGGTTGTATCGCGCGCGCGACTGCGTTCACCCTAAACGAGCGGCCGCTGACCTCGTCGGCCACGCCGGTCCAAGCGGGGTGATTGCCCCTCGCGCGAGGGGCCGGGAAGGCCTTACGCTGCGATACGAGTTGGCACAGATCCGGTGTGGACGGTTGCGCCCGGAGCCTCACCAGTGTTCGCTAGCTCCATCGTTGTATCCGAGTGGGCCGGGACGACCGGCGCACCCAGTCGCAGTTGGAGGAGTGACAGTCGTGGTCGCCGCGGGAGACGCTGAACAGAGCAGCGTCGCCGAGAGGCTTGGTATCAAGCCGGACATGGTGGTTCAGGAGATCGGCTGGGACGAGGACGTCGACGACGACGTTCGTGCCGCCATCGAGGACCATATCGGCGGCGAACTCCTCGATGAGGACGCCAACGAGGTCGTCGACGTCGTGCTGCTGTGGTGGCGCGAGGACGACGGCGACCTCGGAGACGCGCTGGTCGATGCGCGCGGTTTCCTCGGCGCCGATGCCGTCATCTGGGTGCTGACGCCCAAGACGGGGCAGCCGGGGCACGTCGAACCGAGCGACATCGCCGAGGCGGTGCCCACCGTCGGGCTGTCCCAGACCTCCAACGTCAGCGTCGGACCTGGCTGGTCCGGCAGCAGGCTCGTGCCGAGGGCGAAGACGAAGCGCTGACCTGCACGGACGGCGGGCCGGGTCCAGCTCATGGGACCCGGCCACCGCATGACCGGCGCAGTACCGGCCACACGATAGGCTGGCGCCGCACGTGAAGTTCCTACGCGGGAGAGGAAGCGCATGGCGGTCGAGGTCGGCTCGAAGGCCCCCGATTTCACGCTCAACGACTACAACAAGCAGCCGGTGAAGCTGTCGTCGTTCCAGGGCGACAAGCCGGTCCTGCTGGTGTTCTACCCGTTCGCGTTCAGCGGGATCTGCCAGGGCGAGCTGTGCCAGCTCCGCGACGAGTTCGCCGACTACGACGGCACCGTCCAGGTCATCGGCGTCTCGGTCGACACCCCGTTCTCGCTCAAGGCGTGGGCCGAGCAGCAGGGCTACCAGTTCCCGCTGCTGTCGGACTTCTGGCCGCACGGCGAGGTCGCCAAGAGCTACGGCGTGTTCAACGAGGGCGCGGGCCTGGCGAACCGCGGCACGTTCCTGATCGACACCACCGGTGTCGTCCGCTTCGCCGAGGTGAACCAGCCGGGCGAGGCACGCGACCAGGAAGCCTGGAAGAAGGCCGTCGCCGAACTCGGCGCCTAGTTCCACACGGTGCCACGGCACCGTTCCCGGGCGTATAGCTCAGCGGGAGAGCACTCGGTTTACACCCGAGCGGTCGCAGGTTCGATCCCTGCTGCGCCCACCAGGGCGAACGGGGCTCCCAAGATCATTGGGAGCCCCGTTGACATCACCGATTGACATCAGTAGTCGCTTGCCAGCCGGTCCATCCGGCTGGCGTTCCGGCGCTTCGCCTCATCCAGAACGTGCCCGTAGATGTTGGCGGTCGTCGTGTAGGACGCGTGGCCCAGCTGCTCCATCACCTCCCGAATCGTGGCGCCGTCCACGAGCAGCAGGGTGGCCGCGGTGTGGCGCAGGTCGTGCACCCGAGCCTGCTCAAGTTCGGCGTTCTTCAGCACTCGCTTGAGCATCGTGTTGACGTTCCTCGGCTCGACCACCCTGCCAGTGCTGGTCACGAAGATCAGGTCGTCCGGTTGGCCGGCCGCCGGGTTCAGCGGCGACGTGAGCCGTTCGGCGGTCGCCTCCCGGTGGCGCGCGAGCGCGGCCAAGCACACCTTGCCCAGGTACAGCGTGCGCGTCGACTTCTTGGTCTTCGTCTTACCGAACAACAACTTCCCGCGCACCCGTTGCACGGTCCGGCGAACCTTGAACGCGCCGGTCTCCAGGTCAATGTCCGACCACGCCAGGCCCAACACCTCGCCCTTGCGCAGCCCCGTCGTGACCAGGATCAACCACAACGCGTTGAGCCAATGTTCCGTGGCCGCCTTGATGAACGCCCGTGCGGCGGTCTCGTCCATTGGCGTCACGTCGAAGTCACCCCGGGCCGGGGTCTCGACAAGCCGGGCGACATTGCGTCCGATCAGTTCGTCCCGGCGGACTGCCGAGGTAAGCGCGCTGCGCAGCGTCTCGAACACGTTCTGGACGTACCGATCGGAGAGCGGCTTGCCGAGAACCGTCTTCTCCTTCCGGAGTTTCGCGATGAAGCGGCGGACGTGAGCGGGAGTGAGCGCGTTGAGCCGTTTTTCGCCGAGGTGCTTTTTGATGTAGCGGCGCACGACGATTTCGTATCCGGAGTAGGTGGACGGCCCCCGTTCCACCTGGACGATGTTCTCCAGCCAGTAGTCGAGGTAGTCGCCGAGCTTCATGTTCGATGAGATCGACGGCACCCCCTTTCGGTTGTTTTCGAGCATCTCGACACGTTTGTCGTTGGCCTCATCCCAGGTGCGGCCGTAGACGTACTTGCGTTCCGTCTCGCCGCCGGTTGTCAGGACGTACACCGCGGCTTGGTACCGGCCGTCCTTGCGCTTCACGACCGTGCCAAGACCATTCGCGGCTCGACGTGGCATCAGGCAACCTCCTCGGATTCCTTCAGCAACTTCGCTATGTAGTCCTCGACCGCGCTGCGAGGAATCCGGCGGGCACCGAAGATCTTCACCGACTTCAGATCTCCGCTGCGCACGAGGTCGTACACGCGAGTGCGGCCGATAGTGAGCAGGGTTGCGGCGTCTTCAACACGCAGCAGTAGCGGGTTCGCGGCTTCGGTGGCTTGAGTTGCCGTTTCCATGGTGTGCATCTCCTTGGAGCAGTACGGGCTACATTTCGGAAGCGCGTCCTCTCGAACGGGGTGAGTTGGCGGCGATGCCAACGCCAGGGCATGACGGAATGGGCCCGCGATGTGGTCGGGGAGCCCGTGGCGGTTACTGACTGTGTTCGGTGCTGGGTGATTGCTGGCAGGAGGGGTGGCGGGGCTTGTAACTCTGGAGCGGCGGGGACGGAGGAAAGTCCGCAAAGCCCGCGAAGTCCGCAAGTGGGCTGTGAGCTGGGGCTTTGGTTGCGGACTTTGGGTGGCGGGCTTTGCAGAGAAGTCCGCCAAAGCCCGCGTTTTGCGGACTTCTCCGGTGATGGGTTGGGAGAAGTCCGCAACCCCCTGCCAGCTTCTTTTCCCTGGTGAGAGACTCGACTCAAGATCGTTTGCGGACTTGCGGACTTTGCGGACTTTTTTCGCGCTCGGTGCTCTAGGCGGTGTGCCGTTCGACCCACCAGAGCTTGCTGTTGCGGTGGCTGTCGGTTGCGCTGCGTAGTACGACGTCGCCGTGCCAGCGGTCGATTTGGCCGCGTAGCTTCCAGCCGAGGCTCATGGTGGTGAGCGGTTTCCCGGACGGGGTGGTGGGGAAGGTTCCGGCCCAGGGGTCGGTACCGGCGGTGGGTTCGCCGGACTGGCGCAGCTGCTGGGAAGTCAGGCGGGCATCGCCGTGGATGTCGTCCCAGGCGTTGAGGAATTCGCGCCACTGGCCGTCTTCCTCATCGAGTTCGCGGTTCTCGTCGGCGTTGGTGAGGAACCCGCCGATCTGGTGGTGTTCGAGGAACCCACCGAGGTGTTTGGCCCAGGCGGTGAATTGCCGCATCTGCGGGACGTTGGTGGCGATGGGGGCACCGCGGTTGGTCCAGTCGAGAATCATGATCAGCAGGTGCCGGAGCACAGTGGCGCGGTTGGCCGGGTCGAGGATCCAGGAGTCCAGGTTCGGGATGGTGAATCCAGTGCGGGCTTCGGGGCGGGGGCAGTTCGGGTCGAGCCGGACCCACACCGATCGCGAGGCCATGTCGCCGCCGACGCGCAGGTTGTTCCCGGTGGCCAGCCACAACCGGTCGTTGACGACGTTGATCGCGGCGTTGGTGCCCATGCGGCGGTCGGACCAGTTCCGTTCGGTCACCAGCCGCGCGAGCACGGCGGAATTGACCATGGTGCCTTCCTTGAGGTTGTCGAACACGATCACGCCGCCGGGCTCGCCGAGCACGGTGGTGATGACCTTGCGTAGCTCTTCTTCGGAGTCGGTGAAGGTCTGCACCGATTGCCCGACCAGCAGCCCCACGCAGCCGGTCAGGATCGTTTTTCCTGAGCCGGGCATGCTGGCGTCGATCAGGCCGAACGGGGCCAGCGCTTCGGTCATCGGCCGGATCAGCGGGGTCACCAGCAGCGCGAGGTAGTTCGGGAGATCGGCTTTGGTGCGCCACGGGAAGTCCCGCAGGAACCGGTCGAGCAGGAATTCGCGGGCCTGCTCGACTTCCTGAGGGGTGGGATGGTCGGGGACCGGGGCGAGGTGGTTGTTGGCGGCGAGGTAGAACCCGGTGACCGGGTCGTAGCCGGGGTTCTGCAGGAGCGTGCCGTCCGGGCGCAGGACCGGGGTGGAGATGATCCGGCGCAGCACCGGGAGGCCGGGCCAGGAACGGCGCGCGAGCACCGCCGAGAGCACCGGCCTCGGCGGGGTGATCTCCGTGTCGGGGCGGCCGTTCTTGACGCCGAGAACGTCGGCGTGCTCGGCGAGCAGCCCGGACAGCAACGGCGGCTTGAGCACCGAGGCGGTGATCGGCAGCGCCACGTTCTGGTCGGCCGCCGTGGGCGCGATCGCGCCGGAGATCTCCTCGACCACGACCGGCGCGCCGTCGGAGACGTAGGTGCCGGGGATGATCCTGTCGTTCAGCGCGGCGGTCAGGACGCGGATGGCATCTGGGTCCTCATCGACTCGCAGGATCGGGCGGCCACTGTGCCCGACCGGCCACATGTGCGGCGGTGAGGCGGTTTCGGGCGTGCTGGCCATCGGTGGTTCTCCCATCGTGCTCGGGAATGGTGCGGGGTGGTGATGCGACGAGCCCCGCCGCGCGAGGTGCGCGACGGGGCTCGCGGAAGGGGCGCGGTTAGAAGAGACGGACCTTCATCCGCTCCCACCAGTTGCCCCACGGTGTGGTGGCTGTCCCGCCGTCGGGCCACTGGCTCCACTGGGTACCGCAGTCAGGGCAGTGGTAGCGCTGGCCGGCCACGGTGGTGCCGTAGCCGCCGTCGGCCGCGCACGGCGGGCACGGGTGCGCCGGTGAAGTGGCGAACGGGTCGGGCACGCCGTTGAGCGCGGTGGCGATCGCGGTCGCGATCTCTCCGTCACGGACGTGCTGGTCGTCGGTTTCGTCGAGAGCCTGCTCGATCGAGATCACGACGCAGGTGTCGCTGAACGCGTTGTCTGCGGGCCGTCCGAAGACGTACCAGCGGGGCGGGATGGACTCGGTGGGTTCGTCGGGGTAGGCCGTGCCGGGCGCGATGTGCTCGGCGTGGAACCGCAGTGTTGTGTCGGGCATGAACTGTCCTTTCCGGACGATCGTGCGATGGGCTTCGGGTAGTGCTGGCGGGTGTTCTCCTCTCCGAGGTGGGAGTTCATCGGCGGGTGCGCGGACAGCCGTCTTGCGCTGAGCTGCTATCGGGTCTCTCGTCCTGGGGTACCGCCGGCCAGCTGGGCCCGCGCGCCCGCGACGTCCACCGGCGCCGTCGTCGCGGTGGTGCCGGGGCCGGGCGGGGTGGCGTTGCCGGTCGGGGTGTGGCATCCGGCGACGGTGAGCACGGTCGCGGTCGCCAGCGCCGCGAGCAGACTCGATTTGGTGTCCACTATGGATTTCCTTTCGGATCGGGGGTGATGCGGCTGGGCGTGTGTCAGGCCGCGCATTCGGCGGTGTGGAGGATGGCTCGTAGCCGCTGGCCGATCCAGGCGCCGACGGCCGGTGACACCGCATTGCCGAACCCGTCGGTCTGCTCGCGTGCCGAGCCCCAGACGGCGAAGGTTCCCTTGTAGTCGGGGAAGTCGACGTCGAAGTCGCAAGCGCGGCCGATCTCGTGTGCGCCGAGCATCCGGAAGTGGCAGTCTTCGAGGGCGATCTCGGCGAGCGCGGCGCGCCACTCGGCGACCAGTGTCGTGGTCGCGTTCTCGTTGGTGCCGTTGTGCTTGTGCCAGCCGGAGAACAGCAGGGCTTGTCCGCCGGAGGAGACGATGGTGCCGAGCGGGTTACTGAGCGGGTGCGCCCGGTAGTTGGCTTCGCCGAGCCCGCCGTTGTTCTTGATCGTCCCGGCGGCGGTGAGCAGACCGGGGATCTGGTCCGCGGTGACGGTCGGCATCGGCTCGGCGTGCATGGTCGGGATGGTGTTCTGCCGGTACGGCACCACCCCGGCCGTGAGCAGACCGAGGGTTTCCGACCCGCCCTGTGTCGGCAGCGGCACGTTCGCGCCGCGCGGCGCGCCTTGGTAGTTGTCGACGGCCAACAAGACGGCCTTCTCGTGGGTGGAGGTGACGGTGTCCATCGGCCGCGTGATGTGCTGCCCGTCGCCGTTGTGCCGGTGTGCCGCGACGATCGCGCCGGTCGTGAGCAGCGCGGTCTCCTGCTGGCTGGTCTGGGTGGACATCGGCTGCCACAGGTGCCGTTCCGACCCGTGCGTGGCCTTCGCGGGCATCAGCACGGCGGGGAACTCGGCGAACCTGGATCGGCAGCGTTCGGCGCGGGCCATCGTCGCCGCGGCGAGCGGCCTCTTCCCCGCCTGCTCGCGGTCGCCGATGCGGGTGCCGAGGTCGGACAGGTCGAGCGCGGCCAGCGACGGCGTCATCGGCGGCACCACTTCGCGGCGGCACGAGGGGCAGCGGTAGTTGTACTGCTTGCCGTAGCGCACCGAACCGGTCGGCGGGACTCCGGTCTTCCACGACCACACGGCCTCGACCGTCCGATCGCAGTGGCCACACCACGATTCGGGCCGGTGGTCGAGGTCCGGGGTCGGCAGGCGCCGGTCCCAGAACGCGGCGTAGTAGCGGTCGCGGGACTGCCCGACGCCGAAGAACATCGAGTTGAGGTACAGGATCTTGTGCTTGTAGCCGAGGTCGCTGAACTGCTTGAGCCACCACCGGTAGGTGCTGCCGTCGCCGACCTTCGCCCGGCCCGGCAGCGCCGGGCCCCACGAGGTGAGCTCGGTCGTGCACTCGACCAGGATCAGCCGCGGGTGATGCTGCGCGGCGTAGTGCAGCACACAGTTCGCCGTCGCACGGTCCCGCTCCGAGCGGGTGACCCGGGACTCGAATTCCGGGTCGTTCATCCCGAACAGCGTCAGGCCCTGTTCGTACGCCTTGAGTGTGTTGGCGTGCGAGTGGTTGACGCAGCTCACTCCCGCCGCGAGCAGATCGGCCGCCGGGAGGTCGCGTGCGGAGTGGTAGTCCGAGGACTCCGGGTCGACCAGGTCGGCGATCCAGTGCTCGGCGTGGGGGTGGTTGGCCTCGTGCACCTCGACTTTGTAGGTGTTGTGGTTCGCGGCCATGATCGTGGTGAACCCGGCTGTCTCGATGCCGCGGGTCAGGCCACCGAAGCCGGAGAACAGGTCGACCGCGACCAGGTCGTCGTGGCGGAAACGTCGTCGTCGCCCGGCCGGGCGGTGCGTGGCGGTTCGGGTCATCAGCGGTACTCCTCTGCGGTGTCGGGCAGCACGCGGACGGGCTTGCCGAGGTCGAGGGCGTAGGCGAGTTCGGCGTGGGTCGACGGGCCCATGTAGCCGCCGGGCGCGACGAACACGATCTCGTCGGCGTAGCGGATCTTGGCGCGGTGCAACCGATCGAGCGCCGCCTTGGTGGCCTCGTCGAGCACCGCGCCGCCGTTCGGCGCCGCCGTGGTGGACACGACTTCGGGCCGGACCACGATCCGGCCCGCGAGGGTTTCGGCGACCGCGACAGCGTTGATCTCGTCCATGAAGCGGGTCGAGCCGCACAGGCACACGACCGGCGGCCGGTCGTCGGGTTCGGGCATCAGCGGATCTCCTCCCTTCGGGGTTGGTGGGTGCGCAGGTGGTGCGGCAGGGCGAGGAAGTGGAGTTCGTGCCAGCCCTCGGTGTGCAGGCGCGGTACCGCGTCGGTGATCGCGCGGTGCATCGCCCACACCCGGTGCTCGGGGACCCGGCGGGCGAAGCCGCACCGCGGGCAGACGGTGGGGTCGCGGCGGCCGTTGCGGGCCAGCACGGTCAGCAGCGGCGGCAGCACCACCAACCCGACCGTGCGGGCGTGGTATTCGGCGGCCAGGCCCAGCATGTGGGTCCGGAACCGCGCGAGGTAGCCGGTGGTGTCCCACACGACCGTGCCGCCCGACGCCAGCACCGCGCGGGTGCGGGCGGTGCCGATCTCGACGGCGGCGGCGTTGACCGCCTGGTCGCTGGAGCACCCGCACGGCGACAGCTCGGCGCGGATTTCGTCCAGGGACACCACTTCCGCCCCGGCCGGGGCGTGCCGGTGCCGCCACGTGGTTTTCCCCGCCCCGCACGGCCCGATAGTGGCGATCAGGGTTGCCCTCATCCGACCTCCCTGCTCAGCCGCTGGTAGAGGTCGCGGCAGTCCTGGCAGCCGCACAGCCTGGGCAGGCCCTGCAGCGTGGTGCCGGGCTCGACCGGGTTCGGGTCGGCGACGGTGCCCGCGGTGGGGTGTGCCGGGTCGGTACGCCAGGACGGGATCGCCTCGGGCGGCCCGAATTCGTGCGTGCCGCCGAGGCAGCCGGTGCAGTCCTCGACCGCGCCACTGGCGAAGTCGACGCGGTGAAACAGGTCGGGGTGTCCGCAGCTGCAGCGGTGAATGATCAGGGTCATCGTCAGCTGTCCTTTCGTGTGGTGAGGCGTCGGGTGGTGATGCGGCGGCGGTTGGCCTGTCCGGCGGCCAGGCTGGTGTCGATGACGCCGCCGGGCGCGGCGTCTTTGGCCCAGGAGTCGGGGGTATTCCAGGACTCCCAGGCGGTCACGAGTTCCGCGCGGGCGGTGGCGAGGTCGAGCACCTCGGCGCCGACCAGTTGCCCGAGGGCGTAGGCGGCGCGGGACAGGGCTGTGTTGCGGCCGGTGTGAGCGGCGCGGATCCGGTCGGTTTCCCCGGTGACGGCGGCGGCGACGTAGGCCGACATCCGCGCCGGGGCCCGTGACGTTCCGGCCGGCCAGCCGCCGCTGCCGGTCGCGCTCGCCGAGCCCGGGGTGGTGGCGCGTTCGGTGTTGGCCTGTACCAGCCACCCGGGCAGCTCGACCGGGTCGGCGTCGTCGATGAGCCGGTAAGCCCCTTCCGGGGTGAGGCTGCCGGGGGCGACGACGTAGCCACCCCACGCGCGGGTGTCCACATTGGCCGCGATGTGTTTCGCCGTGCTGCGCAAGGAGCATCCGGCAGGGGCCCGGTAGTACAGGTGCCGCCCCCCGGAGGGCGTGTCGACGGTGAAGGTGTCGGGGGTCGGGCCGCCGCGTTCGGCGGCCACCGTCTGCAGCGCGGTCCAGCCGTCTGGGCCGGGCTCGCCGGGGTCGGGCACGTCGAGGTCGACCACGAGGAGTCCGGCGGGGCCGGGGAACACGGCGATGTTCCACGGTGTGCCGCCCGGCACCCAGGTAGCCCGGATGACGTCGGGGTCGGTCGTGGCGATCTGTTCCGGGGTGACGTGCCCGTGTGCGCATCGGCCGGTGCCGGGGCACTTGTCCTTGAGGTGCCAGCGGGGGATCTTGCGGCCGGGCAGCAGCGGGAACACCGGCCACTTCCTGCCAGCCAGGTGCAGGGCCCAGTCCCGCAGACCGGCGGCCAGGTCCCGCGCCGTGGTGCGCTGGGTGTCGGTTTCGGTGGCGTGCATGAGTTCTCCCCTCGACAGGGCGGCGGTCATCGGTAGTGGCGGGGCCGGATCTGCTGGCAGGTGTGGCAGCAGCGCTGCCGCATCCGGTTGCGGGCACCGCAGGACCGGCAGGTCCAGCGCCGTCTCGGCGGGCCTGCGATGGCGGGCAGGGTGGAGCAAGTGGGCATGGGTGGGTCTCCTCGGAGATGACGAAGCCCCCGGCCGGTGACCGGGGGCGGTGGGGCGTGGGGCGGTTTCAGGCGGTGCGGCGGCCGTTGCGGTGCCAGGGCGAGGCACGGCGCTGCCGGGCGGCGTGCGGGTAGCGGGCCGCGCCGCGTTCCGCGCGCGTGAGCCCGCCCCAGATGCCGTCGTCTTCGTTGCGGATGCCCCACTCCCGGCAGTCCGGCAGGATCGGGCAGTCCGCGCAGATCCGTTTCGCCGCACCGATGCGGGCCTGGTCTCGTTCGGAGATGGGCCAGAACAGTTCCGGGTCGGCGGTGTCGCAGGCTGCCCGCGCGGTGTCGCCGAGCGCGGCGTGCAGTTCGACCAGCCGGGCTTTGCCCAGGGCCGCGCCGACGCGGGCGCTGAAGTGCTGGTGGCTCATGGGTGCTGTCCTTCCTGAGGATGTGGACGGTCGAGGTCGAGGTGGAGCACGACGGTGGCGTCGGGATCAACCGCGCGGCGGCGGCGGTTGTGGTCGGCTAGCAGCGCGGTGTCGCGGGCGTCGGCGATCTCGGCGACGTGGCGGCCGCCGCGGTCTCCCCGGATGGTGTGCACGGTCAGCGCCAGCGCGGCGAGGCCCACCAGCGCCAGGACGGCGGCGACGGTGAGGACCAGCCACACCGCGACCGGGTTCACCGCCCGTTCCTCGGGGGCGTGGTGCTGGGGTGAGCGGGCATGGTGCGTGCCTCCTCGGGGTGGGGGCCGCCGGGCCGGTGGGGCGCGGGGTGTCCGGCCATCGGCCCGGCGGCGGCTTTCGGTGTTTCAGCGGTAGCCGCCGGTGGTGTCGGCGACCGGGCGGCCGACGCCGGTCGGGGGCTGCTCATGCGGTCGCCAGATCAGCGCGGGGAACGCCCCCGGCGCGTGCTCGTCGACGACCGCCACGCAGGTGTCGCCCGGGGCGGCGGGGTGGGTGTAGGCGAAGTGCCGCACACCGAACGCGCCCATGTCGGCGGTGGTCGGGTACGGAGCGCCGTGGTCCTCGGCGTGGTCGCGCATCAGCGCCAGCGCCGCGGCCGGGTCGGCGGTGCCCACGGCGTAGAACGCTTCGGCGAGCACGTCGTAGAACGCGTGCGGCGCGTCGAGGCCGGTGCACACGGCCAAGTCAGTGTCGGCCAGGTCGAGCCCGGGGATTCGAGTAGACACAGGGGGTTTGCTCCTCTCAGTCGAGGTGGCTCGGCGAGTCCTGCCGCGCCGGATTCCGGGCAGCACGACACCCGCCCGACGGCTACTTTCTGTAGTCGCTGGGCGGGTGTGAGGCGTGCCGGATCAGCCCGCGCAACGGGCGGCCGGGCGAATGAGTTCGGGATGAGTCGGCGGATGAGTTCGCTGAGCGCGGATGAGTTCCCTCATCCCGGGATGAGTAGCGGTTTGAACTGGGAAAATGAGCGGAAATGAGCCGAATGAGCGGGATGAGGAGCCCGGTTCACCCGGCCCGGCGACCCCGGTTTCACGGGGGTGCGGGCCGGGCCGCCCGGCCTCATTCGGTGGGGTCGTCCTCCTCGGCGGCGCGACGGTGCAGGGCTTCGGCGACCTTCGCCGGATCTACCAGAAACTTACGGTCCGTAGTCGGAACCTTGTAGCCGGACTCGGCGAGCACGGTGAGGACGTGCTCGCTCTTCCAGTCCTGGTAGTAGCTCCAGTTGTTGCGCAGCGCGGCCACGATCGCGGCGACCCGCGGTTGCCGCTCACCGTCGCGGGGCGTGACCTCGGTGGTGACGGTGAGGATGTCGGCGAGGGTGTCCCGCTCGACCACGGCGGCCTCCGCCCCGGCGGTGGCGGTGCCGCCACGCAGCTGCAGCGCCCGTTCCACCAGCGTTTTCTGTTCCTCCTTGGTCAGGTAGTACGACCGCACCGCCCCCGGGTTGTCCATGAACCCGATGGTGATCAACGTTCCGCAGTCGTTGAGGGCCTTGTCGGTCTTCGGCTTGAGGTCGAGCGCGGACACCCCGTTCTCGTGCGCCTTGTCGCCGAGCACGACGTTGTTGCGGGTCTTGTCGCCGATCGCGCCGCACGCCTTGTTCGAGGTGACCGCGACCAGGTCCCGCGGCAGCGACTGGTCCGAGGGCAGCGGGGTGGCGAAGACCAGCGAGATCCCGTACTTCCGTGCCGCGCTGTAGAAGTTGACCAGCAGGTTCACCACCCGCCGCCGCTCCTCCGGGGTGTCCTGGCGGAAGAACGCCTGGCATTCGTCGATGACCACGATCCGGGGCCGCAACCGCGGTTCGGAGGCCACCAGGTCCCGGCCGCCCTCGGCGACGCTGTTCACCCCGTACCGCTGCAGCAACCGGCCCCGAGTCTCCAGGTCCGCGTACAGGTCCTCGATGTGGTCCAGGCACGCCTGCACGTTGTCGCTGCCGCCGCCGTCGGAGAACGTCTTCAGGCACGGCCGGAGCAGGTCGTAGTCGTTGTTCGTGGCGAACACGAACACGTCGATGTCGACCAGCGGGTCCAGGATCGCCCCGTAGAGCAGGTCCAGGATCATGGTCGACTTGCCGGACCCCATGGTCCCGGAGAACACGAAGTTGCGTTCCAGGACCGTGGTCACGACCGGGTCCCCGCGCGGGGTGACCCCGACCGGGAACCCCGTCCAGAAATCGGCGATCCCGTCGACCAGAAGCGGGTACGGGTCCACCGGTTCCCGCAGGACCCCGGGGCTGAGCCGGAACAAATCGAGCACGGTCGGGTCCTCCTCGGAGGGGTCCAGGAACAGTTCCGGTCCCCGGCACCCCAGGTTGTGGGCCAGCAGCGGATGGGCCTTCTTCACCGCGGCGACGTCGACCCCCAGCGGCAGCCGGATCTGCACCGACCAGCCCTTGCGGGACCCGATCGGCGGCTGGACCCAGGCGTTGTCGGTCTCCCGGTTGGGCCACCCCTCCTTGATGTAGCCCTTGAGCTGGGTGTTGCCGATGTTGGCCAGCGCCTGCGTGAGCGCGCCTTCGGTCAGCTCGACCTGCCGGGTGCGGGTGCCCTGCTTGCGCAGGTGCGCGGGCAGGACCTGTTCGCCGAGCCGGACACCGTCCTTCCACCGGCGGCCCAGCCACACCCCGCCCGCGGCGAGCAGCCCGGCCCACCACAACGTGAACATGACGGCCATGACCTGGTAGATCGTGCCGAACACCGCCCGCCACACGCCGAGAGCGTCGTTGGCGTTCCACTCGCCGAGCCAGTGACCGAACCCGTTGACCCCACCGGTCAGCAGCGAGGCGGCGAAGACGACGGCCACGACCAGCGCGGCACGCCGGGTCAGGGACCAGGCCAGGTCGGCGCGCATCTTCGCCGCCGCCACGGCGCTGGTGCGTCCTTCGTTGAGCTGCTTGGTCAGGGCCTCGACCTGCGCGGTGTCGCCCTTCTCCCGGGCGAGGGTGATGGCGGCTTTGAGGTCGCTGTGGCCGCGGTCGGCGCGGCGGCGCTGCCGGGCGGCCTCGAACCCCTTGGCGATGATCGCGCCGTGCCGGTGGCCGAACCGCCTGGCGCGGGACAAGCCCCGCCGGGTCGTGCGGCCCGCGGTGTGGGTGAACTCGACCGTGGACTCGGCGAGGCGGGCGCGGGTGTGATCCGACGGTCCGGCCAGCGCTTTCCCGGTGCTGCGCATGACGCGGGTTCCCCAGGTCTGGCGCGGTTCGGTGACCGCCAGATCGGTGCCGGAGGATTCGACGATCTCGCCGTCGACATCGTCCGGGCGCCGGAACGGCACCACGGTGCCGCTGGTGTTGGTGTCGTTGTCAGACACGAGGGAAGGTCCTTTCGCTGGTCCGGACAGGTACGAGGGGCAGCCGGACGGGTTCCGGCCGGCCACCCCTCGGGCGCCGGGGTCAGTCCTTGGGCTTGAATTCGGCGTGCAGCCGTCGCGCGGTCTCCTTCCTGCAGCGCAGCGTCCGGCGCACCGCGTTCACGCTCGCGGTGTCCGGGTCGAGGTCCCCGGCGACGATCGCGTTCTGCAGCTCGGTGCGCAGCTGGGTGTAGGTCCGGCGGACCCGCCCACCGGCCCAGTCGTCCTCGGCGCGCTTACGCGGCCGTGCCGGTTTGGCCGCCGGGCGGTCCGGGACCGGGTCGTCCCCGGGGCGGGGCGGGCGCGGGTCTTCCTGGGTGGCGACGGTGCCCCGGTTCACCGGCTCGTCCCCACCGCTGGTCTCGGCTGGGCCCGCCGGGCGCGGGCCGAACACGGTGGCGTCGATCAGGGCCGCGATCTCGCGGTCCATCGCGTCCGGCGCACCGGGTGCGTCCGGGTCCGCCGTCACGGCGATCAGGCGGCCCCGGCGGACCTCGTAGGTTCCGGGGGTGTAGGCGAGGGTGGAATGGCCGTCCGCGTCGATGCGGGCGGCGGCGGTGCGCACCGCCGCCCGTGCCGCCGCCGCGGCCTTCGCCTCAGCCAGAGCGCGGACCCGGTCGGCGCGCCGCTGGGTCCGCGACTTCGGCGGGGTGGCGATGGCCAGCTGGTGGGCCACCACCCCGGCCACCGACACCACACCCATGATCGCCGCCGCGTCCGGGCCCCTGCTGATGCCGTGCAGGGCGTTGGTGCCGAAGGCGACCGCGCCGAACACCCACACCCCGGCCTGCAGGCCCCACACCGGACGTTCCGGTGTGCGGGTGCGGGACAGCAGCACCGCGACGGCGAAGGCCCACATGGTCAGCTCGGTGATCAGCGGCAGCAGCCTGCCCATCGGCGAGGCGTACACGTCGTGGCCGTACCCGGCCATCGCCGGGGCCGCCATCGCGAACGACACCACCGCCACGCCGTAGATCAGCAGATCCACCGTGTGCGCGCGGGCGAGTTCCCGCCTGCCCGCCCACCGCGCCTTGCGGTCGGCCTTGTCCTTCTCGCGCTTGTCCTGGCGGGTCTTGGCCTGGTCGGCCTTCAGCTTCTCGGACAGGCGCCGGTCCTCGCGGGCCTGCTCTCCTTTCGCTTTCATGAACTCGATCTGGGTGCCGGTCTGCGCGGCCTGGTCCAGCCGGGCCTGCTCGGCTTTCGCCGCCAGGGTGCGGCGGCGTTCCTCTTGCCAGTTCACGGGTCCTCCTTCCTGGGCAGCACGGGACGGTCGATGTGGCGGTGCTCGACGCCGGTGACCCATCCGGCGGCCACCGCGCGCAGGTGCAGCAGTTCGGCCAGCACCACGGAACGGTGCCGTCCGCCGACGCAGCCGAACGCCACGGTCACCGATTCGGCACCGAGCCCGGCGAGGGACACGGCCATCCGGAAGGCGTCGCCGACCAGGCCCCGCACACCGGGGAAGTCCGCCACCCGGTCCCGGATCTCGGAGTCCAGTCCGGTCAGGTGGCGCAGCTCCGGTGCGAGGTGCGGGTCGTAGACGCGGCGGCGGATGTCGACCGTGATGTCCGCGGCGGGGTCGTCGTGGTGGCCGTAGCCGAAGGAGACCACCTGAATCCGGGCGCTCACCGCGGCCTCGTGCTCGGGCAGGGGTCGCCCGATTCGAGCCGTTCGAAGTCGGTCCTGGTGACCGGGACCGGCTTCAGCTCGCCGAGGTCGGGTACATGCGACGGGGAGACCATGTCCTCGGTCGCGCAGAAGGCGGTGTAGGTCGGTACCGGCGGGGTCAGGTTGGCGGACAGGTGATCGATGAACCACCGCACCGGCGGCGCGGTGCGGGTCGGCGCGGGCACGGTGGTGCCGGGCCCGGCGGGCGCCGCGCAGGCACCCAGCAGCCCGGCCGCGGCCAGTCCCGCCAGCCAGCGGTAGCTCGTCCCGCCCGGCTTTCCCGCCGTGGGGCGGATAGTCGACGCGGTCATGGTCAGCACTTCTCGTTGAGGTGATCGGCGTTGCCGGTGATCGCGCAGTCCTCGGCGATAGCCGCGATCAGCCGCGCCCCCAGACCGGGCGGGACCTGCCCGCGGTCGACCATCGCCAGCGCGACCCAGGCGTCGACGAGCTTGAGCACGTTGTCCTGGTAGATCCCCTCGCAGGGCCGCTCGGCGCGAGGCCCGAAGCTCGATTCGTTGAAGTCGGCCGCCTTATCCAGCAGCTGCCCAGCCTTGCTCAGGTACAGGGAGTTGGACATTGGTTCCTCCACAGTGGTCAGTCGGTGTGGTCAGACGGGGAAACCCCGGCCCGCCACCCGGAATCGGTGCAGGGCCGGGGCGTCATGGGCACGCTCAGGGGGCGGCCGGGGCAGTGACGCCGTGGGATGCGGGCGGTGCCGGGCACGTCGGCGTGCTGATGTGCCCGACGGTGAACAGCACACACAGCACCAGGAACGCGACCAGGCCGATGATGATCCGCATCACCAGACCCCTTCCGAGGGTGTGAGCGCGGCGACGAGATCGCCGAGCGCGCCCCGGTCGAACTTGTCCTTCTCGTTGCCGCACAGGGCTTCCCGCAGCTTGCGCAGCTCCTCGGCGACGGCCAGCGTGGCTTCGGCGTTGGCGAGCAGCCCGTGGTGCTGTGCGTCCCGCTCGGTGTCGACCTCCTGTGCGTTGGCGTCGGCGGCGTAGTCGATGTGCCGCTCCGCGTTGATCACGCTCATCCGGGGTTCCTCCGATTCGATGGTGTGATCGCCCGGGGTCATGGGGTGTGGATGTCCCCGGAGCCGGTGCGCAGCCGCGACCGGTCGACCCGGACGCCGGGAGCGGCGGTGACGGTGATGTCGCCGGACCCGGTCCGGATCTCCAGCGCCGGAAGCTCGGCACTCAGGTGCACGTGGACGTCGCCGGAACCGGTGCTGGCCACCACCGAGCCGCTGGCCTCCGGGACGGTGATGTCCCCGGAGCCGGTGCGCGCGTACAGGGCGCGCACACCGCTGGCCGTGACGTCACCGGAGCCGGTGATTACCTCGGCGACCTCGGCACCAGTGACGTGGACATCGCCCGAGCCGGAATCGACCCGCAGGAACGTCACCTGGCCGGTGCTGGTGACATCGGCGGCGCCGGGCGCCAGGTCGACGTGGTGCCCGACCGGCACCGTCACCTCGGCGTCGACACCGCCACCGGCGCCGCCGGTGATGACCATCGCGCCGTTACGGCCACCGACGAAAATCGAGCCGTCACTGGTGATCGTGACCCCGGTCATCGAACCGGTGACGATCCCGGCGGTCTGGGACACCGATACGCGTCCGCCGCCGCGCTGGACCACGGTGTGCACCGAACTGCCGCCGCCGGTAGCCGGAACGGTGACAGTGAGGCCGTCGGCGGACTGGGTCACCTCGGTTTCCTCGATCGCGTCGACGGCGGCCTGGTCGCCGGGATTTTGTGGGGTGAGCCGGACCGTCGCGCGGTCGCTGTCGTCGGTGGCGGTGACGGTGATCCGCCCCGCGGGCAGACGCAGCCGAAGCGCGCTGGGGCCGGTGTGGTCGTGGGTGATCGTGCGAGTCATAGCGCGGTTTCTCCTTGGCAGGGCAGGAAGAGAGCAGGTTCGGGGAAGCCGGGGCCCGGCCGCGACGGCCGGGCCCCGGTATGGGCGGCGACGGTCAGCCGCGGGACTTCGCGGTGGACTTGCTGGTGAACAGCGCGACCAGGCTGGCCAGAGCGACGGCGCCGAGGATCCACATCGGGGTGGTGGTGTGGTTGATCGGGTCCTTCTCGTGCAGGCTCCCGGCGCCCCAGGCCAGCCACGCCGACACGAGCAGAACGATGAAAGCGACGATCTTCATGACAGGTTTCCTCCATGGTTGAGGTGTGAAAGGTGTTGGTGTGGAACCGAATTCGGGTCGCGCTCGATGCTGCAGCGATGGCGTGGCGGCCGGTGCCGGGAGTCAGCCCGCGCGGCGGTAGGCCGCGGCCTGGTTCTGGACCTTGGCCACGTACCAGCCCGCGTGGTTGTAGGCGTAGATCGCGCGGTACTGATCGCCTTGGGACAGCCCGGAATCGCACAGGTAGTGCGCCGCCGCCGGGATCGCGTCGCCGGGGTCGTAGATGTCCGACCCGATCCCGGAATGCCGCGACCGCACCGAGTTGAACGTCGGGGTCAGGAACTGCATCGGGCCCTTCGCCCCGGCGAAATTCGCGCCGGAGCGCACCCCGGCCGCCTTCAGGCGGCCGTGGTTGGTCTCGACCTTCCCGATCCCGGCCAGCAGAGCCCAGTCCAGTGCCGGGCACGTCTCGCCCGCCGCCCGGTAGGCCCTCAGGTAGTCGCCGGGGATGTCGGCGACCCCCGGGCCACCACCGCCACCGCCTTCATCGGCGCTAGCGCCGTCTTTGTAGTGCAGGGCCACCGCCGCAACGGCCACCAGGACCGCGGCGGTGCCCACCTTGCCCAACAGGGACACTGGACACTCCGATTCCTTTCGCAGGGATTGGGAGAACTGGTCAGGCGCGCCGGAACCGCCAAGAACCACGCGCGCCTGACCAGGGCTAACAAGGGATGCGCGGCGCCACCCCCTGGCCACGACGGGGCAGCCGAGGGCCGGTCACGACGCGACCTCATCGGCCCGGGACGGATCCCCGGCCGGTGCCGCCGACGCGGTCTCGCCGGTGCGGCGACGCCGCCGGATCCGGCAGGCGATCGCGGTCACCAGGGCCGTGACCACCCGCGCCGAGCGGCGGGTCGGGGCCCATTCCCACGCGATCCGCGCCACCAGGGCGACACCGATCACGGGGATCAGGAACGACCAGCCGAGCCAGGCGGCGAACCCGGCCACCGCGGCGGCGGCCACCGTTTCCGGCAGCCACCACCCGACCGCGCCGATAGCCCGGTCGGCCCGGGACCCACTGGGGACCCGCTCGACCCGCGTGCCGGGCTCACGGGAACTGTTCTCAGACACCACGAACCTCCTTTCAGGTGATGGGGTACGGCGACACCGGGCCCGGGAAGGACGCGGTGATCCGCTGGTCCAGCCCGACCTGCAGACCGCGCAGGATCCGGGCCACGAGCAGGAACGGCCACCGCAACAGCCCGAGCGCGAGGAACAGCAGCACCGCGCACGCGAACCCGGCCAGCCGCCACGGCCCGTGCCGCTCGGCGACCTCGAACACGCTCACGACACACCGCTTTCCGGGACTGCCACCGGTTCCGGCGCGAACGCGGCCGCGGCGGCGGCGAAATCGTCGGCCAGCTCAGCGGCCAGCGCCGCGACGCGGCGGAAGCGCTCGGCGGTGACGGCGTCGCGGGGGACGGGAGCAGGCAACGCGTCCACGTGGGCGTACGCGCGGTTCAGGGCGTCAACCAACGGTTCCAGCTTGTACGGAACCACAGTCTTCTCGATGCTCATGGGTACGTTTTCCTTTACACGTCAACGGGTTTCGGGGTGTCACCCCGACACGGGAAACGGGCGGAACGGCGCGGGCGCCGTCGTCTGCGGGGTGGCCGGGCCGGGGCGGAACGCGACCTCGATACCGCGCAGGCGTTCGGCCAGCACCGAGGCCAGCGCGGCAGCCTGGCGGTAGAGATCGGCCGCTTCGGTGTCGCGCGGCAACTCCTGCCACGCAGGCCGGTCGACGACCTGAGCTTCCAGCGCGCGAACCCGGGCCTGGGCCGCGTCCAACGCGGCGGCCAGCTGAGCCAGATGGGGCGAGATCGACGTCGGGACGGACATCACGTTTTCCTCACGGGTCAACGGGAACGAGTGGTGTAGAGGAACCGGAACAGCGCCTGCTGCAGGTCCACGAAGTCCAGCGCGGTGGGACGCGGGTAGCCGTGCGCTTCGAGCACCTCGGCGACCTGGAGCGTCAGCCCGAAGGTGAAACGCGGGTCGTCTTCGGGCGCGGGCACCGGGTAGACCGGCGCGGGCAACGGGGCGCCCTTCGCGCCGCCGCCGTGTGTCGTGGGGTCATCGGGCATGGCAAGGCCGTCCCTTCCGGGGGGTTCGGTGTGCTCAACCGGCGAGCGCGTAGTCCGGTGTGGACAGTCGCGGGTACTCAGTGAGCGCTTCGTGCTCGGCGGCCGACAGAGTCGGTTGGCCGGCCAGGTAGTCGTGCAGGTAGGAGTCCGGGTCCAGCCCGGCGGTGTAGAGGCAGGCTTCGCAGGTGCGGTGCGCCTTCGGCAGTTCGGCCCAGCCGAGGTCACCGCACTCGCGGCAGGTGCGGCGGGCGGCCATCATCTTGCGGTGCGCCGCCCACCGGGCCTCGGTCATCGGCCGGACCGGTTTCGCCTTGACGATCAGGTACAGGTTCGCGAAGACCAGCTTCCCGGCCTTGCGCGGCCGGAGGACCAGGAACGCGCACGGATCCTGCCCGCCCGGCCGCAACCCCTTGGCCCGCAACTGGCGCTTGGTGGCCAGCACCGACCGGTCCGCCGTGCGGGGGGAGAACAGCGGTTTCCCCAGCCACGTACCGCGGGTGAACCAGGTCTCCTCCGACCACGGCACCGGCGCCAGCACCCAGGGAAACCGGCGGCTCATGCCGAGTGCTGCTCGACAGCCCGCGTCAGCGCCTGGCGCGCCTGCTCGGCGGCGTCGCGGGCATCACCCAGGTACATCCGCACGATGCCGTACGCCTCCCGCGCCTGCGCCAGCTTCGCGCACGCGTCGCTGACCGCGCCGGTGGCCATCGTGCCGAGCCCCGTGTGGTCCAGCACCGCGAAGATCTCCCCATTCAGGGGCGCCATCTCGTTGTCGGCCTGCTCGATGCCGGTCATCGGCTCCGATTCGGCCAGCTCGGACAGCAGCCCCATCGGGATGCGTTCGAGCACGCTGGTCAGCCGTGCGACCTGCTCGGGAATGGACATGGTGGTTCCCTTCCATCTTCAGCGGGTTGAACTGAGCGGGCTCCACGACAGGGCGTGAAGCCGGTCGAGGTCTGTCCTATGAGGACAAACCGTGGGGCGCTACGCCGCGTCCCCGATGAACCGGACCCATTCGGTGTCCCAGTCCCAGAACTCGGACTCCTCGCCCGGCGGCACCAGAACCTCGGTGGCCTCCAGGGCCTTCTCCAGATCCGCGCGACCGAAGTACAGGACCGCGGCACCGGTGGGCGAGTACAGCCCGATCCGGACCACGTCACCGTCCGGACCGATCCGCACGTCACCGTCCCCGGCCGCGCGGTTCATCCCCTCGGCGAGCAGATCGCGGGCGAACCGCCACTCCCGCTCATCGCTCCCGGGGTTGAGCAGGAACGTCACCGCGTACGGGTTGTCCAGGGAGTACAGGAACCGCGCCCCGATCTCGGTGCGGCCGTTGAGGCGGGCGGTCATCTCGATATCCACCTCGGGGTCGGGCGGATCGAAGCTGACAAGCATGAGGGCTCCCTTCTCGAAGCCGGTAACGAAGCTGGCAGGAAGGTCAGGCCGTCCGCAGACCAGCGGCCCGCGGGGTGGCCAGAAGACGGGCGACGTAGGAAACGAACGACCTCTGTGCGCACGGGTGCACCTCGTCGGTCTGCGGGTCCCGCAGCGTCGTGCTCAGCCACCGGGTCAACCTCGCGACCGACCAGCCCTGACGGCGCCGGCGGGCGATCGCGGTCACCAGCGGGTCCAGGAAGACCGCCCGTACTCGCGGGAACGTGGCACCGGACGCGTCGGCCGCGACCGGGCTGACCGGGCCCGTGTTCGACAGCGGCGGCCGGGTCTCGTGCCGCGGGGGCACAATGGCCCGCTCGTCATCGGCCAGGATGCGGACCTGGGAAGCGATGTCGCGGTAGACCACGGCCCGGCGCACCATGCCCGCATCCACCGCGCGGCGGGCCAGCAGACGAGCGTTCGCGGCCAGCAACCCGGCCAGCGCCTCGAACCGGCCCGCCACCGCCGCCGCGACCTCGACCCCGGACACCTGGACCACCAGCGGGTTGTCCTCGCTCGCGCTGGTCTCGATGTCGGCCAGCAGCCGCAGTTGCTCGGCGACATCGACGTAGACCGAAGCCCGCAGCGACACCACAGCCTCCGGCAGGTCAGCGCCGTACAGGAACGCCGCGTTGCGGTCGAGGGTGTCGGCCAGGTCGTGGAACCGGTCCGCAATGACGGTGCTCACCGTGCGAGTCATGATCAGAAGTCCTTTCAAGCAGGGTGGACGCCGGGCCAAGGCATGGCGGTCCCCAGGAACGAATGCGGGAAAGTCGAGGAATTGCGGGGCGAAACGCGCCCGGAAAGGTCGGTCAGGCGGCGGCGAGCACGCGGCCGGCCAGCTCGTCGGCGTAGCGGTGCGCCGAACGGGCCGCGCCCACCGCTACCGCACTGCCCTCGGCGGCCAGGTGCTCCAGCACCACCGCACGACGCTCATGCCACGCGGCCACCACATCGACCGGCGCATCCGCCGCCGGATGGGTCTGCTGCAGCTCGACCAGCTCACTCAGCCCGGACATCACGCCGCCTCCCCATCGGCCAGCACCACAGCGCGGTAGGCCGCGGTCTTGCTCTGGCCCACGCAGCCGCCGAGCGTGGTCAGCAGGTCCAGCCAGCCGTTCAAGTGCTCGCCGAACCGCTCCTGGGCCGCGTCGTTTACCGCCAGATCTGCGTCGATCGCTGCGAGCACGTCGGACATCTCCTCCAGCTCGTCCGCGGCCTGGTCCGCGTCGACCAGCGGCGCCAGGCCGACCGAGTCACCGGCCAGCAGCTCGGTCAAGTCCTCCCCCTCCAAGCCCTCGAACCGAAGCTCAAGCTCCTTGCGGGTCGGGTATGCGTGCCTCATCTGAGGAAGCCCTTTCGTTTGGTGACACATATCAACCTAGCTCAATATGAGTCGACGTGCGTTCCGCTATTCGGGTGATCTATGTCGAGTTGAGTCAAGCCGCTAGACTTGAGCCCATGAGCGCCAGCACGAGTTCGAAGGCACCGTTTGAGCAGGTGGCCGAGCGGATCCGCCTGCAAATCCGCAGTGGAGAACTAGGGGCGGGGGATAAGCTGCCGCCTCATCGGGAACTTGCGGACAAGTTCTCCGTGGCCCTCGGGACCGCGCAGAAAGCGCTGCGTCTCCTGCAGGACGAGGGCTGGGTTGAAGCCCGCCAATCCATCGGCGTGTTTGTGCGAGAGGACTGGCAGGAGGGGGTGACTGCACCGGATCTTGCTGCGGTTACCCGACAGGTAAACGACCTGAGTGCCGCGGTCGCGGCTCTCGCCGAGCGAGTCCAGCGGATTGAGGGCGGGGCGACTGCAGGATAAGGAGTCGAGGTGGAGGCTTGTGTGGCTGATCTTCATGTCATTAACGATCGCCGGTTCCGAAGCTCGACAACAGTGACGCCGCATGACGGGGGTGACGGGACATGACGCACTTGTTGCCAAATCTGTCTCAGCGCTGTAAGGGATGTTCTAAAGGGCGTCCTATGATGCGGGGGAGTCAATGACGCGATTGAGAGAAGAGCGAGCTGCGAAAGGTTGGACGAAGGCCAAACTGGTGCACTTGATCGAAGTGTGCGCACGTTCGCGAGGTGAGACGCTCGGTAAGACCACTCAGAGTCTTTCGCGAGAAGTCTCCTTCTGGGAGAGCGGTCAACGAAGTCCACAAGAGCCGATCCGCACGATTCTATGCGACGTGTATGGCAGGTCGGCACTTGAGCTAGGGCTCACGCCAACCCCGAATGAGGCTCGCTCTGACATTGGTCTCACGTACTCGCCGTCGCTTATCGATGCCGTTGACTCATTGACTAAGCTTGCGGTGTTCGATTCCACCAGGCATACGAGTGTCTTGCAGGGGGACTATTCCTTGGAGGCGCTTAACGCCGCCTTCATGGATTGGTTCCTTCGGGAGTCGAAATACGAGCGAACTGCAAGCAAGATAACTGAGCTTGACGTGGCGGAAGTTACTGCGGCAACGCAGATGTTTGACAGCCTGGACCGAACCGTTGGAGGCGAAGCGCAGCGACTTCTAGCGGTTCAGTTTGTGCGAGAGAAGTTGGCACCCCGTCTCAGTCAGGCCGGTACGGACCCACTTAGCCGTGCTCTATACACGGCTGCGGCAACCTTATGTGAAATCATCGGCTGGATGGCTTATGATTCCGAACGGCACGGTGTGGCGCAACGGTACTTTGTGCAAGCCTTGAGATTGGCCAAGGATGCGCATCAACCTGCTTATGGGGCGTACGTTCTCACCACCATGAGTCATCAAGCACTCTACCTTAAGCGCCCTGACCAGGCTCTACGTTTCGCACTCGCGGCGCGTTCCCATGCGAACGTCTCGACGGTTCCAATTGTGGCGACAGAGGCCACTCTGCTCGCTGCTCAAGCATCCGCCCAACTTGGCGACGAATCAGATTGCCGAAAAATGATTCTTGAGTCTGAGGGGCTATTCTCTCAGGTTCGGCCCGAAAACACACCTAGCTGGGCCTCGCACTGGACGGATGCCGTTTTTGCGACATATGTCGGAAGCTGTTGGGTAGACCTCGGTAAGCCTCGTGAGGCATTTGGTCCGTTAAAGCTTGCTTGGGACGCAGCCAAGGATCACCCCCGACGTCGGGTGTACAGCACTGGACAGCTCGCTAAAGTGGCCGTATTGAATGGCGATATCGAGCAGGCTGCGAGTCTTGGGTTGGCCGCCGTTGATTCCAGTAGCCGCCAGTCCTCGCAACGCTCGCTTCAAGTAATTCGAGAAGTAAACGAGCGGCTCAAAACCCACGCTAAGCAATCACATGTTCGAGACTTTCGAGATCGCGCCCGCCCACTGCTTGCGGGTTAGCAGAGTAGTGAAGGGAAATATGATTCACTTGGAGTCGAATCGTTCGACTGGCCTCCTTGCTGAAGACCTCGCCCTTGAGGGTGAGCCTGAAAAAGAATTCAACCCAGGAATCGCTGGTCGAATTCCTGGCAAGACGGTGGCGGGAGGCGCACTGATAACCGATGATCGCGGACGAATACTATTCGTCGTTCCGGTTTACAAACCCTACCTGGAGATTCCGGGCGGGATAGCGGATGCTAATGAGTCGCCAGATGCAGCGTGCCGCCGTGAAATTCGGGAAGAGTTGCAATTGGATCTCAATATCGGAGGTCTTCTTGTGGTGGACTGGGTTCCGCAACATGGCGTTTGGCGTGATAGCTTACAGTTCATTTTTGATGGCGGAGTTCTAGCGTCAAATATGATCAGTAAAATTAATCTTCCGAGTGATGAGCTTGCGAGCTTCCAGTTTTGTCACCTCGAAGCAGTTGAGCAGCAACTGAAGCCATCGCTGTATCGACGCCTGACGCGTGCTGTCGAGGCCAGGAATGCTAAGGAAGCGTCATACGCCGAGTTTGGGAGAAAGTAGTGGTCGATGACCTGTCGCCCAAGCCGTGCCAGCCAGTTCATCATCGGGCATGTCGCAGCTCCTGCCTGTAACACGGCACGGCATGAAGGCGACTTCGGCTCAACAGCACAGCGAGGAGACCTGGTCATGGATATGGGGCTCGAGAATCCTGCCGCACTTGAGGCCCTCGCCCGAGCCGTTAGCATCATCGACGGGTCGGTCGAGCGGCTATGCGACGAGATCAGCGAACTTCCATTCGTCGAAGACAGCGAAGTCGGCCGACTCGCGCGGGCGCTTCCTCCAGGCCCGATCAGCTTTGATCGCACCATTATCTCCGCCGCTGATGCAGTCCGAGGCACGCTCGACCAGGTCAGCCACATCGTGCGAACCAACACACCCACGTCCCCGATCGTGTTGTATGCCCTTAGTCGGGCCGCGCTGGTTGGAGCTGGCCGCGTCGTCTTCGCACTCCTGCCCGCCGACCCAGCTACTCGCCTCCGGAACGCCCGGGTCTTACTCGCTCAGGAGGCGAAGGGTTTCACACAGGCGCTGGACTGCTACGCGGGCTTCGAACAGTTCTCCAGGATGAAGCCGGAGGCACAGTATCTGGCTGCAGCGCAGCGACAGAAGGCAGCGATCCAGGAGGGGAATCAGCCACCGGGCGATGGCAAAGTCATGTACGGCGCCGCCGAGGTGGTTGCAGCGGCGTTGGAGGCCATGCCGGGCGACGCAGACGGGAGTCGGAAGGCCCTGAAAGAGCACTTCATCTGGCTATGGAACACCTACAGCGGTGTTGCGCATGCCCACGCATGGCCTCGGCTACTGCCAGGCTCTGGTCAGGACCGACGCATTCCAGGTGACTTCCCCTCGGACCTCCACATGATCGCAACGACCGCGCACGTAGCGATGCTCTCGTTCAAGCTCCGACACCAGCCAGGAAGCGCGAACACAACGAAGACCGTCCCGTTGACATCGGAGCCCGGCTGAATCCTGGGACTACCGGAAGCAGCCTGGAAGGTGCGTCCCCGCCCATCCGGAAGCGCGGCGAGGCCCTCGGTGAGTTTCACTGGTCGAGGGCGCCATCGTGACATCTGTCTTTGACATCAGCGGCCGTGAACGGCCGTGAACCACGCTGGTCGGACGTGGTTCGACTGGACAGCTCTGGACGGCAAATGCGCAGGCCGGAGCAGGAAACCGCATGGTTTACACCCGAGCGGTCGCAGGTTCGATCCCTGCTGCGCCCACCGTGTTCGGTGGCCTGTCGGCCGCCTTCCCGGTGTTTTGTTTCGCAGTGGGGGCCAAGCCCCCACATCCCCACGGCGCGGGCTTCTCGCCTTGGCGGGCGCTCGACGTTGGATCGGCGCCGGTCGTTGACGCGCTTTCTGCGATGCCCTGAAGGGCCTGGTAGGCGTGAATGTCGTGGATGTGGGCTTTCCGCTCCGGCGTGGATGCCCTGAAGGTGTCCTTGAGGGAATCTGATGCCGTGAAGGCGTCCTTCAGGGACCAGGCCCCCTGGCGGCTCCACGCTTCCGCCACCCGACCCGCCGGCCGCGACCGCCCTCTCGCACCCGCTCCCGAACTGCCCGAAACCCTGGTGCCGTTCTTGAAGTCGGCGTCGTCAGAGCACGATTCGGAACTCCAGTGCGGTTCGTTCTTCTGACACCGGGCCCGAGCCGACGAGCGAGAGCCCGCTGTCGGTGGCCAGCGCGGTCAGTTCGGCAATCGTGCGTTCCTTGCCGTTGAAGCACATCAGCATGAACAGGTTCATCGCGGTGCCCACCCCGGGGCCCGGTTCGATCACCACGACGGTGCCGTCCGGGGTGGCGGCTTCGCGGCATCGGGTCAGGATCTTGCGGGCGTGGTCGTCGTCCCAGTCGTGCAGGATGTCGGACAGCACGTAGGCATCGGCGCCCGCGGGCAGCGGGTCGAAGAAGCTGCCGGGGACGACGGTGGCCCGGTCGGCGAGCCCCGCTGCGGCGAATCGCGTGGTCGCGGCGGCCGTGGTGGGAGCCAGTTCGAGGACCTGGCCCCGGACATCGGGATGGGCGCGCAGGATCTCGGTGAGCACGGTGCCGTCGCCGCCGCCGACGTCGAGGATCCGGGGGAAGCGGCTCCACTCGAAGCGTTCGGCGATTTGTGGTGCCTGCGCTTGGAAACGCCAGTTCATCTGGGTGTCGAAGGAGTGGCGCAGTTCCGGGTGCGCATCGAGGTCCGCCCAGAATTCGCGCCCGTACCGGTGCGTGTAGGCCGGGGTGCCGGTGGTGATCGTTTCCACCAGGTCGACGAAGGCGAGTTCGGCGCGACCGCCCGCGCGGTTGATGTCGAGCAGGGGTTTGATCCCTTCCGGGGCGTCCTCGTGCAGTTGGGCGCCGAGGTCCGTGGGGTGGTAGCGGTTTGATTCCGGGTCGAGGTTGAAGGCGCCGATCGTGACGAGGTGATCGAGCAGGCGCCGTAGTGCGGGGGCGGAGGTTCCGGTCCTGGCGGCGAGGTGCTCTGCCGTCGCTCCCGCGTTTCCCGCGTGCTCCACCAGGTTGAGGGTCGCGGCCACCCGGAGGGACATCGGGGTGGCCAGATCTGCCATGGCCATGATCGAGGGCGGGTTCATGGTCTGAGGCTAGTCAAATCGGTCCGGCTGGATTCAGGGTTTTCGCCAGGGACGGGTGAGCGTGCTCAGTGCGATCACGGACAAGAAGACGAAACCCAGTACCACGACGGCCGTCGACATGGCGGTGGTGCTTCCCAGCGCGCCGGGTAGCGGGGCGGCCGCGGCACCGAGGGCGAACTGGGCGCCGCCGAGCAGACCGGAAGCGGCACCGGGGGAGTCGCTGCCGATCGCGAGGATGACGCTGGTCGACGCGGGCAGCAGCAGCCCGAATCCGGACGTCAGACCGAACAGGCAGGCCCAGGTAGTGGGCAGCGTCTCGACGCCGGCGGCGAGCAGGATCACCAGCGTGGTCAGGGAAACAGCGGCGATGACGACGCCGGTGACGAGCAGGGTGGTGAGGCGCACGCGCCCGGCCAACCGTCCGAACGCGACTCCGGCGGCCACGGTGCCGGCGGCGTTCGTGGCGAAGACGAGGCCATAACCGGTGGGCGACAAGCCGTAGCCGTTCTGGAAGACGAAGGGCGAGCCGGTGATGTAGGCGAACAGGGCACCCAGCCCGCACCCGACGACGAGGAGGTAGCCGACCAGTTCGCGACGCCGGAGCAGCCCGCCCATCGCGGCGAACGCGGCTCGCGGGCCGCTGGGACGTCGCCGCTCGGCGGGGAGCGATTCCGGTACCCACGCCCAAATCGCGGCCGACAGCACCAGCCCGGTCACGGCCAGCGCCACGAACACCAGGCGCCACGAGCCGACGCCGAGGATGAGGCCGCCGAGTACCGGCGCCAGCACCGGGGCGGTCATCGCGATCACGCTGAGCGTCGCGAATTGGCGGGCCGCACGGGCACCGGTGAACCGGTCGCTGATGACCGCGCGCCCGATGACGAGCCCCGCGCTGCCCGCGATCCCTTGCAGCAGGCGGGCGACGTCGAAGACGAACATGGCCGGAGCGAGCGCGCACACCAGCGAAAACACGGTGAACAGGCCGGAACCGGCCAGGAGCAGGCGCCGTCGGCCCGTCGCGTCGCTGACCGGTCCGAGCACGACCTGGCCGACGGCGATTCCGACCAGGCACGCGGTCAGGGAGAGCTGGACGGCCGCTCCGGAGGTGCCGAACGAGGTGACGATCTGGGGGAAGGCCGGCGCGTACATGTCGGTGGCGAACGGCGATACCGCGGAGAGCCCGGCCAGGACGATGACGAGCCGAGGGCGTGCGGCGGTGCGGACGGTCATGGTTCCGATCGTCGGCGCCGGGGCCGCGCCGCGGTGTGGAGCGCGAGGCTCGGGGATGTGGAGCGCGGTGCTCAGGAGTGCGCCCGCCTGAACCCGGCGGGGGTGACGCCACGATCGCGGCGGAAGGCGTAACCGAAATTGCTGGCCGAGGCGTAGCCGACTTCGTGCGCGATCATCGCCACCGGCCAGTCGGTCTCGACGAGCAGAGCCGCCGCCCGGTCGAGGCAGCGGTGCCGGTGGTACTCCATTATGGACGCTCCGAACAGCGCGCGGAACCCGGTGGTGAGACGCCGGACCGACATCGACGACGCGCGGGCCAGCGCGGCCAGCGTCGGCGGCGCGTGGCGTTCCTGCCAGAGCAGCCCGGGAACGCGCCGCAACGCGGTCACTTCGTGGTCGTCGAGGCCCAGGACCGCGGGCGTGGTGGTCGCGAGTCCGTCGACCAGCGCGGCCAGCGCGGCCATGAGCCGGGATTCCAGGAACAGCAGCCGGCCGGGGGACATGCGGCGGTGGACGAAGATCTCTTCCAACGGACCGGCCACTGGGCGCAGCGCGGCGGACCCGCTCACGTACTGCTCGGGCGAAACGGTTTCCGGCAGCGTGCCGAGGTAGGACGCCAAACCGGTCCAGGTCCCGGTGATCGACACCGCTCGGTACCGTTCACCGTCGCCGTGTGCGACGACTCCCTCGGTGGCGCACCGAGGGCTCAGCGCCACCGAGCCCGCGCGCAGATCGCCGGTACCGCCACCGGCCTCGCTGATGCGCATGCGCCCGTCGAGGCAGTGCTCCAGCTCGAAGTGGTCGCCGGGAAAGGCGTATCCGAGCCGGTGCCCGCCGGTGAACGCGGCGTCGTAGCGGACGATGTCGATCCCGTTCCGCAACGACGTCACCTCGATCGTGCCGTCGCCGACCTCCGGGCGGAGCCGGTGCCGGACGGTGCTGCCGTGCACGTCGGCCTGCGCGATCGACGCGTAGTACGCCGCGTGCGCCGCGGCGGACTCCGGGGAACCGGCCGCGCCGGTGAGCTGGTGAACGCGGGTCACGAAGTTAGGTTAACCTAACTTGCTGGAGCCCGGGTGCCCGCCGGACGGAGGCTTCGGCGGACACCCGGGAAAACGGGAAGGGAAAGCGCTTTCCCCCTGGGTAGCCGCGTTCCCTGTGTCGTGCGTCACCGTCACAGTGTGACCGCGGGCAGGCTGGCGAGAAGCAAGAAAGAAACATCCCACTCGGTAGGAGCGTTCGCGACGCCCGCCGGGCGCGCGCATCATCCTGGGTGGCCCCAACCGCGGCGAACCGGGAGTACGCGAATGTCGCTGACCGATGTCATCGAGGGAACCAAACAGGCCGTCACGGGAAACCCCGCCGCCGCGAAGGCGTCCTTCACCGTCGAGCACGCGCTCGTGCCGGGTGCCGCGACGGCGGTCGACGTCCGTGTCCGTGACCACGCGTTCTCCGTGGACGAGCCCGCCGCGCTCGGCGGGACGGACACCGCCGCCAACCCGGTCGAATACGCACTCGCCGCACTGGGTTCCTGCCAGGTGATCACCTACCAGTTCTGGGCCGCGAAGCTCGGCATCCCGCTCGACTCGGTCAAGGTCACCGTGGACGGCGACCTCGACCTGCACGGCTTCTTCGGGTTCGACGGCACCCGGCCCGGTTTCACCGGCGTCCGGGTGTCCGTCGAGCTGAGCGGGCCCGCCGACCGCGACCGCTACGTGGAGCTGAAGCGCCAGGTCGACGAGCACTGCCCGGTGCTGGACCTGTTCCGCAATCCCACGCCGACGAGTTCGGATCTCGTCAAGCCGTAGCCCGATAGCCTGGTGACAGGGAAAACGGTCACCGGGAGAAGGAATCGGCGGTATGGCGGAGCGCGTCCTGTACCTGATGATCACCGGTGCGGGCCCCGCCGAGCACGTCGGCGTGCTGATCGACCTCGCGCTCGCCGGAGGGTGGTCGGTGCACTGCCTGGCCACCCCGGCCGCGGTCGAGCACTTCCTCGACCTCGGCGCGCTCCGCTCGCGGACCGGGCACGCCGTGCGGACCGGGTACCGGGGCGCCGGGCAGCCCGCGCTGCCGAAGGCCGACGCGGTGATCGTGGCTCCGGCGACCTACAACACGGTCAACAAGTTCGCCGCCGGGATCGCCGACACCTACGTGACCACGCAGCTCGCCGAACTGCACGGCCTCGGGGTGCCCGTCGTGGTGCTGCCCTTCGTGAACGGCGGTCTGGCCATCAGCAGGCCGTTCTCGCGCAGCGTCGCCGAACTCCGCGAATCGGGTGTACGCGTGCTCTGGGAAGCGGGAAGTGCGGAGCCGGTCGCGGAGGCGTTTCCCTGGCAGGCGGCACTGGCCGCGGTGGAGGCGGGGTAATCGCGTTCCTCACGATCGGGTTGCGAGGTGGTGGTGCGCGGTAGCGCGGCAGCGGTCCTCGCGACTTCCGGGAAGGTGCTCGGCCAGAACGAGCGCCACCGATACCCGGAGGAACAATGGCGCGAGTTCTTGTCGAGTACACGCACAAGATCGGGGACGATCATCGCAATCCGCACCAACGGATCCGTGGCATCGGCGGGAATGGCAGCCAGGGTTGGTACCGGGAGACCGCCGAGGTGATCGCCGATATCAGAGCGGGCCGCAACAGTTACTTCGTCACCGTCGCGGGCAGGCAGCTCGATGTGGTGCTGGCGTCCTACGCGGGCGTCGTCTACCTCAAGACGACAGCCGACGGTTTCGCGCCGAACAACCTGCTCAGCTTGCCGGAACCACCGGTCCGGTTGATGGCTTGAGTGGCTTTTCGGACAGTTATCCCTCCCTGCCAGGGCAATCCTGGTCGAAGTGGACGAAGCGGGGACCGGGAGGTACCTACGATCGGCGGCGTTCACGCGTCGCTGAGTCATCCGTGTCGGCGCCTTGGCCAGCAGGGAGAGCTCGGTGCAGCCGGTGTCGGATCAGGAATCCGTGTTCGCGTTCCGGATTTGGTTGCGGACAAGGGATTCTGCCGAGTGGGAGCCGGGGCACGACCTGCTGGTCCAGGTGGACGACGGTGGCATCGTGGTGCTGGAGCAGCTGTCCTGGGACACGGTGGATGGTGCGCTGACCACGATCGGTTTCGCACCGGACATGGCGAGTTGCCGCGGCCACGGCCGTACCGGCAACGGTGATGTGGTGCAGGTGCGGGGAGAACTCCGTGGCCGGACGAAGGCGGGCGGCGTTCGCCACTACGAGTTCGACGCGGAGCCCGACGACGGACCGGCCGGACGGCTGCGGGTGCTGATCGACGACGGCGCCGGAGCGCCTCTGCGGTCGGTGACCTGGCGCGACCGGACGGGTGGCTCCTGCTCGGTGGCGCTGCGCTCGGCGAGCCCGTCCGGCAACGCGGACGTGAGCGACCTGGTGAGCTTCGTGTGGGTCAGTGCCGAACACCCCGCCGCGGACGAGGTCGCCGCGAACCTCGTCGACGGGACGAGCAGCAAATGGTTCGCACCGCACGATCGGGCCGTGCTGGAGTTCGAGTTCCCGCAACCGATCGCGGTGGACCGGTACGCGCTCACCTCCGCCAACGACGCGGACGATCGCGACCCGGCGAGGTGGACGCTGCGCGGCTCGGCGGACGGGCTGCGGTGGCGGACCCTGGACACCCGCGCGGACCAGTCGTTCGCCGACCGGCACCAGTCCAGGACCTACCGGATCGCCGAACCGGGGGCCTACGCGCACTACCGCCTCGATATCGACGACACCAACGGATCCCCTGACGTGCAACTGGAAGCCGTCCGCTTCCTCGCCGAGAGCAGCGGGTTCACCGGTTACCGCCAACGCGCTGGCCAAGCCCCGGTCGCTTACCGCGGCGTGCGCGTCGCACGGGAATCACCAAGCACGCCCGCGGAACCGTTGCCCGACGGATCGCCGGGCAGGCGCATGCGGCTGCTGCCCGAGTACGACTCGCTTCCGGCCGGGACCGAGCTGGTCTCGCCCTCGGGAAGGTATGCGCTGCGGTACGACTCCGGTGGCGTACCGGTCGTCGCAGACCGGACGACGCACCAAATCGTGTGGCGGGCCGGTGACGACGAACAGCACCCGGCCGCCGGTGAACTCCGGCTCAGCGGCTCGGTCCAGGTCGAACTCCGCAACGGAGAGGTCTGGCATTCGGCGGTGGCCGACGTCCGTGCGAAGTCGCTCGTGGTCACCGATGAAGGGGAGCTCGAACTCCTCGATGACATCGGGGTGGGCGTGTACAACTCCCGGCACGGATTCGTCGGCTCCCAGCCGGTGTTCCGGGATTCCGCGCCGGTCGCCGACATCACGCTCAAGCGCTTCCTCTACGGCGTGAACACGAAGGGTGCCGTGGCACGCACGGTCCGGCGCGAACCCGACGGTTCGTTGTGGGGCAGTGAACTCACCATGTCCTATTCCGTGGCTTCCCCGCCGTTGGCGCGCTGGCTGGAGCAGGAGGGCACGGTACTGACCTGGCGACAGGTGCCGACCACCCAGGGCACGGACCTGGAACCGTGCCTGCTCGACGCCGCCGGGAACCTGTTGTGGCGCAGAGGCTCTGCCCGGTCGAGCACGACACCGCCGCCCGCGGAGCCACACGACCACGGTGGCCCCGCCATGGGCCCGGGCTCGCGTCTTCGACGGCAGTCGTTGACTTCCCCGTCCGGCTCGCACACGCTTCAGCACCACGACAACGGAAACCTGGCGCTGTACTGCAACGCCGTCCACAGTCCGGTGTGGACGACCGGGACCGACTGGGCGGGTGACGGCTGGGCCGATCTCGACCGGAACGGTGACCTGGTGCTGCGTACGTCGTGCGGTGCACCGGTTTGGCGGTCGGGTACCGCCGATCTCGGCGCGGTGCGGCTGGCCGTCCGCGATGACGGAACCGTTGCCCTGCTCGACGCCGAGGGAACGGCGGTGTGGGAGGCCGGCGAGCACGGGCCCTGCGCGGCGACCGGGCACACTCCACCGCGCGGCGCGGTCCTGCGCCGCGGACAGACGCTCCGGACCCGGTCCCTTACTTCCGACGACGGCGGTACCGTGCTGTGCCACCAGCCCGAGCAGGGTGTGCGCCTGTACGGAGTCGACGGAATCCAGCTCTGGTACGCCGAAGGCGCGGACCTCGCGCTCGACCCCCACGGGTACCTCCAGGTACGGGGCGACGGCGGCAGCGTGCTCGACCAACTCGCCGGCCCGGGCGACCACCTCCGCGTAATGTCCGGAGGAGAAATCCGGCTCTGCGCAGAGGACGGAACCGTGGTGTGGCGAGAAGGGCGCCACGTCATCGACGGCACCGTCACAACCGCCTCGTCCCACACCGTCCCGCCAGCCGCGCTGCAAGCCCTGCTCAATTCTTCGACGACCCCGATAGTGCGCACGGACTTCTCCGACCACGACGCCTGGGAAACCGCCTGGCGTGACATCACCGCGCTCCGCGAGTACTGGGACGACGAGGTCGTCCTCGACGCCACGTTGATCGCCGAGCCCGGATTCGACGGCTGCACGGGCGAGAACCTGGCCGAGCTGCTGTTGCCCTATGCGGACGAGTGCGACCTCGTGTTCGTGGTGGACGCGACCACCCTCGCCTCACCCGAACATCCCGTGCTGGTGCTGGAAATCGACCCGGAACACGAACCGCCGCGCTCCTTCCGCGCCACGCCGAACGCCCTGCTGGACGTCGAGATCCAACTCTCGCTGGCCAACATGGACTGGGAGGACTTCAGCGAATCCGCCGACCCCGACGGCATCCTCCGAGAGTCCTCAGCGGACTAGCGCCGTCGTGCGAAATCGACGGGTAGGCCGGTCATGGGTTCGTCGATGATGCGGTTCCAGACCGAGTCAGCGTCGAAGGCGATCGCTCGGGCCAACTCGGGTGAGATGTCACCACACCCCGCGAGTTCGGCGGGGTTGTCGCGCGGGCCGAGCAGGGTTGGCAGGTCGATGTGGACGAAGATCTGCGCCTTCGGCTTCCCCGCACATCCATGACTACCCAGGCACCGCTCGACCAGCGCATCGAGCCGGAGCCGATCCATGGTGCGCTTATCCCGCCGCCACCTTCTCCTGACGCCGCCGCTCATACCCTTCAGGGGTCAACTCGCATCAGCAGCGAGTTGACCAACCTCCGCAGTGCGGGCGGATTCCGGTTCTCGATCTTCGCGACGACCACTGCTCCATCTCCGCTATCTCGCGCAGCAACAGTGCCTGCTGATGCCGAATAACCCGCAACCGCCGAGTCGCAGAGTCAGAAAGCACACGAACCCGATGAAACTCTTCTTCAGTGGACATGTCACAATTCTACCGCCCCGCAAAACACTTTCCGTCCCCTAATCAGGTGCAGGAAAGATCGCGGCCTGCCACAACGGGATCACAACGACACGGAAGCCAAACAGGTAACGGGACCGACAACGCGTCGGAAACCTTCACCGAGCCACCAAAACACGCCAGCAAAGAAGCAGGATCACCGACGGGAAAACCGAGAAACAAGCTGGGCAAGAGTATCAATCTCCGCCTCGGTGTTGTAATAGTGAACCGAAGCCCGAGCCAAAACCGGCAAATCCCGCCCAGTAAAATCGTACTGCGCAGATTCGCGATAAGTCACCGAGGTGTTGACCCGCTCACCCGCAAGCAGCTTGTTCAGCTCCGGCGACGGCAGCCCGTCGACGCTGAACGTGACGATGCCGCAGCGCCGTTCGCCGAGGTCGTGCACGGTGACCGCGTCGATCTCCCGCAGCCGCGTCCGCAGCATCTCGCCGAGCGCGGCCACCCGTGCTTCGATGCGGCGCAACCCCAGCCCGAGCGCGTAGTCGACGGCCGCGCCGAGCCCGAGGACGGTCGCGGTGGACCGTTCCCACGCCTCGAACCGCCGTGCCGAGTCCACCACCTCGTAGGTGTCCGGTGCGGTCCAGACGGCCGAGTGCAGGTCGAGCATCGCGGGCTCCAGGCGCTCCCGCAGCGAAGGCCGCGCGTACAGGAATCCGGTGCCGCGCGGCCCGCGCAGGTACTTCCGGCCAGCCGCGGTCAGCGCGTCGCAGCGAAGCCGCTCCACGTCGAGGTCGAGCTGGCCGGCCGACTGGCAGGCGTCCAGCAGGTACGGGATCCCGGCCGCCGCGGCGACCTCGCCGACCGCTTCGGCGGGGTTCACCAGCCCGCCCTGCGTCGGCACGTGGGAGATCGAGATCAGCTTGACACTGCCGTCGATGCGGCGCTTGAGGTCCTCCACGTCGAGCTGGCCGTGCTGGTCGTCGTCGACGACCTCGACGATCGCACCGGTGCGCTTGGCGACCTGCAGGTAGGCGATCGCGTTGCTGGCGTACTCGGAGCGGCAGGTGAGGATGCGGTCACCGGCGGCGAACTCGATGGCGTAGAAGATCGCCTGCCACGACCTGGTGGCGCTGTCGGTCAGCGCGATGTCCTCCGGCGCGGCGTTGAGCATCCGCGCGAGCGAATCGTAGACGGCTTCCACCCGGTCGCTCGCGGCCGCGGTGGCCTCGTACCCGCCGCGGCGCTCCTCGGCCCGCAGGTGCTCGATCACGGTTTCGGTGACCTGCCTCGGTGGCAACGAGGCGCCCGCGTTGTTGAAGTGGCGGATCTCCTGGCATCCGGGGGTGTCCTGGCGTACGCGCTGGATCTCGGCACTGTCCATGAAATCTGCATACAGCACTGATCAACTGTATGCAATTATGATCCCGGTGACAGCGAGGACTCCGTTGCGGATCAAGGAAGTCCGCCGAAGCTTGTCTGTCCACAGTGGATGAACGAGGAGGGGGCCGATGATCTTCATCGCGCATATCAGCGACCTGCACCTGGACGGGGGCGAGCGCAGCGCCGCCCGCGCCGAGAGGGTACTGGCCGCGATCGACGCGTTCACCACGCCACCGGACGTGGTGCTGGCCACCGGAGATCTCGCCGAGCACGGGGCGCCCGCGGAGTACGAGCAGGTCAAGGCGCTGTTCGACGGGCGCGGCACGGTACTGCACTGCCCCGGCAACCACGACGAGCGCTCGGCCTACCGGCAGGTCCTGCTTGGCGAAGGACCCGGCGAGGGACCGATCAACCGCGTCCACCGGATCCACGGGGCCACGTTCCTGATGTGCGATTCGTCGATCCCCGGCCGCGGCGCCGGCTTCCTCGGCGACGAGACGATCGACTGGCTCGACACCGCGCTCGGCGGGGTACCCGGCGGAGAGCCCGCGTTCGTCTGCTTCCACCACCCGCCGGTGACCATGCACAACCCGGTCGTCGACGTGCTGCGCCAGACGGGGGAGGAGCGGCTCGAAGCCGTGCTCGCCAGGCATGCCGTGGCGGCACTGTTCTGCGGGCACACCCACACCGCCGCGGCCACCACCTTCGCCGGGCTCCCACTGCACATCGCGCCGGGCGTGGTGTCGACGCTCCTGATGCCGTGGGAGGAGAACGGCACGCGTGAATGGGCCGACGGCGGGCCGGTGGACCTCGATGGCCCGCCGTCGCTGGCGTTCCACGTCTACGACGAGGGCCGCCTGATCACGCACTACCGCGTGGTGTCCTGACCCAGTTCGCCCACCAAGCGCACATTCGCGTCGGCGTGCGGCGGTACGTCCACACCGGACAGTGCCAGCGCGCCGAGCAGCACCGGCAGCCGTGCCCGGTCGGAACCGTCCGCGATCTTGATGCCGATCGCGGTTCCGTCGGGCATCGCGGCCACCTGCACTGCCTCGAACCCGTCCTTCGCGATCAGCCCCGGTACCGCGCGCATCAGCCAGGTGACGTCCCGCCTGCTCCCGGCGAGCATCTCCGGGTGCTTCCGGATCCCTTGCGCGACAAGGCGTTCCGGCCCGTCGCCACTGGCGACGCGGCCGATCGCGGCGGTGAGCCCGCGCAGGGAAACCGAGAACAGCGGAGCGCCGCACCCGTCCGTGGCCACCTTCGCGACCGTCTCGCCGCTCAACGCCTCCACGGTGCGCCGGATCTCCTGCTGCAGCGGGTGTTCCGGGTCGAGGTAGTCCCCGAGCGGCCAGCCGTGCGCACGGGACACGGCCAGCATCGCGGAGTGCTTGCCAGAGCAGTTGTGCCCGATCCTGCTGGGTTTCCGGCCAGCGGCCACCCAGGCGTCCCGTTCGACGGGGTCGAACGGGTAGTCCTCCGGGGTGCGGAGGCCGGCCTCGCCAAGGCCGGCGCCGGAGAGGATCCGGCGCACGCCGTCGAGGTGGACCTCCTCCCCGGAATGGCTCGCCGCGGCGAGCGCCATCAGGTCGGGGTCGAGATCGAGCCCGAGCCGGGCCATCGCGGTGGCCTGCACCGGTTTGGCCGCCGAGCGGGGGTAGCACGCGGAGCCGGGATCACCGGCTTCGAAGAGGACGGAACCGTCCGGCCGGAGCACCACCACGGATCCGTGGTGGACGCTCTCGGTCATGCCCTCGCGCAGGATGTGCACGAGCGGCTCGTGTGCGGGGGCAGGGGTCATTCCCCGGTCCCCAGGTCGGCGAGCGCTTTGCTGGTGTCCACCCGCTTGCGGACCGCGAACCAGCCGAGCACGAGCGCCAGCGCGATCAGGGGCAGTGCGAGCACGGTGTAGCGGCCGTTGGGCACGTCGAACCACATCAGCACCACCACCGTGGCGAGGAAGGCCAGCGTGACGATCTCGGTCACCGGCGAGCCGGGCAGCCGGAAGCTCGGGCGCTTCAGCTCGCCTGCCTTCGCCTTCCGGACGAACAGCAGGTGGCACAGGATGATGATGGCCCAGGTGGCGAGGATGCCGATCGCGGCGAAGTTCAGCACGATCTCGAACGCGTCCTTCGGCACCAGGTAGTTCAGCCCGACGCCGAGCACGCAGATCGACGCGGTGAGCAGGATCCCGCCGTAGGGCACCTGGTTGCGGTTCATCACACCGGTGAACTTCGGTGCCGAACCGGCCACGGACATCGAGCGCAGGATCCGGCCGGTGGAGTACAGGCCCGAGTTCAGGCTCGACATCGCTGCGGTGAGCACGACCAGGTTCATCACGCTGCCCGCGGCGGGCACGCCCAGATGCGAAAGCACGGTCACGAACGGGCTTTCGTTCTTCGAGTAGGAGTTCCACGGCATCAGCATCGCCAGCAGCACGACCGAGCCGACGTAGAAGACGGCGATGCGCCACATGATCGAGTTGATCGCCTTCGGCATGATCTTCTCGGGGTTCTCCGTCTCGCCCGCGGCGACGCCCACCAGTTCGACCGAGGCGTAGGCGAACACGACACCCTGCACGATCAGCACCATCGGCAGCACGCCCGCCGGGAAGAAGCCGCCGTGGTCGGCGATGAGCTGCGGACCGCCCGCGACGCCGTCGATCGGGTGCTGGGTCACCAGCAGCACGATCCCGATCACCATGAACACCACCAGCGCGGCGACCTTGACGATGGCGAACCAGAACTCCATCTCGCCGAACAGCTTGACCGAGACCAGGTTCAGCGTCAGCACGATCGCCAGCGCGATGAGCGCGAGCACCCATTGCGGGATCGGCGTGAAGAAGCTCCAGAAGTGCGCGTACAGCGCGATCGCGGTGATGTCCGCGATCCCGGTCGTGGACCAGTTCAGGAAGTGCATCCAGCCCGCGACGTACGCGCCCTTCTCGCCCATGAATTCGCGGGCGTAGGAGACGAACGCGCCCGAAGACGGGCGGTGCAGGATCAGTTCGCCGAGCGAGCGCACCACGAAGAACGCGAACATGCCGCACACCGCGTACACGATCGCGAGCGCGGGCCCCGCCTGCGCGAGCCTGCCGCCCGCGCCGAGGAAGAGGCCGGTGCCGATCGCCCCGCCGATGGCGATCATGTTGATGTGGCGCGCTTTCAGGGATTTGCTGTACCCGGCGTCGCCCGCGTCGGCCGGTGCGGCCTTGTGCTCGGCGCTGAGCGTTTGGTCGGTCACGGTGTCACTCGTTCCTGTCTTCGGAGGCCGCGGGCGCGGCGGTCTTGGCGACGATTGTGGACAAGGCGTTCTCGACGTGGTCGAGGTGGGCTGCCATCGCTTCGACGGCATCGGTCTGGGAACCGGCCGCGATCGCGGTCGCGATCGTCCGGTGCTCCACATTGGACTGCGCACGGCGGTCGCCGAGCTGGTTGAGAAAGGCGGACTGCCTGGCGAGGGCGTCCCTGATCTCCTCGATCACCTTGCCGAACACGGGGTTGCCGGATGCCTGGGCGATGGTGATGTGGAAGAGCGAGTCGAGCGCGACCCACGCGGTGTTGTCGTTTTCGACCTCCATCCGCCCGAGCAGGTGCTCGAGCAGGTCGAGGTGCTCGCTGCCGCGCCGCAGCGCCGCGTAGCCCGCCACCGGGATCTCGACGTGGCGGCGCACCTCGAACAGGTCGCGGGCGGAGTACGGCCCGAACCTCGGGTTCTGGGCCGGGCCCGACGCGGTGACGAAGGTGCCCTTCCCGGTACGGGACTCGGTGAACCCGAGTGCCTGCAGCCCGCGCAGCGACTCCCGGATCACCGAGCGGCTCACCTCGAACTCCTTGCCGAGGGTGGCCTCCGACGGCAGCTTCTCGCCGACGTCGTATTCTCCACGCTCGATGGCGCCGCGGAGGTGGGCGAGCACGGCTTCCATCGCACTCACCCGCCGGGGACCTTGTCCGGCTGTCTGGCTGTCAGACAGGTTCATGGCGGGAATGGTGATCTCCGGCGCCGTACCTTGTCAAGAGTTCACCACTCGCCACTGGCGAAAAGCCACTGTGCATTGACAAAAGGGACAGAACCCGGCTCGCGTGTTGCTCGCGTGAATCGAGTGTCGGTAGCGTCACCGTAAGTGTCTTGACAACGTTGACAACGATGTCAAACAACGATGTCAAACAAGGTCGTCACGTGGAGGACGCCGCATGCGTGCCCGGAGACTCGTGCTGTGCCTGCTCGGTACCGGCCTGCTGGCCGCGACGGCCGCCCCGCCGGTGTCGGCCGCACCGCGGCTGGTGGCCGATCCGGTGTCCTATGTGGACCCGATGATCGGCACGACGAACGCGGGCAACGTCTACCCCGGCGCCACGAAGCCGTACGGGATGATCGCGTGGAGCCCGACGACCACCAAGGGGAACCAGGCGTCCTCCGGCGCGGCCGGCGGCTACCAGTACGACGTGACCAGGCTTCGCGGCTTCAGCCTCACCCACCTCAACGGCACCGGCTGCACCCCCGGCGCCTCCGGTGACATCCCGGTCATGCCGTTCCCCGGCGAGGTCCGGTCGTCACCGTCGGCCGACACCAGGGACGAGGTCTTCGCGAGCAACTTCTCGCACGCGGACGAGACCGCGGAGCCGGGGCACTACCGGGTCGGCCTCGACAACGGTGTCGGCGTGGACCTTTCGGTCACCGATCGCGCCGGGCTCGGCCGGTTCAGCTTCCCGGCGGGCAAACCGGCCACCCTGCTGTTCCGGACGTCGAACTCGCTGCCGGGCAGCGCGGGCGCGTCGATCCGGATCGACAAGGCGCACAACCGCGTGACCGGCTCGGTCGACTCCGGCGGGTTCTGCGGCCGCACCGAAGGCGGCGCGGAGAACCAGCGCTCCTACTACACGCTGCACTTCACCGTCGACTTCGACCGGCCGATCGTCTCGCAGGGCACCTGGGTCGACGGCACCCTGCGGCCCGGCACCGGCGCGGCGAGCGGCGGCGAGGGCTTCGCGGACGCGGCCAGGCCGGGCAAGGGTTCCGGGGGATACGTCGGGTTCGACCCGGCAGGCGGCCCGGTGACGGCCAGGATCGGCATCTCGTACGTGAGCGAGGCGAACGCGCAGCGCAACGCCGACGCGGAGATCCCCGCGGGCACGGCGTTCGGCAAGGTGCTCGGCGACGCGCGCCGGGCATGGCGCACCGAGCTGAACCGGATCTCGGTCGGCGGCGGTACGCACGCGCAGCTCACCACCTTCTACACCGCGCTGTACCACGCCTTCCAGCAGCCGAGCCTGTTCAACGACGTCAACGGCGAGTACCGCGGCAGCGACGCGAAGGTGCACCGGCTGGCGAAGAACCAGAAGGCGCAGTACGGCACGTTCTCCGGCTGGGACGTCTACCGCGCGCAGGTGCAGCTGCTGGCGTTCCTCGATCCGGCGCGCGCGAGCGACTACGCGCAGTCGCTTTACAACTTCGCGCGGCAGAACGGCGGCGAGTGGGATCGCTGGCTGCACAACCAGGGCGGCACGCACGTGATGAGCGGCGACCCGTCGGCGCCGGCGCTCGCCGGGATGGCCGCGTTCGGCGCGACCGGGTTCGACGTCGGCGGCGCCTTCGACTCGCTCGTCCGCGCCGCGACGATTCCCACCGCGAACGACTCGCGCGACAACGGCTGCCCCGTGCAGTGCGCGGGGCAGCGGCCGGGGCTCGCGGACTACCTGAAACTGCACTACGCACCCGAAGGTGCTTGCCACTGCTGGGGTTCCGCCGCCGAAACGCTCGAAGACGCCGTCGCCGACTTCGCGTTGTCGGACTGGGCGGGCAGGCTTGGCCGTGCCCCGGAGAAGGCCGCCTTCCTGGACCGGTCCGGCTACTGGCGGAACGTGTTCAACGCGAAGGACCACGGCGGTTACCCGCAGGCGCGCCGGGCCGACGGAACCTGGGTCGAGCCGTTCAAACCGGCCACCGACACCGGTTTCGTCGAGGGCAGCAGCGCGCAGTACACCTGGATGGCTTCGCACGACGTGAACGGGTTGACCGGCGCGCTCGGCGGCACGGACCCGACGGTCGCCCGGCTCGACGCCTTCTTCCACGACAAGGCGGGGAACTGGGCGCTGAAGGGCACCGACGACGAGCGCTACAACCCCGGCAACGAGCCCGACATCAACGCGCCCTGGCTGTACGACTACCTCGGGAAACCGTGGAAGACGCAGGAAACCGTGCGCCAGATCGTCAACACGGTCTACGGCGCGGGCACCGACGGGCTGCCGGGCAACGACGATCTCGGCACCATGTCGGCGTGGTACGTCTTCGCCGCGCTGGGCATGTTCCCGCAGGTGCCGAGCCGCGCCGACCTCGTGCTGGCGAGCCCGCTGTTCCCCAGGGCGGTGGTGCACCGGGGGACCGGCGCGACCATCAGCATCGACGCCCCCGCCGCGTCGTCCGGCACGTTCTACGTCCGGGGCGCGCGGGTCAACGGCGCACCGACGACCCGGCCGTGGGTCTCGGAGGCGTTCGTCGCGAACGGCGGCACGATCTCCTACGACCTCGGCACGAAGCCGGACACCGGATGGGGCACCGCCCCCGCTGACGCGCCCCCGCAAGCCGCCCTGCCACCCTTCGGCCGCTAGGGGCGCGGTCAGCGAGGCGGTCCCTGAAGGTGCCCCAGGGACTCTGACGCCGCGTTCCCTGCCCTCGCGGGCGTGCGGGCGGGGGCCGCTCATGTCCTGAAGGATTCTCCTGCAGAGGTCAAGGCGAGGTCCGCCGCGCATGCCCCGAAGGGGCCCTTGAGGGAATGTGATGCCGTGAAGGTCACCTCCAGGGCATGGGCCCCTCGGAGCAACTGTGCCCCTCGGAGTAGCCGAGTCCCCGACGGGTCACCTTCACGGCATGCGAGCCCTCGCTGAGACAGGGCATGGAGAACCGCCCCGCTAGACGGTTTTCAGGACGCCGCCGTCGACGACGTAGTCAGCGCCGGTGATGTTGGCGGCGTGCGGTGACGCGAGGAAGGCGACGAGTGCCGCGGTTTCCCCGGGCTCGGCGAGCCTGCCGGTGGTGATGCCCATTCGCGCGGGCAGGTCGGCGAGGAAGGTGCCGAGGTCGACGCCCTGTTCGCGGGCGAGGTCGCCTGCCATGCCGGCCGGGTCCGACCAGTTCCGGGTGCGCGTGGGACCGGGGCTCACGGTCGTCACGCGGACTCCTCGCGGGCCCAGTTCCTCGGACAGCGCCTTGCTCACGTTCGTCAGCGCGGCCTTCGCGGCGCCGTACTCGATGGGCGGGTGGGCGAACCGCGCGCCGATCGAGGAGATGTTGATGATCACACCCCGGCGTTCGACCAGGCTGTCGAGCGCCGCGCGGGTAACCCTCACCGTGCCGAAGAGGTTGAGGTCGAAGGTCTGCTGCCACGCGTCGTCGGTGATCGACGCGAAGCTCTCGCCGTGCGCGATGCCCTCCCGCACCCCGCCGACGTTGTTGACCAGGATGTCGATACCGCCGAGCGCTTCGAGCGCGCCCTCCACGACGGCGATCGCGCCCTCCTTGGTGGCGAGGTCGCCGCGCACCGGAGCCACGCCGAGCGCGTCCAGCTCGGGCGTGACGGTGCGGGCCGCCGCGGCCACGCGGGCCCCTTCTCCGGTGAGCCGCCGCGCGATGGCGAGGCCGATTCCCTTGCTGGCGCCGGTGACCAGTGCGGTCTTGCCCTCGAGGCGCAGGTCCATGGCATAACCTTTCTTGAACTAGAGTTACAAAATTGCGGTACGACGAACCCGCCCGAACAGGCGAGTGGAGTCAGAGCAGGCGCAGCGCGGTGTCCGCGAGCGAGGACAGGCGGGCCGGGTCGGGATCGGCCTTGGCCAGCACCCTGATCCCGTTGAGCGTGGTCAGGAAGAAGGCCGCCAGTGCACCCGCGTCCGCGTCGCGGTCGATGTCGCCAGCCCGCTGCCCCTCTTCGATCGTGCTCTTCAGCGCCGCCTGCTGGCGGTCCAGTGCCCTGCGCACGAGGTGGCCGACGATCTCGTCCCTGCCGCCGAACTCGACGGCCGCGTTGGTCACCATGCACCCACGCCGCTCGTCGTCGTCCAGCGAGGCGGCGAGCACCAGGTCGACCGCGGCCCTGATGCGCTCGCGGGCGGGGCCGTGCCCGTCGAGTATTTCGATCAGGCGCGCGGTCTCGCGTTCGTGGTAGCGCCGCAGCGCGCGTTCGTAGAGCGCGTGCTTGCTGGTGAACGCGTTGTAGAGGCTGCCGCGCCCGATGCCGAGCGCGTCCACGAGCTGCTGCGGCGTGGTGCCCGCGTAGCCGTTCGACCAGAACACGTCCATCGCCGCGTCGACGGCGGCGTCCGGGTCGAAGCCCTTCGTTCTGGCCATGGCTGGACCCTAGCGAGTTTTGTAATCAGAAGTCAATAATACGATGCGTTACGTCGTGATCACCCGCGTGAGGGGGTATGTCGCACCGGAGCTCGGGAGGGGGCGAGGGGCAAAATCTCTCCCGGGCGCCCAGACTAGTGTGGTACCTCCCGGGTCGCGCCGAGACTCCCGGGCCAAGGTCTCTACGGGGAGGTTTTCGCTGGTGTCGAACGATTCTTTCGTCCACCTGCACGTGCACACCGAGTATTCGATGCTCGATGGTGCGGCGAAGATCGGTCCGTTGTTCGCGGAGGCGGCGCGGTTGGGGATGCCGGCGGTGGGGATGACCGATCACGGCAACATGTACGGGGCTGATGAGTTTTATCAGCAGGCTCGTAAGCACGGGTTGAAGCCGATCATCGGGATCGAGGCGTACGTCGCGCCGGAGTCGCGGTTTCACAAGAAGCCGGTGTTCTGGGGGCAGTCGAACCAGCGTGGTGCGGATGAGCTGGGTGAGGGTGGTGACGTTTCGGGTGCTGGTGCGTATACGCATATGACGATGCTGGCGGAGAACCCGGTGGGGTTGCGGAACTTGTTCAAGTTGTCGTCGCTGGCGTCGATGCAGGGGTATTACCGCAAGCCGCGGATGGATCGGGAGATCATCGCGGAGAACGCGGCGGGGATCATCGCGACGACGGGGTGCCCCTCGGGTGAGGTGCAGACGCGGTTGCGGCTGGGGCAGAAGGACGCGGCGGTCCAGGCGGCCTCGGACTACAAGGACATTTTCGGGCCGGGGAACTTCTTCCTGGAGTTGATGGATCACGGGTTGCCGATCGAGCGGTCGGTGCGCGAGGGGTTGCTGGAGATCGGCAAGCTGCTCGACCTCAAGCCGCTGGCCACGAACGACTCGCACTACGTGACGAAGGATCAGGCGGATACGCACTCGGCGTTGCTGTGTGTGCAGGCGGGTAAGACGCTCAACGATCCGAACCGGTTCAAGTTCGACGGGGACGGCTACTACCTGAAGTCGGCCGCGGACATGCGCGAGTACTGGGACTCCGAGGTCCCCGGCGCCGCGGACTCGACCCTGCTGATCGCCGAACGCGTCCAGTCCTACGAAGAGGTCTACACCCACAAGGACCGGTTGCCCTTCTTCGAGGTCCCCGAGGGCTACGACCAGGGCACCTGGCTGCGCGCCGAGGTCGACCGCGGGCTCAAGTGGCGCTTCCCCGAGGGCGAGCCCGATGGCTACCAGGAACGCATCGAGGTCGAGCTCGACGTCATCATCGGCAAGGGCTTCCCCGCCTACTTCCTGATCGTCGCCGACCTCATCAACTACGCCCGCAGCGTCGGCATCCGGGTGGGCCCCGGCCGTGGTTCCGCCGCCGGGTCGCTGGTCGCGTACGTGCTCGGTATCACCAACCTGGACCCGATCCCGCAGAAGCTGCTGTTCGAGCGGTTCCTCAACCCCGAGCGCGTCTCGATGCCCGATATCGACATCGACTTCGACGACCGCAGGCGCGGCGAGATGATCCGCTACGCCACCGACAAGTACGGCGTCGACAAGGTGGCCCAGGTCATCACCTTCGGCACCATTAAGACCAAGGCGGCGATCAAGGACTCCGCCCGCGTCCACTATGGACAGCCGGGCTACGCGATCGCGGACCGGATCTCCAAGGCGCTGCCGCCGCCGATCATGGCGAAGGACATCCCGCTGTCGGGGATCGTCGATTCGAAGCACGAGCGCTACGCCGAGGCCGCCGAGGTCCGCACGCTCGTGGAGACCGACGACGAGTGCAAGACGATCTTCGACACCGCGCGCGGCCTGGAGGGCCTGATCCGCAACGCGGGCGTGCACGCCTGCGCGGTGATCATGTCGAGCGAACCGCTGACCGACGCGATCCCCTTGTGGCAGCGCGACGACGGCTCGATCATCACCGGCTGGGACTACCCGTCGTGCGAGGCCATCGGCCTGCTGAAGATGGACTTCCTCGGCCTGCGGAACCTGACCGTCATCGGGGACGCGATCGACAACATCAAGGCCAACCGCGGGGTCGACATCGACCTCGACACCCTCGGCGTCGAAGATCCCGAGACCTACAAGCTGCTCGCCCGCGGTGACACCCTCGGCGTGTTCCAGCTCGACGGCGGGCCGATGCGCGACCTGCTGCGCCGCATGCAGCCGACCCTGTTCGACGACATCGTGGCGGTGGGCGCGCTGTACCGCCCCGGCCCGATGGGCATGAACGCGCACAACGACTACGCCGACCGCAAGAACGCGCGGCAAAAGGTCAAGCCGATCCACCCCGAACTCGAGGAGCCCCTGAAGGAGATCCTGGCCGACACCTACGGCCTGATCGTCTACCAGGAGCAGATCATGCACATCGGCCAGAAGGTGGCCGGGTACTCGATGGGCCGCGCGGACGTGCTCCGCCGCGCGATGGGCAAGAAGAAGGCCGAAGTCCTCGAGAAGGAGTTCGAGGGCTTCCACGCCGGGATGAAGTCGAACGGCTTCTCCGACGAGGCGATCAAGGCGCTGTGGGACACGATCCTCCCGTTCGCCGGGTACGCGTTCAACAAGAGCCACGCGGCCGCGTACGGCCTGGTTTCGTACTGGACCGCGTACCTCAAGGCGAACTACACCGCGGAGTACATGGCCGCGTTGCTGACCTCGGTGGGGGACAACAAGGACAAGTCGGCGATCTACCTG